>CAMATD010000445.1 GCA_945860785.1 Variovorax sp. YR752 | reverse complement strand
TCGACCGCCACGTCGAACACGGCACCGCTGACCACGCGCACGAGTTTTGCCTGAGGTTGCTGGACCTGGTAGTGCAGCCCGCGCAGCACGCCCCTGGTCGAGCGCGAATGGTTGTCCTGGACGAAGTCGACGTGCTTGCCAATGGCTTCACCGAAGGCTTTCTGATTGAAGCTCTCGAAGAAGAAGCCGCGCGCATCACCGAACACCCTGGGTTCGATCACCAGCACATCGGGGATCGCGGTGGACGTGACCTTCATCAGCGCACCTCTTCGGCCAGCAGATGGCTCAGGTACTTGCCGTAGCCGTTCTTCCGAAGCGGCGCTGCCAGCCTGGCCAGCTTTTCGCTGTCGATGTATCCGTTGCGCCAGGCGATCTCTTCGGGACAGGCGATCTTCAGCCCCTGGCGGTGTTCCAGCGTGGCGATGAACTGCCCCGCTTCCAGCAGGCTGTCGTGCGTCCCGGTGTCCAGCCACGCATAGCCGCGCTGCATGATCTGCACGTTCAATTGGTTGAGGTCCAGATACGCTTGGTTCACCGCCGTGATCTCCAGCTCGCCGCGCGCGCTGGGCTTCACCGCCTTGGCAATGTCCACCACCTGGTTGTCATAGAAGTACAGGCCCGTGACGGCGTAGTTGCTCTTGGGCTCCAGCGGCTTCTCCTCGATGCTGCTGGCCTTGCCCTGTGCATCGAACGAGACCACGCCGTAGCGTTCGGGGTCTTGCACGTGGTACGCGAACACGGTGGCGCCCGCCTCTTGCGCATGGGCGCTTCCCAGCAGGTGCGCAAAGTCATGCCCGTAGAAGATGTTGTCCCCCAGCACCAGCGCACTGGGATCGTTGCCCACGAACTTGTCGCCGATGATGAAGGCCTGCGCGAGGCCGTCCGGACTCGGCTGCACCGCGTACTGCAGGTTGATCCCCCACTGGCTGCCATCCCCCAGCAGCTGCTGGAAGCGCGGTGTGTCCTGCGGCGTGCTGATGATCAGGATGTCGCGCATGCCGCCCAGCATCAAGGTGCTCAGCGGGTAATAGATCATCGGCTTGTCGTACACCGGCAGCAGCTGCTTGCTGAGCGCCAGCGTCGCGGGGTGCAGCCGAGTGCCCGAGCCACCGGCCAGGATGATGCCTTTGCGTTGCGTCATGTGTTCTCTTTGCGTGAGGTTCTTCATCAAAGCGTTTCGCGCAGCATGCGCGCCACGCCTTCCTGCCAGGGCGGCAGGCGCAGCCCGAAGGTGGCCTGCAGCTTGGCGGTGTCCAGGCGCGAGTTGTGCGGCCGGGTCGCCGGTGTCGGGAAGGCGGTGGTGGGCACTGGGTCGACTTCGCCGGGTCCGGCCTTGAGTTGAGCGCCGGCCGCCTGGGCCTGCTCGATCACGAAGCGCGCATAGCCGTGCCAGGTGGTCACTCCCCCCGCCACCGCGTGATACAGACCCGCCTTGGCCGGGTCCTGCAGGGTGGCGCGAATGGCATGCGCCGTGACGTCGGCCAGCAGCTCGGCCCCGGTGGGCGCACCGAACTGGTCGTCGATGACGGTCAGGCGATCGCGCTCCTTGGCGATGCGCAGCATGGTCTTGGCAAAGTTGCCGCCGCGTGCGGCATAGACCCAGCTGGTGCGAAAGATCAGGTGCTTCGGGCAGTTCCCGGCCACCAGCTGCTCGCCCTCGCGCTTGGTGCGCCCGTACACGCTCAGCGGGCCGGTCGCATCGTCTTCCTTCCAGGGCTGGCTGCCGCTGCCATCGAAGACGTAGTCGGTCGAGTAGTGCACCATCAGCGCGCCGATCTGCTGGGCCGCCTCGGCCACGATCCCCGGGGAGGTGGCGTTGAGCTTGCGCGCGAACTCGGGCTCGCTCTCGGCCTTGTCGACCGCGGTGTGCGCTGCCGCATTGACGATCACGTCGGGCCGCACCTTCCGCACGGTCTCGGCCAGTTGCTCGGGGCGGCTGAAGTCGGCATGGAAATCGGTGCTGTCGAAGTCGAGCGCCACCAGCTCGCCCAGGGGCGCGAGGCTGCGCTGCAGCTCCCAGCCGACCTGTCCGCCCTTGCCCAGCAGCAGCAGCTTCATGCGGTGGCCTTCGCAGCAGCGGTGACCGTGGCGTCGTACTGCTTCTCGACCCATTCGCGGTAGGCCCCGCTTTGCACGTTGCGCACCCACTCGGCATTCGCGAGGTACCACTCGACGGTCTTGCGGATGCCGCTGTCGAAGGTCTCGGCAGGCTTCCAGCCGAGTTCGCGTTCGAGCTTGCGCGCATCGATGGCGTAGCGGCGGTCGTGGCCCGGGCGGTCGGTGACGTAGCTGATCTGTTCTTTGTAGGGCTGGCCGTCGGCCCTGGGGCGCAGCTCGTCGAGCAGCGCGCAGACGGTATGGACGATCTCGATATTGGGCTTCTCGTTCCAGCCGCCGACGTTGTAGGTCTCGCCCAGCTGGCCGGCCTCGAGCACGCGGCGGATGGCGCTGCAGTGGTCCTGCACGTAGAGCCAGTCGCGCACCTGCATGCCGTCGCCGTACACGGGCAGGGGCTTGCCGGCCAGGGCGTTGACGATCATGAGAGGAATGAGCTTCTCGGGGAAGTGGTACGGCCCGTAGTTGTTCGAGCAGTTGGTGGTGACCACCGGCAGGCCGTAGGTGTGGTGCCAGGCGCGCACCAAGTGGTCGCTGGCGGCCTTGCTGGCCGAGTAGGGGCTGTTGGGCTCGTACTTGTTCTCTTCGGTGAAGGCCGGGTCGGTCCTGGAGAGCGAGCCGTAGACCTCGTCGGTGGAGACGTGCAGGAAGCGGAAGGCGGTCTTGGCATCTGCCGGCAGCGCGCTCCAGTACCCGCGCACGGACTCGAGCAGGCGGAAAGTGCCGAGCACGTTGGTCTGCACGAAGTCTTCGGGGCCGTGGATGGAGCGGTCCACGTGCGATTCGGCCGCGAAGTTCACGATGGCGCGCGGCTTGTGTTCGGCCAGCAGGCGGTCAACAAGCACGCTGTCGCCGCTGTCGCCCTGCACGAAGATGTGCTTCGGACTGCCCTTGAGCGAGGCGAGCGTCTCCAGGTTGCCCGCGTACGTGAGCTTGTCGAGGTTCACGACCGCCTCGTCGCTCTGCGCGATCCAGTCGAGTACGAAATTGGCGCCGATGAAGCCGGCTCCGCCGGTGATCAGAATCATG
>CAMATD010000444.1 GCA_945860785.1 Variovorax sp. YR752 | reverse complement strand
CGTCGACGGCGACCGCTGCCGACGCACAACCTCCCGCCCCCCGCGACGGCTACATCGCCCACCTCGCGCACCAGCCCTCGCTGGTCGCCGCATCGCGCTGGCTCGCCGGCGAGCGCTTCGAGCACGAGCAGTTCCATCCGCAGGTGCAACGCGCACTCGACCAGGCCACCCGGCCGCTGATGCGCTACCGCTGCGCCGCATGCGGCTTCGAGGCGCACCAGTACTTCTGGCACTGCCCCGGCTGCCAGGCCTGGGACAGCTATCCGCCGCGCCGCGTCGAGGAACTCTGAGCAAGGTTTCGACCACGATTCGGAACAATGGTCACCGGGGCTGTTGCATCGTCAACGCCCCTTTCCCTGGCCTCGTTGAACGCGAGCCGACGCTTTTGTCGGCTGACAGTCATATCAACAATCAGGGAGTTTCAATCATGTTCAAGAAGATCCTGGCCGTCGCGGCCATGCTGTTTGCGGTGGCCTCGTTCGCCGCAGTCGACGCCAACAAGGGCAGCGCTGCCGAACTCGACGGCCTCAAGGGCGTCGGCCCCGCGATGTCCAAGCGCATCCTCGATGCGCGCAAGGAAGGCGAGTTCAAGGACTGGCCCGACCTCATGCAGCGCGTCAAGGGCGTGAAGGAAAAGAAGGCGGAGAAGCTGTCGGCCGAAGGCCTCACGGTCAATGGCCAGGCCTTCGGTGGCGCAACCGCCGCAGCGCCCAAGTCCGGCAAGGCCGCCAAGCCCTGAGCCCCGGTCGGTATCCCAAACGCAAAAGCCGCCCTCGAGGCGGCTTTTTCATGCCCGGCAGATCTGCCGCACGCACGCCACATGGCAGGGAAATGCCTCAGGAAGTGGCCCGAAATTTGCACGTATGCTTCCTTTCGTTTTGCTTTCACTACATTCCGGAGCGCGTTCATGAATCACAAGTTCGGCATTGCCCTCGCGGGCCTCACCCTGGGCGCCGCCGCCTTCGCGCAGACCAAGTGGGACCTTCCCACGGCCTACCCGGCCACCAACTACCACACCGAAAACATCGCGCAGTTCGCGAAGGACGTGGACGCCGCCACCGCCGGCAAGGTGAAGATCACGGTGCATGCCAACGCATCGCTCTTCAAGGCGCCCGAAATCAAGCGCGCCGTGCAAAGCGGCCAGGCCCCAGGCCGGAGAGATCCTGCTGGCCAACTACGCGAACGAGAACCCAATCTACGCGCTCGACGGCGTGCCCTTCCTCGCCACCACCTACCCCGAAGCGAGAAAGCTCTACGACGCTTCCAAGCCCGCGATGGAAAAGCTGCTCGCGGCGCAAGGCATCAAGGTGCTGTTCGTGGTGCCATGGGCGCCGCAGGGCATCTACAGCAAGAAGGAAATCAGCTCGGTGGCCGACCTGCGCGGCATCAAGTGGCGCGCCTACAGCCCTGCCACCGCCAAGATCGCCGAACTCATCGGCGCACAGCCGGTGCAGATCCAGCAGGCCGAACTCAGCGCCGCCATGGCCACCGGCGTGATCGAAAGCTACATGAGCTCGGGCTCGACCGGCTACGACACCAAGACCTACGAGCACATCAAGAACTTCTACGATACGCAGGCCTGGATTCCGAAGAACGCGATCCTCGTCAATGCGAAGTCCTTCGATGCGCTCGACCCGGCCACCAAGGCGGCTGTCACCAAGGCCGCGGCCGATGCCGAGGTGCGTGGCTGGAAGGTCGCGCAGGAAAAGAACGACGAGTACAAGCGCCTCCTGGCCGAGCGCGGCATGAAGGTGCACAAGCCTTCGCCCAAGCTCGACACCGACATGCGCCAGGTCGGCGGCATCATGCAGGCCGACTGGCTCAAGGCCGCAGGTGCCGACGGCGCAGCCATCGTCGACACCTACAAGAAGAAGTAGGCCGTGCGGCGATTCCTCGACCGTCTGTACGACGGTGCGGGCGCGCTCGGCGCGTTCTGCGTGTTCCTGATCTTCGTGCTGATGATCCTGGCCGGCGTGGGCCGCCAGATGAACTGGCATGTGAGCGGACTCAACGACGTCGTGTCGTGGCTGTGCGCCGCCGCCGCGTTCTTCGCGATGGCGCACGCCTTCCGGCACGGCGACTTCGTGCGCGTGACGCTGCTGCTCGAAGCCGTGCCGCCCAAGGTGCGGCGCGTGCTCGACGTGATCTGCCTGCTGATCGCGGCCGTGTCGGTGTCCTACCTCACCTACTGGGCCACCAGCTTCACGGATGAAAGCTACGAGTTCGCCGAAATGGCGACCGGCCTCGTCGTGATCCCGATCTGGATTCCGCAATCGACCTTCGTGATCGGCTGCTGGTTGCTGCTGATCGCGATGATCGACGAGCTGGTGGGCGTGGTGCGCGGCGAGAAACCGAGCTACCAGCGCGCCATCGAAGAACGCCACGCGGCTGGCGACTTCTCCTCCGACGTCTGATCGTCTGAACCACAACAACAAAGACACCCGATGCTCGAAACCCTTTTGATGGGCGCGCTGTTGCTCGGCATCATGCTGTTGCTGCTGGCAGGCGGCGTCTGGATCGCGATGACGCTGGCCATCGTCGGCTGGGTCGGCCAGGCCTTCTTCACCAACACGCTGCCGGGCAAGAACCTGTTCTCGGCCTTCTGGGAAAGCAATGCGAGCTGGGAGCTCGCGGCGCTGCCGCTCTTCATCTGGATGGGCGAGATCCTGTTTCGCACCAAGCTCAGTGAAGAGATGTTCGAAGGCCTGCGCCCCTGGCTCAACCGCGTGCCCGGCCGGCTGATGCACACCACTATCCTCGGCTGCGACGTGTTCGGCTCGGTCTCGGGTTCGTCGGCCGCCACCTGCGCGACCATCGCCAAGGTGGCGCTGCCCGAACTCAAGCGCCGCGGCTACAACGAGAAGCTGGCCATCGGCTCGCTCGCCACCGCTGGCACGCTGGGCATTTTGATTCCGCCATCGATCACGATGGTGGTGTATGCCGTGGCGGCCGACGCCTCGATCATCCGCATCTTCCTGGCCGGCTTCCTGCCGGGCTTTTTGCTGATGCTGCTGTTCTCGGGCTACATCGGCTGGTGGAGCCTGCGCAACCCCGACCAGGTGCCGCCGGCCGATCCGCCGACCACCTTCATGGAGAAGATCAGGCTCTCGGGCAACCTGATTCCCTGCGCGCTGCTGATCGTCTGCA
>CAMATD010000443.1 GCA_945860785.1 Variovorax sp. YR752 | reverse complement strand
CCTGCTGACCTTCCTGCTGACCTTCCTGCTGACCTTCCTGCTGACCGGGAGCGTCGCGGTGGGCATGCATGTGTGCCATGCCACGCTGCGCGGGCTGGCGATGCGCATGATGCCGCCCGAGGCGCACTACGCCGGGGCCGCGGCCGTCTTCCGGGTGGTGCTGCACAACGCGCGGCGCAACGTGCGCTACGGCATCGGGATGGCGGTGCGCGGCAGCGGGCAGTGGGCGTGGACCGACGTGCCGGCCGAGGGCATGTCCACGGTCGAGATCGCGTTCCAGCCCGAGCGGCGGGGGCTGCACCCGGTGCCGGCGCTGACCGCCGAGACGCGCTTTCCGCTCGGAACGTTCCGGGTGTGGACGGTGTGGCGCCCCGCGGCGCAGATGCTGGTGTATCCGGCGCCCGAGGCACATCCGCCACCGCTGCCGCCCGGCGAACCTTTGTCGGGGCCGGCCGCCATTTCTGCCGCGCAGCGCGCGCAAGGGGCCGGGGAATACGACGGCGTGCGGGCCTATCGGCGCGGCGACCCGCTGAAGCTCGTCGTCTGGAAAAAGGCGGCGCGGGCGCAGGCGACCGGATCGGAAGACCTGGTCAGCCGGGACACGCAGCACACGCAGCGCGAAGAGCTCTGGCTCGATGCACAGGCGACGGGCCTTGCGGATACCGAGGCTCGGGTTTCGAGGCTCTGTGCGTGGGTGTTGATGGCAGACCGGTTGGGAATGGACTACGGGCTTCGGGTCGGGGCGCGGGTGGTGAAGCCCTCTCAAGGGGAGGCTCACAAGCGGGCCTGCCTGGAAGCGTTGGCCCTGTGTTGAGCCAGGTCTCATGAACAAGCTCATCCAGAAGCTCTCGGCGCTCCCCAGAGACGCAAGAGACACCCTCTTCCTCCTGACGGTCATCGCCCTGATCGTCCTCCCCCAGGTCGAAAACCTCCCCTGGTGGTGCACGGCCCTGACCGCCCTGGTCCTGCTCTGGCGCGGCTCGCTCGCCATGGAAGCCCGCCCCCTCCCCAGCCGATGGTGGCGCGTTGCGTTGCTCGTGCTGACGCTCGCGGCCACCTATGCCACCCACCGCACCCTCCTCGGCCGCGACGCGGGCGTGACCCTGATCGTCATCCTGCTGGCCCTCAAGACACTGGAGCTGCGCGCCCGGAGAGACGCCTTCGTCGTCTTCTTCCTGGGCTTCTTCGCGATGCTCACGAACTTCTTCTACTCGCAGTCGCTGCTGACCGCATTCACGATGCTGCTCGCCCTGCTGGGCCTGCTCACTGCACTGGTCAATGCGCACATGCCCGTCGGAAGACCGCCGCTGATGCAGGCCGCCCGCACCGCCGGCTGGATGGCCCTTGCCGGCGCGCCGATCATGCTTGCGCTGTTCCTGCTGTTCCCGCGCTTCGCGCCGCTCTGGGGCACGCCGGGCGATGCCATGGCAGGCCGCACGGGGCTCTCGAACACGATGCGCGTCGGCGCCATCGCCGAACTGGCGTTGGACGACAGCATTGCCGCCCGCATCAAGTTCGAAGACAACCGCGCGCCGCCGCAAAGCCAGCTCTACTTTCGCGGCCCGGTGCTCGGCCAGTTCGATGGACGCGAATGGACGGCGCTGCCGCCGTGGGGACGCGGCGGGCAAGGGTTCTCCAACCTGCGCGTGAGCGGCGAGCCCTTTCGCTACGAAGTCACGCTCGAACCCAACAACCGCCCCTGGCTGTTGACGCTCGATGCGGCACAAAAGGCGCCCGAAGCCTCTGGCCTCGAAGTGACTGGCACGCCCGACCTGCAGTGGATTGCGAACCGCCCCGTCACCGACCTGCTGCGCTACCGCGCCGAGAGCTACACGCGCTTCCAGAGTGGTCCGGTGCGCCGCGCAGGCGGACAACTGCAAGCCTATCTGGCGCTGCCTCCCGGCACGAACCCGCGCACCGCCGCGCTCGCCGCGGAAATGCGCAGCGACCCGGCGTTGGCCGGCGCCGCCACACCCGCCTTCGTCCAGGCCGCTCTGCAACGCCTGCGCACCGGCGGCTACACCTACACGCTGGAGTCGGGCGTCTACGGCAACGACACCGCCGACGAATTCTGGTTCGACCGCAAGCAAGGCTTTTGCGAGCACATCGCCTCGGCCTTCGTGGTGCTGATGCGCAACCTCGACATTCCCCCGCGCATCGTGACGGGCTACCAGGGCGGAGAACTCAACGGCGTCGACAACTACTGGATCGTGCGCCAGAGCGACGCGCACGCATGGGCCGAGGTCTGGCAAGCGGGGACGGGCTGGGTGCGCGTCGACCCGACCGCCTCGGTGGCGCCCGGCCGGGTCGGCCAGCTGCAGCGGCTCGTGCCGCAGCAGGGCCTGTTCGCCGGCGCCATCGGCGCCATGAGCCCCACCCTGGCGCAGAACCTGCGCGCCGCCTGGGAGGCGATGAACAACGGCTGGAACCAGTGGGTGCTCAACTACACCCAGAGCCGCCAGCTCAACCTGCTGAAGAACATCGGCTTCGAAGCGCCCAGCCTCGAAGACCTCGCCTACGTACTGCTCTACCTGCTGGTGGCTGCAAGCCTTGCCGGCGCGGGCTGGACGCTGTGGGAACGCAGCCGACACGACCCTTGGCTGCGCCTGCTGGGCCAGGCGCGCGCACGCCTGATGAAGGCCGGACTGACCTTGCCCGAAACCACGCCACCGCGCCGGATAGCCGCCGAGGCCGACGCACGCTTCGGCCCCGCCGCGAAACCCGTTCATGACTGGCTGCTGACACTCGAAGCCCAACGCTACGCACAGCAGGCCGCGCCGGGCACCTTCGCCGCCCTGCGCGCGGAGTTCCGCCGCCTGACCTGGCCCACCACCAACCCACGCGGCTGAAACCACATGTGTCCCGCCGGAATGCCCGCGCGGGCGGACGGCACAATCGGCCGATGCGATTTTTTCTCCCCAAGCCCTCTCGCGCCGCCGCTGCCATCGCTCTTCTCGCTGCTTGCTGCGCATGGTCCACGGGGGCCACGGCCCAGCAATCCTCCAACGGCCGCAACGGCGCCAGCACCACCGTGCGCGGCAGCACCCCTTACGCCACGCGCGACAACGCCATGCGCTTCGCCGACGACGTGGCCGAGCGCCGCGGCCTCGACCGTGAATGGGTGCGCGCCACCATCGGCAGCGCGCGCTTCCTGCCCAACGTGCCGCGGCTGATGCTGCCGGGCCCGGTG
>CAMATD010000442.1 GCA_945860785.1 Variovorax sp. YR752 | reverse complement strand
CCCCTTCTTTTTCGTCTTTCATGCGCATCGACCACATCGCACTCTGGACCACCGACCTCGAACGCTGCAAGCGCTTCTATGTCGACTATTTCGGCGCCACGGCCGGTGCGGGGTACGTCAATCCGACCAAGGGTTTCGCCTCCTGCTTCCTGAGCTTGGGCGATGGCGCCCGCATCGAGGCGATGACGACCAGCACCCTCTCGCCCGTGACGGTCGAAGCCGGCGCGCAGCGCATGGGCTGGACGCATCTGGCCATCAGCGTGGGCTCCGAGACCGCGGTCGATGAACTGACCCGGCGACTGAAGACCGACGGCTACCCGCTGCTCGACGGCCCGCGCCGCACCGGCGACGGCTACTACGAGAGCGTGGTGCTGGACCCCGACGGCAATCGCATCGAAATCACGGCCTGAGCGCAGCAAGCAAGGAAAACTCTCATGCACCACCTGCTGATCTACGACACCGCACCCGACTACCTCGAACGCCGCGGCGAGTTCCGCGACGCGCACCTGGCACTTGCCTGGCAGGCCGTGGAACGCGGCGAGCTGCTGCTCGGCGGCGCTACCGGCAACCCGCCCGATGGCGCGCTGCTGCTGTTCGAGACCGACTCGCCCGATGTGCCCGCAGCCTTCGCCAAAGCCGACCCGTACGTGCTCAACGGCATCGTCACGGGCTGGCGCTTGAAGGCCTGGAACACCGTGGTCGGTGCGCAGGCATCGACGCCGGTCAGGCCCGCAGGATGAGCGACTTCGTCCAGAGCCTGCACGAGGTCTTCGAGCGCCTGGGCCGCATCGAGACGCGCCGCATGTTCGGCGGCCACGGCGTGTGGCACGAGGGCCGCATGATCGCGCTCGTCGCCAAGGACACGCTCTACCTCAAGGCCGATGCCGGCAGCCCCGAGCATTTCGACAGGCTGAAGCTGCAGCCCTTCACCTATGTGCGCGAAGGCAAGGCCATGCCGATGTCGTACCGGCTGGCCCCGGCCGATCTCTTCGAGGACCGCGAAGAAGCCGCGCTCTGAGGCCGCCGCGCCTACGAAGCCGCCTTGCGTTCGGGCCAGCCGCCAAAGCAGAAAGCCGCCGCCAGGAAGGCACCCGTCAAAAAAGCTCCCGCAAAGAAAGCAGCAGTGAAGAAAAAGAAAGCAGCACCCCGGTGAGCGACAACAATCCCACGTTGCCGCCTCTTCCCGAACGCGAACAGATCGCCCTGCTCGAACCCTTCGAGGGCCTGGGCCTGAAAGACATCGTGGTCGTCACCACACTGCAGGACGCCGAACGCGCCGCCGCCACATTGCTCGATGCCCGCGTGGCCGGCTTCGACACCGAATCCAAACCCACCTTCGCGAAGAACGAGGTGTCGGGCGGCCCGCACGTCGTGCAGTTCTCGACGCGCGACACGGCATGGCTGTTCCAGCTGCACCGCACCGAGTGCAACCCTGTCGTCGCCACGCTGATACACAACCGGCTCAACATCGAGCCGCAGGCGGTGTTCGACATCGACAACGAATTCCGCCGCCGTGGCTACCGCAAGTCGGTGGGCGTGAAGGCGGCCGTGGCGCTGGTGTTCAACCGGCGCTTCGTCAAATCGCGCAAGGCGACCACTTCGAACTGGGCCAACAAGCAGCTGACGGAAGCGCAGATCCGCTATGCGGCCAACGACGCCTATGCGTCGATCCGCGTGTTCGATGCGCTCCTGCCCGCTTCCTGAATTCAGTCCCGCCCCGCCTCCAGGATGGCCTGCGCCAGCCGCCTGGGATTCGAGAAGAACATCTCGTGGCTGCCGGGGCACTCCACCAATCTGAAGAGCCCGAGCCGCTCCGACAGGCGCGGATGCCACGGCAGGCTGTGCGGCAACGCGATGTCCTGCTGGCAATTGACGTAGGACTTGCCGAGCGCCAGGGCAGCCAGCGGCTGCTGAAGTTTGATCTTGTCGGTGAAGATGCGGTACGGATGCGGGTTCAGCTTCTCGTAGCTGGCCTGCGCGAGCGCCAAGTCGGCATCGTTGATGAAGGCCTCGCGCCAGACCTCGAAAGGCAGCGTCACGGCATTGCCGTTTGCGGCGGCGATGGCATCGAACATCGCCACGTAGTGCGGCGGAACCATGTCGTTGAGCGCCTCGCCGTCGAGCGGCACGAAGGCGTTGACATAGACCAGCCGCTTGAGCCGGTGCGCGATGCGGTCCGCCACGCCCGAGATCACCATGCCGCCGTAGCTGTGCCCGGCAAGCCGCACCTGCGTCAGGTCTTTCTCCTCGATGAAACGGACGGCGGACGCGATCGCGTCGTCGAGGCCGGTGCGCGCGCGGTCGTCGCCAGGGCGGTTGCCTTCCAGCGTCGGGCAGTGCACCGTGTGGCCGGCTTCGCGCAGGCCATCGGCGACCGCTTCGCTGTCGGCGCCGGTGTGCCAAGCGCCGTGGACGAGAACATAGGTGTCGGACATGCGTGTCTCCTTCGTAGGTGGGGGTGAAGGAGAACGACTGTAGGAACGGCAACGCGGTGCGGGTGGCCGCTGCCTGCCAGGGCAATGGTCGGTTCGTGCCACGCTGTGCTTGCCTTCATTCAATAATTCAAAGATACTTGAATAATGAAAGAAAACGATGTCGTCCGATCGCTGGCCGCGCTGGCGCAACCCATCCGCCTCCGGGTGTTCCGAGCGCTCGTGGTGGCCGGCCCCGCGGGCCTGACCCCGGGTGCGCTGACCGAGGCGTTGGAGGTGTCGGCAACGGGCTTGTCCTTCCACCTCAAGGAGCTCGTGCATTCGGGCCTGATTTCGCAGGAGCGACAGGGCCGGAACCTGATCTACCGCGCGTCGTTCGACCGGATGAACACCCTGCTCGGCTACCTCACCGAGAACTGCTGCCAGGGCGAAGCATGCGCGGTCGACGGCACGGCCGCGGCCTGCGGCTGCTGAAGCGCGACGGCGCTCTCGAATGCCGTCGGCCGTCCTGATCTTTGTCTTCACGCTGGCGCTCGTCATCTGGCAACCCCGTGGCCTGGGCATCGGCTGGAGCGCTTCGCTCGGCGCGGTGATCGCGCTGCTCCTTGGCGTGGTGCAGATCGCCGACATCCCGATCGTCTGGGGCATTGTGTGGAACGCGACCGCGACCTTCGTCGCCGTCATCGTCATCAGCCTGCTGCTCGACGAAGCCGGCTTCGTCGAATGGGCCGCGCTGCACGTGGCACGCTGGGGCAACGGGCGCGGCCGGCTGCTGTTCGCATTCATCGTGCTGCTGGGCGCC
>CAMATD010000441.1 GCA_945860785.1 Variovorax sp. YR752 | reverse complement strand
AGTCGTCGGTCGCACGCGGCAGGCAAACCGTCAATTATCGGCGCGCACCGCGGCTGTTGCACAGCTTCCACAGTACGGCGCTCCGGTGCAGCGCGTGGTGTAAATAGTATTTACTCTACCGCAAGCCGCCGCTACGATCGCGTCCATGTCCCATCGCCTTGCCCCCACCACCTTGCGCAGCCGCTGCGCAAGCCATGCGTTCCCAGCGCATGGCGGGGTCCAGTCGCCTCGCCCGGCCTGAAGCCCGCGCCACTTCTTTGAGTCGCGCGCTTCAGACACAGAAGCGCAGCAACCGACCTCTCACAGCGTCTGCTTGCCGCTCTCTCATTGCGAGGGAGTGACTGCTTTTCCGTACCTGTTTATTTTTCAGAAATCATTCCATGTCTACCGACATTCATTCCGAACTGCATGCCGAGCTGTCCGAGCGCACGAAGCACCTGCAGACCGTCGCCCGATCGCTGAAGGCCGAGCTCTTCGGCATCGACGACATCATCGATCGCGTGATCGATTCGCTGCGCGCCTGGTATGTGCTGCCGCAGCTCATCAGCCGCCCGGTCATCGTCTGCCTCTGGGGCCTGACCGGCACCGGCAAGACGCAGCTCGTGCGCAAGCTCGCCCAGCACCTGGGCTTCTACGACCGCTTCATCGAAGTGCAGATGGACGGCTTCAGCCATGGCTCGGGCTACGGCACCTCGGGCTCGATCTCGGCCATGCTGGCCCAGTCGGGCATTGCCGAGGGCACGCCGGGCATCCTGGTGCTCGACGAGTTCCAGCGCTTTCGCACGGTCGACAGCAATCGCAACGACGCCAAGGTCGAGCGCTACCAGGACGTGTGGGCCCTGCTTTCCGATGGCCGCCTGCCGCCCGCGCTGACGATGCTGCGCGAGATCGAATCCTCGCTCGCGCTCGCCGAATACGAGCAGGACCGCGACGGCCCCGCCGACAAGAAGAAGCTCAAGAAGCGCAAGCTGCACCTCTCGCCCTGGGAGGCGCGCGAGGTCAAGCGCTGCCTGAAACTGCCCGACACCCTGCTGCAGATCATGACCTGGAAGCCCTCCGAGGTGCATGCGCGCCTGCGCGCCTTCCGCGACACGCAGCAGAGCTGGGAAACCGACTACAGCAAGCTGCTGGTGTTCGTCTCGGGCAACCTCGACGAGATGTACGCCGAGACGGCCCAGCGCGTCGAGGACTGCGACACCGATGCCGACATCTTCCACGCGCTGACGAAAAAGCTCTCCGTCATCGACGTCAAGAAGGCGCTGGCCGAACGCTTCCGCCCGGAGCAGATCGCGCGCCTGGGCAACAACCATGTGATCTACCCCTCGCTCAACCGCGCGACCTATGTGCAGCTGATCCTGTCGATCTGCGACCGCTATGTGGGCGAGATCCAGGAAAGCTCCGGCGTGCGCTTCGTGCTCGACGCCACCGTGTACGAGCAGATCTACGCCAACGCCGTGTTCCCGGCCCAGGGCACGCGCCCGCTGTTCTCGTCGATCCACGCGATCCTGAGCGCGTCGCTGGTCAACGCGGCGCTGTGGGCGCTGGAGCGCGGCGCCGACGGTGCCGAGCCGGTGTGGCTCACGCTCGATGCGAGCGTGCCCTGCATCGTGGCGAAGTACCGCAAGGCGCGCCGCCAGTTCCCGGTGGCGCTCGAGCTCAACCGCCTCAAGCAGCGCTCGAGCGAGGACTTCCGCGCCCTGCTCGCCGTGCACGAGGCGGGCCATGGCGTGGTCTACGGCGTGCTCTTCGGCCGTGCGCCGCAGGAGATCAAGATCAACGTGGCCTCGTTCGAAGGCGGCTACAACAGCTACGAGCAACGCAAGGCCTGGTCGAAGGAGAACCTGCGCGACCGCATCTGCGTGAGCCTCGCGGGCCGCGCCGCCGAGCAGCTGGTGTTCGGCGACCAGGCCTGCACCTCTGGCGCCTCGCAGGATTTCCTGCAGGCCACGACCCATGCGGCGCAGTACGTGCGCCACTTTGCCTTCGGCACGCGCCTGAGCCGCACCGACATCACGAACGATTCGGAGGTCAACCTGAACACGGACGTCGACGCGACCAACCCGGAGATCGAGGCCCTGCTGGCGCAGGAGCATGCGCGCGCCCGCGCCCTGCTCGAAACGCACACCTCGTCGCTGATGGCGGTGGTCGATGCGCTGATGCGCGAAGGCTCGATCGCCCCGGTCGAACTGGCCGCCCTGCTCGACCTGCCCGCCACCCCGGCCGGCGAGTCGACCGACGCCTACGCGGCCCTGCTCGCCACCTTCCGCGCCCGCAAGGCGGACCTGCTGCACGCGGCTCCCGACCGTGGTGGCGGCGCGGGTCTTGCCGCCAGTGCAGCCCGCGTGCTGCGCGCAATGGCCTGACCCGTACGAAAAGCCCTCCAAGAATGCACAATCACGCCCCATGTCCACCGTCTTCAATTTCACCTTCGTGCCCTGGTTCCGCTCGGTCGCGCCCTACATCCACACGCACCGCGGTAAGACTTTCGTGATCGGGCTAGCGGGCGAGGCGATTGCGGCCGGCAAGCTCCAGAACATCGCGCAAGACCTGGCACTGATCCAGAGCATGGGCGTCAAGATCGTGCTGGTGCACGGCTTCCGTCCGCAGGTCAACGAACAGCTGGCGGCCAAGGGCCACGAGGCGCGCTATTCGCACGGCATCCGCATCACCGACGAGGTGGCGCTCGATTCGGCGCAAGAGGCCGCCGGCCAGTTGCGCTACGAGATCGAAGCCGCCTTCAGCCAAGGCCTGCCGAACACGCCGATGGCGGGTTCGACGGTGCGGGTGATTTCGGGCAACTTCATCACCGCGCGGCCCGTGGGCGTGGTCGACGGCGTCGACTTCAAGCATTCGGGCCTGGTGCGCAAGGTGGACGCGTCGGGCATCCGCCGCACGCTGGACTTCGGCGCCATGGTGCTCATGTCGCCCTTCGGCTTCTCGCCCACCGGCGAGGCCTTCAACCTGACGATGGAAGAAGTCGCCACCAGCGTGGCCATCTCGATCCAGGCCGACAAGCTGATCTTCCTGACCGAGATCCCGGGCATCCGCATGGACAGCGAACTGCCCGAGAGCGAGGACAACCCGATCGACACCGAGCTGCCGCTCGACGCCGCCGAGAAGCTGCTCGCCTCGCTGCCCCCGGCGCAGAAGCCGACCGACACCGCCTTCTACCTGCAGCACTGCGTCAAGGCCTGCAAGGGCGGCGTGGAACGCAACCACATCCTGCCGTTCGCGCTCGATGGCTCGCTGCTGCTC
>CAMATD010000440.1 GCA_945860785.1 Variovorax sp. YR752 | reverse complement strand
CTCGGTGCCCTTCTGCAGGTTGTTGAGGTTCACCACGTAGGCGTTGTGATGCTTGCCGTAGTGGTACTCGAGGGTCTCCTGCGAGTACTCGGGCGCCAGCGCGTCGAGGGCGTATGGCAGGGGTGGGAGCACATGTTCCATGGTTTTTTCTCGTGGGTTGGTTGTGGGGAATGAAGGATTCTAGGAAGTAATTATTGAGGCCGCGTCGGACGCGTTCCCGTTGCGTCGCCGGGCGTGACGGTCAGGTCGACCTCGCCGTCCGCAAGACGGGCGACCACCGCGTCGCCTGCATTCAGATTCTTCACACTGACGATCGCACGGCCGCCCGAGTCGGTGAGCCAAGCGTAGCCGCGCTGCAAGACCAGTGCCGGGTCGAGCAGCCGCAGGCGCAAGGCCACGCGCTCCAGGCGTTCGCGTCGCTGTACCAATGCGCGGTCGAATTTCATCGGAAAGTCTGCCGCAATCGACCGCGGCACCTGCGCCAGACGCTCCCGCCTTGATAGCACCGCAAAGTGCAAGCGCTGCGCGTGGTGCGCCAGGCGCAACTGCTGGCGAGCCACCAGGTTCGAAGGGCGGCCGAGGCGGCCCGCTGCCTGGTCGAGACGCTGACCCAGCGCATCGAGACGTCCGCCCAGCGCGTCGCCGAGCCGCTCATCGAGCAGATCGAGCGCACCGAGCCACAGGTCGCGCGGTGCACTGACGAGCTCTGCCGCAGCAGTGGGCGTGGGCGCGCGCAGGTCAGCGCAGAAGTCGGCAATGGTGAAGTCGGTTTCGTGCCCCACGCCACTCACCACCGGCACCGGGCTCTGCACGATGGTGCGCGCCAGGGTCTCGTCGTTGAAGGCCCAGAGGTCTTCGATCGAACCGCCGCCGCGCACGAGCAGGATCACGTCGACAGCCGGCTCCAGCGGATAGAGGGATTGCAGCGCGCGCACCAGTTCGGCCGGCGCGTTGGCGCCCTGCACAGCCGCCGGGGCCAGCACCACGGGAATGTGCGGGACACGCCGCCGCAACGCGGTGACGACATCGTGCAGCGCCGCGGCTCCCAGCGACGTCACGACGCCCACCGCACGCGGCATGGCCGGCAGCGCGCGCTTGCGCGCCGGATCGAACAGCCCTTCGGCTTCGAGACGCGCCTTGCGCTGCAGGAACTGCTCGAACAGCGCGCCCTGCCCCGCGCGCTTCAGGCTCTCGACGACCAGTTGCAGATCGCCGCGCGGCTCGTACACCGCGAGGCGACCGCGCACCTCCACCTGGTCGCCGTCGCGCGGCGAAAAGTCGAGCAGCCCGGCGGCGCGGCGGAACATGGCGCAGCGCAACTGGCCCGATTCGTCCTTGAGGGAGAAGTAACAATGTCCACTCGACGCGCGCGAAAAACCCGAGATCTCGCCACGCACGGCGACCGGATTGAAGCGCGCATCGAGCGCGTCAGCCACCGCCCGGCACAACGCGCCGACGGCCCAGATGCGCGGCCCGGGCGCGGAATTCGAGTCACGCAAGCTCACAAAACGCACACGCGGCCGAAAGCCACTCTTCCACAACAGGCCGCGCGGCCCCTGCCCCAAGCCCCTGAAGCGGGACAGGCGCACGGTTTCTCGTGCAAGTTGTTGATTTCATTCAAAAAAGTACTGCTCAAAATTCAATCGATCTAGCGGAAAGCCCGTCCCATGCGGGTTCGGACAAGTTGCGAAGCAGGTTAGTCACAAAGTTATCCACAGAATCTGTGCGTCCTTGCTGACACACAAACAAGCCGCATGACGATGGTGGGCTCAGTGGATAATCGCCGCGCATTTGCAGTCTACGGGCCGGAGGATTTTCTTGTTTTCCATCATTGTTGCTGCGGGTTGGCCCATTTGGCCATTGCTCGCTTGTTCGGTCATTGCGCTCGCGCTGGTTATAGAACGTTTCACGAGTCTCAAGACCGTGAAAGTATTACCGCCGAAATTGCTCGACGAAACCATCACCGTCTCGCGCGGGTCCATTCCGGGGCCTGACATCGTGACCAAACTCAAACGCAACTCGATGCTCGGCCAGGTGCTGGCCGCCGGTCTGCGGGCGCTCAACGCCAATCCGCGCTGCACCGAAGACGACCTGCGCGCCGCCATGGAGGCCTCGGGCCGCACGATCGCGCACAGGCTGGAGCGCTACCTGCCGGCGCTGGCCACCATCGCCTCGGCCGCGCCGCTGCTGGGCCTGCTGGGCCTGCTGGGCACGGTGATCGGGATGATCGAGATCTTCGGATCGCAGTCGCCGGGAAGCGGCGCCGTCGGCTCGGGCAACCCGGCGCAGCTGGCGCACGGCATCTCGATCGCGCTCTACAACACGGCCTTCGGCCTGATCGTGGCGATTCCCACGCTGATCTTCTGGCGCTACTTCCGCACCCGCGTCGATGAGTACCTGCTGAACCTCGA
The DNA here is from genome assembly GCA_945860785.1 of Variovorax sp. YR752. Classification (GTDB taxonomy): domain Bacteria; phylum Pseudomonadota; class Gammaproteobacteria; order Burkholderiales; family Burkholderiaceae_C; genus Variovorax. Next base: position 845 of record CAMATD010000440.1, on the reverse strand, counting down.
ACTCTCTGGCGAGCGCTTTGCCCGCCACCTGAACGCGCTGCGCAAATGACCCGCGGCCGCATGCAGTTTCGCCACGGCGCGCGCGACGAGCCGGAGATCAACCTGATCCCGTTCATCGACGTGCTGCTGGTCAGCCTGATCTTCCTGATGCTGTCGACCACCTACAGCAAGTTCACCGAGATGCAGCTGCGGCTGCCGACGGCGGACGTCGACGCGCAGCGCGACTATCCGAAGGAAGTGATCGTGACGGTCTCGGCTGACGGCCGCTATTCGGTCAACAAGGCGCCGATTGCCGATCGCAACGTGGACACCGTGGCCATCGCACTCGGCGCAGCAGCCACGGGCGGCAAGGACAGCGTGGTGATCATCAGCGCCGACGCGAGCAGTCCGCACCAGGCCGTCATCACGGTGATGGAAGCCGCGCGCCGCGCCGGCCTGACGCAGATCACCTTCGCCGCCCAGTCGACGGCGCAAGCCGGGCACTGAGTGTCGTCACAAGGCCGCGGCAGCACAGGCGCATCCGCCTCGCGGCTGCAGGACGCCTGGCTGCACCGCGGCGCGCTGGCCTGCCTCTTGTGGCCCCTGTCGCTGCTCTACGGCGCCCTCTTCGCATGGCGCGGCTGGCTGTATCGCCAGGGGTGGCTGCAGACCCAGCGCGTGCTGGTGCCCGTGATCGTGGTCGGCAACGTGATTGCGGGCGGCGCCGGCAAGACGCCGGTCGTGATGGCTGTCGTCCGGCACCTGCAGGCGCGCGGGCTGCAGGTGGGCGTGGTGTCGCGCGGCTACGGTCGCCACAGCGACGACTGCCGCGAAGTACTTGACGACAGCGATCCGACGGATGTCGG
>CAMATD010000439.1 GCA_945860785.1 Variovorax sp. YR752 | reverse complement strand
TAGGCCACGTAACCCGAGAGATAGTGCTCCACGTCGTCGATGCGCACGCGGAAGCTGTGGTGCTTGATGAAGAACGAACCGACGATGCGGTCGGGGTTCCGGAAGAACATCGCCAGCTCGGGCCAGAAGTGGCCGTTGGCGAGGTAGCGCGCGCGGTGCTCCAGCGCGCGATCGAACTTGTAGCGATCCAGGCCCACCAGCAAGGGCCGCAGCGCCGGATCGGCCTCGAGCCGCAGCACCATCTCGCGCGCGGCCATCATCAGCTCGAGCAGCGTCGGGAAGGTGGTGATGCGCTCGAGCACGAAGTCCAAGTGGCCGGCCATGTTCTGCAGGCCGAACCGGTAGTAGCGCGTCTCGGGTTGAAAGCGCGTGAGCTCGTTGACGCAATAGCTCAATCAGTGGTCGTGCGCGCGCCAGTGATCGGCGGCAATGAAATGCGCGAAGGCCTTCTCGACGACGGCGAGCCAGCGCGGATCGCGCGTGAGCCCATAGAGGCGCATCAGGCCGAAGGCGGCCTCGCCGTCGTAGTAGATGACGCGAAACACGTCCTTCACGTCCAGCCCCGAGTGGTTGAGCACATGCACGAAGCGCCCGCTCTCCGGGTCCTGCATGGCCCGGATGCCCAGCGCGAGCAGCTCCATCAGCGGCCGGTATTGCGGATCGCCGGTGAGCTCGGTGTACTTGACCAGCGCCAGCAGGCAGACGGCGTTGCCGCCGAGCTTGATCTCGTTGCCGAGGTCGATCAGAAAGGCGGCCCGCGTGCCGTCCGGCAGATCGGCCTGCCGGATCAGCCGCTGCGTCAGGAAGCTCAGCGAGCGGTCGATGGCCGCCTTCAGCGTGGCGCTGCGCGTGAGCTCCCAGCCTTCGAGCATCGCGTAGGTGGAGCTCGCGTGGCGCAGCGTGTTGTAGGTGGGAATGGCGCGGTCGAAGCAGGGAAACCAGCCGTAGTGGAATTCGCCCGTGGCCTTGACCTGCGCGGCGAGGTAGTCGCTCGCGGCATCGACCATGGCGTGGATCTGCTTCGCGTTCCAGTCGTCCAGCCGGCGGTAGCCGGCCGCCTGCCCTTCGGCGGCGATGGGCCATTCGCCCTTGTCATCGACGTACACGGCCCGGGTGGTGAAGCACCAGACGGGCGCGGCATCGTCCGAGGGAAAGTCGATCTCGGTGCCGAAGCGGCGCTTGCTGTGCAGATGCAGGTTGCCCTGATTGGGCTCGGCGTGGTCCACGTTGCCGTTGTAGAGGATCGCGCTGCCGTGCATTTCCTGCGCGAGCAATGCGGTCTCGAAGCGCGCATCCAGCGCAATGCCCTGGTTGAAATAGTTGCGCTTGGTTTGCGCCAACTTCGCTTTCAGATCGCCCCAGCTCATGGCCGTGACCTTGTCGACCACTTCCGCGCGCAGGCGCGCAGGCGCTCGGGCGGCCGGTCGGCACGCCTGGCCTGGACCGCCAGCGCATCGGCGGCCTGCTGCCATGCCGCTTCGATGTCCGGCCCGCGCCCCGACGCCACGCGGGCGCGGCTCTCGCCTTCGCCCAGCGCGAAGAACACCACGCACCCCGCCTCCCCGCTGGCAGGCGACGCCGCGGGAAGAACGCCCTGCGGATCCGCCAGGGCTCGCCTGGCGCGGTTCAACAATTCAGCGAGGGGATTCGGATCGTGGGTCATTCAACCGTGAATGATGACAGGCCACGACGCGGCCTGTCATCCCGACGATCCATGATTGCGGGCAGCCCGCCGGTGCTACAGGCGCATCAGCTCGACGCGCCGGTTCTTCGCGCGACCGTCTTCGCTCGTGTTCGGCGCCACGGGTTCCTTGGAGCCCGCGCCGCGCGAGGTGAAGCGACGCCCGTCGACACCCGTCTTGGCCAATGCCGCGATGACCGACACGCTGCGGCGGCGCGACAGGTCGGCGTTGTGCGGCTCTTCGCCCTGGGCATCGGTATGGCCCACGACCTGCACGCGAAGCTGCGGGTTCGAACGCATCAGCTTGGCGATCTCGTCGAGCGTGGGCTGCGACTCGGGTTTTATCGAATCCTTGTCGAGGTCGAAGTGAATGCCGTAGAGGTTGATGCGGCCGTTCTCCGCCAAGCCCTTCTGCATGGCCGTGGCGTCGACGAACACGATCTTGTCGGTGTCCATCGCCTTCGTCTCGACCACGCGCACGAAAGCGAAATTGCCCTTGCTCGGCGTGCTTTCCGCGAGCGCGATGCTGGCGTACACCGTGCCGGCGGGGCCGTCGTACTGCGCGAGCACATAGCGGCCGCTGTTCTCGAAGTAGTTGCTGATGAACTGGCGTCCGCGGCCGATCTGGGGCCACTCGGGCGTGTCGATCATGTTGGCCAGCGCCGAGACATCGGTGTACGGGGTCTCGCGGTCCGGGTCCTTCTTGTAGCAACTGCTGTCGGTCGTGGCGCAACTGAACTTCAACTGGAAGCCCTTGGCCTTCAGGCTGGCTTCGTAGTTGCGCTGCACCTCGAGCAGCGAGCGCCCTTCGGGCAGCTTGTAGTAGTAGAGCGAGACCTTGCCCGAGACCTTGAGCGCATCGGGATTGGTTTTTTCGCCGTACTTGATCGGCCCGCGGATGAGGTCGACCTCGTCGTAGGCGTTGCTCTGGAAGGCGTCGAGCACCGAGCCTTCGTAGCGCCCGACCAGCGGGTGGTCCGTGGCCGGCTCGGCGGCCGATGCGACAGTTGCGGACGCGAGCAGCGCGACGCATGCCAGGAGTTGTCGCCAACGCGGGCCGGAGCGTCCGGTTCCGGTGGGCAGCGACGATGATGAATGAGCCATGTGGTTTTCCGTTTTTCCAATGCAGATCGCGCCCCGGATGGGGCGCGATTCAAAGGTAGCGGCGGCTCGCGGTCTTGGTCAATAAGCCGTTGGTCGTGGCCGTAAGAAGAAACTCGTAAGAACGGCGGCCGGCAGATGTAAATATCTGCCGCGCCGTGTCGAACACGGTGGCGAACAGCACGCCGATGACGATGATCGCCCAGGCGCTGATTCAGGTCAGCTTCGGGTCAGTTTTCTGGCGTGCTGGTGCGTGAACTGCAATGCGATGACGCGGGGGCGTTCGGGGCGTTCTTGTTCGGGGCGCGTGCACAGGACACCGGGTACTCCCCTCCGCGAATGTCCCCCGCTTCGCTCCTCCTTTATTGCGCTGCGGGGAGCACCCGGTGCCCTGTGCACAGTGGACGCTGCCGTTGTGCCGGCGGATCAAGCGCTGCGCTGAGCGCTCACGCCGACGGTGTGCTCTGCGCAGCGA
>CAMATD010000438.1 GCA_945860785.1 Variovorax sp. YR752 | reverse complement strand
CGCGCTCGCGAACCTGCTGCAGATGATCGCGATCTTCCTGATCCCGGCCGCGCTGTGCTTCACCTTCGGCAGGGTGGTCGGCGACATGCGCCAGGGCTGGGCGGTGCTCGCCGCCATGACGGTCATTTTCGTGATCGCCGTGGTGGTCATCACGCCCGCCGAGCAGGCCGGCAATCCGTTGCTCGGACCGCTGGGGGTCGACCAGATATCGAGCGCGCTGCAAAGCGGCGGCAACATGGAAGGCAAGGAAGTGCGCTTCGGCATCGATGCCTCGGCCCTCTTCGCCGCCATCATCACGGCCGCCTCGTGCGGTGCCGTGAACGCGATGCACGACTCGCTCACGCCGCTGGGCGGCATGGTGCCGATGGTGCTGATGCAGCTGGGCGAAGTGGTGTTCGGTGGCGTAGGCACCGGGCTCTACAGCATGCTGATCTTCGCCATCCTGGCGGTGTTCATTGCGGGCCTGATGATCGGCCGCACACCCGAGTACCTCGGCAAGAAGATCGAGGTCTACGAGATGAAGCGGACCTCGATCGCGATCCTGGTCACGCCCATTCTGGTGCTGGCCGGCACGGCCGTCGCCGTGATCGCGGATGCGGGCAAGGCCGGCATCGCGAACCCCGGTGCGCACGGATTCTCCGAGATCCTCTACGCGCTGACCTCGGCCGGCAACAACAACGGCAGTGCCTTTGCAGGTCTCTCGGCCAACACGCCTTTCTACAACGCACTGCTGGCGGTTGCGATGTGGTTCGGTCGTTTCGGCGTGATCGTACCTGTGCTGGCCATCGCCGGCGCGCTGGCCGCCAAGAAGCGCCTTCCGGTCACGGCTGGAACCATGCCCACGCATGGACCGCTGTTCGTGACGCTCCTGATCGGCACCGTGCTGCTGGTGGGCTTGCTCAACTATGTACCGGCATTGGCGCTGGGCCCTGTCGTTGAGCACCTGATGCTGTGGGCAAAGTGAGGTCCGGACCATGACTATCAAGACCAATACTTCTCTTTCGCTGTTCGATGGCGCGCTTCTGCGGCCCGCGTTGTGAGCCTCTGTCGCCAAGCTGAGCCCGCGCGTGCAGTGGCGCAACCCGGTGATGTTCATCGTCTATATCGGGAGCATCCTGACCACGCTGCTCTGGGTGCACGCATTGAGCTTCCCGGGCGACACCGGCATGAAGCCCACTTTCGTACTCGCCGTGACCATCTGGCTGTGGTTCACCGTGCTGTTCGCGAACTTCGCGGAAGCCCTGGCCGAAGGCCGCAGCAAGGCGCAAGCCGCTTCGCTGCGCGGTCTGCGCAAGGACACCTGGGCCAAGAAGCTCAAGGAGCCCGTCCACGGCGCCGCCTTCCTGCCCGAGCAGGCGACCAATTTGCGCAAGGGTGACGTGGTGCTGGTCGAGACCGGCGACGTGATTCCGCTCGACGGCGAAGTCATCGAAGGCGTGGCCTCGGTCGACGAAAGTGCCATCACCGGCGAATCGGCCCCCGAGGTGCTGCGCGCGGCCGAAGAAGCGGCGCGCCGCGGCAGCACGCCGCTGGCCGTGGCCGAAGGCAACCGCGTGCTCGGCGTGGTCGAGCTCAAGGACATCGTCAAGACCGACATCAAGGAACGCTTCGCCGAGCTGCGCCGCATGGGCATCAAGACGGTGATGATCACCGGCGACAACAAGCTCACGGCCGCGGCCATCGCGGCCGAGGCCGGCGTGGACGACTGCTTGGCCGAAGCCACGCCCGAAGACAAGCTCGCGCTGATCCGCAAGTACCAGGCCGAAGGCCGCCTGGTCGCGATGACCGGTGACGGTACCAACGATGCGCCCGCGCTCGCACAGGCCAACGTGGCCGTGGCCATGGGCAGCGGCACGCAGGCCGCGAAGGAGGCCGGCAACATGGTCGACCTCGATTCGAACCCGACCAAGCTGCTCGAGGTGGTGGAAACCGGCAAGGCGCTCCTGATGACGCGCGGCTCGCTCACCACCTTCTCGATCGCGAACGACGTGGCGAAGTACTTCGCGATCATTCCGGCGATCTTCGTGTCGACCTATCCGCAACTGGGTGCGCTCAACGTGATGCGCCTTGCCAGCCCGTCGTCGGCCATTCTGTCGGCGGTGATCTTCAACGCACTGGTCATCGTGTTCCTGATTCCGCTGGCGCTCAAGGGCGTGCGCTACCGGCCGGTGGGCGCTGCCGCGCTGCTGCGCCGCAACCTGGCCATCTACGGCCTGGGCGGACTGATCGTCCCTTTCATCGGCATCAAGTTGATCGACTGGCTGCTCGTGGCCGTCCATCTGGTTTGAGGAGAACTTCATCATGAACAACATTTTTCGTCCCGCGCTTGTGCTTTTTGCACTGCTGAGCGCGCTCACCGGCCTGATCTATCCGATGGTCGTCACCGGCGCCGCCAAGGCGCTGTTCCCGTCGCAGGCGGCCGGCAGCCTGATCGTGCTCGACGGCACGACTGTCGGCTCGAAACTCATCGGCCAGAACTTCAGCGATCCGAAGCACTTCTGGGGCCGCCCGTCGGCCACCGCGCCGCAGCCCTACAACGCGAGCGCTTCGGGCGGCTCGAACCAGGGCCCACTCAACCCCGCGCTGACCGATGCCGTCAAGGCGCGCGTCGAGGCGCTGCGCGCCGCGGACCCGGGCAACACCGCGCCGGTACCGGTCGACCTCGTCACGGCTTCGGCCAGCGGGCTCGATCCGGACATCAGCCCCGCCGCCGCGAATTACCAGGCGGCGCGCGTGGCGCGTGTGCGCGGCGTGCCGGTCGAGCAGGTGAATGCGCTGATTGCAAAGAACACCCAGGCTCCGCTTTGGGGCTTGCTCGGTGAATCGCGTGTCAACGTGCTTGCGCTCAATCTTGAGCTGGACAAGGCGAAGTAAGGAGCAGCCAGATGGCTTGCGCCGCTTACAGGGAAAGTTGCGAGTTGCACCATGGCAACTGATCTGTTCTACGCATTTTGTGCATTGGCGGTTCTGTTCATCCCTCTGGGCTTTGCATGGTTCGTCCTGTCTCGCACTGCACGCCGACATCAGCGCGGGACCAGGCATCGGGAGCCCCAGGCGGGCGATGCTGCTTCGCGCAAGGACCCGGCGCAACGTTGACGCCAACCGGCCTTGCTTATGCAAGATGTCATGCGCCCTGATCCCGACGCCCTGATTGCCCAACTGCGCAACGACGAGGCACGCGCGCTGCGCGGCAAGCTGCGCATCTACTTCGGCGCCAGCGCCGGCGTCGGCAAGACCTGGGCCATGCTCAGCGCCGCG
>CAMATD010000437.1 GCA_945860785.1 Variovorax sp. YR752 | reverse complement strand
ATCAGCGGCCGGATCAGCAGCATCGAGGCACCCGTGGTCCCCATGAAGCTCGCGAGCACGGCACCGATCGCAAGGATCGCCGTATTGAGACCGGGCGCGCCATGCAGGTTGCCGCGAATGTGGATGCCGCCCGCCACAGTGAAGAGCGCGGTCAACAGGATGATGAACGGGATGTACTCGGCCACCAGCGCATGCACGAGCTGAACGCCCGCCAGCCCGACACCGTAGGTTGCTGCAAAGGGCAGCAGAAAGGCGAGCGCCCAGGCCACCGAAATCTTGCCGTAGTGGTGATGCCAGAACGACGGCGTGACCAGGGGCAGCAATGCGATCGACAGCAGGATGCCGGCAAACGGCACGCCCCAGAGCGGCGAGAGCTTGCCACCGTCGAAATCGGCAGCCATGGCCAGGGCGGGAAAAAGCATCGGCAGCACCGCGGCCGCCGTCAGTCGGATCGTTTTGTTCATGGGTGCCGTACCGTACCAGACCGAGGTCAGGCGGCCGGCTGCTCGATCTCGAACACCTGGCGCAGGTAAGCCAGGTATTTTTCGTCTTCGCACATGTTCTTGGACGGCGTGTCCGACAGCTTGGCCACGGGCTGGTCGTTGCAGTGAATCATCTTGATGACGATCTGCAGCGGCTCGTAGCCGAGGTCGTTGGTGAGGTTGGTGCCGATGCCGAAGGCCAGCTGGCAGCGGCCGCGGAACTGCTGATAAAGCTCGATGGTGCGCGGCACCGTGAGGCCGTCGCTGAAGATCAGCGTCTTGGTGCGCGGATCGACCCGGTTGGCGGTGTAGTGCGCCAGCATGCGCTCGCCCCACTGGAAGGGGTCGCCGCTGTCGTGGCGGACGCCGTCGAACAGCTTGCAGAAGTACAGGTCGAAGTCGCACAGGAACGCGCTCATGCCGTACACGTCGGACAGCGCAATGCCCAGGTCGCCCCGGTATTCGCGCGCCCAGCTCTCGAAACCGCAGATCTGGCTGTCGCGCAGCCGCGGGCCGAGGGCCTGGCAGGCCTGCAGGTATTCGTGCGCCATGGTGCCGAGCGGAATCAGCCCGAGCTTCATGGCGTACAGCACGTTGCTGGTGCCCGCGAGCTGCGGCAGCCGCGCGCCGGGCTGCGCCTGCACGGCGGCGGGTGGTGTGACGGCGCCGAGCCGGGCGGTCAGGGTGCGCAGCACCTCTTCGTGCCAGTCCTTGGCGAAACGGCGGCGCGTGCCGTAGTCGGCGATCTTGAGGTCGGAGAGGCCCGCGTCCTGCAACTGGGCGATCTTAGTCTCGAGCCGGCGGCGGCCTTCCTCGATGTCGGGCCTCTTCTGCGTGTTGCGGAAGTAGACCTCGTTCACGATCGCCAGCACCGGGATCTCGAACAGGATGGTGTGCAGCCACGGCCCCTTGATGCGGATCTCGAGTTCGCCCGAGGGCTGGGGAATGATGTTGATGTACTTCTCGTTGAGCCGGAACAGGCCGAGGAAATCGACGAAGTCGCTCTTGATGAAGCGCATGGACCGCAGGTAGGCCAGCTCGGCATCGCGGAACTGCAGCGAGCAGAGGCTTCGCACCTCGTCGCGGATCTGGCCCGCGAACTGCGCCAGGTCGATGCCGGGGTTGCGGCACTTGAAGCGGTACTCGACCCGGGCGCCCGGGAAGTGATGCAGAACGACCTGCATCATCGTGAACTTGTAGAGGTCGGTGTCGAGCAGGCTGTGAATGATCATGGTGCTGTCTGTGCGCGGTGTCTCAAACTTTCGTCGTCGCATCGATTATCACGGGCAGCGTCGGCCTCTGCCTACGGGGGCTGGACTGCACGTCCTACCGGCAGGGTGAATCCCTCACGAGACATTGATTTCACGGCGGCGAACACGGCCCGCCGAATCAACCTCAAAAGGAGATTCGCATGAACAAGGACACCATCGAAGGCAACTGGAAACAGCTCCAGGGCAAGGTCAAGGAGCAATGGGGCAAGCTGACCGACGACGACTTCGACGTCATCGCCGGCAAGCGCGATCAGCTGCTCGGCCGCATCCAGGAACGCCATGGCATCAGCCGCGACGAGGCCGAGAAGCAGGTCAAGGACTGGGAATCGCGCGACGGCCGCTCGGCCGATGCACTCTGGTTCGAAAAGTCTTGACAGGACATCCAAAAATGAAAAAGCATCTGCTCATGCTCGCCCTGGCCTCCACCTGCTTCATCGCCACGCAGGCCGGTGCGATGACCAAGGACGAATACAAGGTCGCCAAGGAAAAGGTCGAGGCCGACTACAAGGTCGCGAAGGCGCAGTGCGACACCATGAAGGACAACGCCAAGGACGTCTGCCAGAAGGAAGCCAAGGGCAAGGAAGAAGTGGCCAAGGCCGAGCTGGAGCAGCAATACCAGCCGAGCGACAGCCACGCCCGCAAGGTGGCTGAAGAGAAGGTGAAGGCCACCTACGAAGTCGCGAAGGAAAAGTGCGACGACCAGAACGGTGCCGCCAAGGACGCCTGCGCGAAGCAGGCCAAGGCCGACGAAGCTCAGGGAAAGGCCGACATCAAGGCCATGAAGAAGGCGATGTAAGACATCGCGGCTGTAGGCTGTACGACAAAAGACAACGGCGCCTTCGGGCGCCGTTTTTTTCGGGTCAGGCTTTCAGCGAGTCGACCACGCGTTGCAGCGCTTCGGGCAATGGCACCGGCCGGTGTGTCGCACGGTCCACATAGACGTGCACGAAGTGGCCCTGCGCGGCCGCGGTGTCCGCCCCCTCGGCGAACAGCGCGATTTCATAGCGCACGCTCGAACGCCCCGCCTGGGCGACCCGGATGCCCGCCTCCACCGTCTGCGGGAACGCAATCGGCGCGAAGTAGTTGCACTGAGTCTCGACCACGAAGCCGATGGTCTGGCCCTGATGGATGTCGAGAGCGCCGCGCTCGATCAGCAGGGCGTTCACCGCGGTGTCGAACCAGCTGTAGTAGACGACGTTGTTGACGTGGCCGTACATGTCGTTGTCGGCCCAACGCGTGGGGATGCTGCGGAACGCAGCGGTAGCTGCTTCGGGCGTGGGGCGTGGGTTTGTTGGCGGAGCTCAGCGCGCGGCATTCTGCCAGCGGCGCCAGTAGTCGAAGGCCACCTTGAAGGTGCCGACTTGGACCTGCACCGTCTCGGCGATGTCGCTGGCATAGCCGCCGGCCATGGCGAAGGCCACCGGGATGCGGCGCTGCCAGGTCCAGTCGAACACGCGCCTGTCGCGCGCCTCCAGGCCGTCGAAGCTGAGCTTGAGGCGGCCCAGGCGGTCGCGCTC
>CAMATD010000436.1 GCA_945860785.1 Variovorax sp. YR752 | reverse complement strand
CTTCGCGCGGCACATCCGCGCGGGCAGCCGGCGCATCGGCAGCCTGGAACATGTCGGCTGCGGCCGCAGCGTCGAACATCTGCCGCGGTTCCAGGGCGAACCGGTGGGGCGCCGGGCGCAGGACACCGCCTGCCAAGGAGACGCTTTCGCGTCCGGTCTGGAGGGCGACTTTCCCGGGCTTGGCCAAAGAGGAGCTGCTTCTTTTCATATATTGATCGTACCGCTGCATTATGCCTTGATGTTACCTTTTACTTGTGATACGCGAACCTACTAAATTAAGTAGGTACACCATGCCCGCGATCGGGTTCCGCCGCGAATGTCCGTGCATCACTGCATGGTGAGACCGTGATGCTTCATGAAGCCCACGATGGCCGACGCGAGGTCTTCGGGCAGCCGCGCGTCAGCGCGATGCTGCCGGCCGAATTCAAGTTGGATTGCATCGATGCCGTCGGGCCGGTGGCTACCGTAGGCGAACACCGTATGGCCACCGGCGAACCTGGGCTCTTCGCGCAGGGTCGGCGCGTCAGGCAAGGGGTGCACGCCATACCCTCTGCCTGCGAGGATGCCGATGATGCTGTTGCTGCCCTGGAGTGCAGCAGGGCCGAAGCGATCCACCAGTCGGGTAGCCGTGAGCCCCGCCCGGGTTCCGCGAAACGTTGTCGCTGGCTCGTAGGACTGCCCGTGCACGTCAATCAGCAGGGCACCGGACGGGAACCTCGCGCGCAACTCGGCGACGTAGGTTGCAACCTGCTCGTGGTAGGCCCGGTATGCAGGCAGCAATCCACCCGACTCGACGGCGTCGACCTCGGCACGATTCACATCCATCTGTCTGCGGCTCACCTTCGCGATCACGAGATACGGACGACGGCCGGTCTGCTTCTCCAGCTGATCGGCGACCCGCTCGGCCAGTTCCCGGGTGCCCACGTCACGAACCGTCACACCCTTCGTCCGGTGCGGAAACAGCCCGAGGAACTCCGCACCGTCGTGGGGAACGGTGAGCAGCAGCGGCAGCGTTCCCGCCTTCGCATCGAACACCGCGGATGCGTCATAGGCCTGCGCCGCGCGCGGCAGAAGGGCTGCGAGCAACCACAGGCAAAGGAACAGAGATCGGAACATGGACGGGGACTGGCGGGGACGACGCATGGGTGTTGCCTCCGTTTCGACGCGACCCGCCCACGCTGGCCACACAAGACGCCAACAACGCCGACTGCCTTGGCGCGCGTCGATAGGGCGATCAAGCATGTACGCCACCCGCAACGCCCAACTTGACCTGCCAGGCCCGATGCGGCTCCGCACCGCTCGGACGACGAAAATCCTCCGGGACGCTCTTGCGGGTAATCTCGCGCAGCGCGCATTGCTGCACCAGTTCCGCGTCGATCTTGAATGAACGCAGGTTGGTGGAGAAGAACAGTTCGCCGCCGTCGGCCAGCAATGCATGGCACTGGCTCACCAGCCGCGCATGGTCGCGCTGCACGTCAAGCACGCCCTGCATCTTTTTCGAATTCGAGAACGATGGGGGATCGAGCACGATGACGTCGAAGCGCTCGCGCGCGTCCACCGCCGAATCCAGCCACGCCAGCGCATCGGCACACACCAGCTGATGCCGACGGGCGTCGATACCGTTCAGGGCAAGGTTGCGTGCAGTCCATGCCTGGTAGGTTCTGGACAGATCCACCGTGGTAGACGTGCCAGCGCCTGCGCGCGCGGCATGCACGGTGTAACTGCCGGTATAGGCGAACAGGTTCAGGAAGCGCGTGCCGGCGCCGTGCCGTGCTCGCGCGGCAATGCACTCGGCCACCATGGCGCGCATGGGCCGGTGGTCAAGGAACAGCCCGGCATCCAGATAGGCATCGAAGTTGACCTCGAACCGCAGACCGGCCTCCTCCACGACGAACACTTCCGCCTCCTCCCCATCGAGCTTCTCGTACTGCGACGTCCCGCGCTGGCGCTCGCGGCGCTTCAGGTGCAGTTGCGCCGCTGGCACGCCGCACACTTCGCAGATGCTATCGCACACGGCGGTCAGCCAGGCGGTGTAGTCCGCATCGCTGCGCTGCCAGCCGGTATCGATTTCCTGGACATGCAGGTGCGTTTCGGAGCGTGGCGAAACCGTCTCGAACCAGTCGATGGCAAAGGGAAACTGCGGCACGTCACGTCCGTACATGCGGAAGCACGTGATGCCGCGCCGTCGCGCCCACTTGTGCCAGTGCGCGAGGTTCTTGCGCAGCCGGTTGGCAAATGCCGTCACGTCAGGCGTGGCGTCGGAGCACGCCTGCGATGATGCCTGGTCCGATGTTGGCTCAGGGAACCGCGCCCCATCCTGATCGGACGTCAGATCCTGTTTCTCGTTTGACACCATGGGCCGATTATCGCCCAGGACGCATCCCGGATGGATCAAGTCGGTTCTCATCTCGGGCCTCCTTCACATCTAGCGCGGAAGTTTAGCGCTCCGGCAGATTATTGATGCTTAACGTTCGAGCTAAGCTGGCACCAATGGCAGGCCACCAAACCCCAGCCACAGAGACCCGTTGGTACTCAGCTTGACGGAGGGTAGCGTTCAAACTTATTCATTCCTTTTGCCAACTCCATTTCGAGTGAGGAGTAGGAGCCATCGGCCGCATACTTCGATGATTGAACACCCCACACGCATCTGCTGCCTGCAATCTTTTTCTGAATGTGTTTATCAAGAGCAATGTGAGCGAGACGCTCGCCTCTTTCAGACATTCGGCGCGGAAGAGACCATCTGTCCCAGAACACTGCCTTATCTGACTCTGTCAGCCAACGCGCCAACTCGAACGCAGTTCTAGTCCCATCGACCATCCTGTAGCTGACAAAATCCACTGGTGTGGAGTTGACGGTCCGACGGTGGGCAACTAGGTTTTCCGCGTTGGCAATCTCCCTCGGAAAGCGTAGAGCCTGACCAACGGTCTTCGCCTTGGCCGACAATAATGACTGAGTTCCGCCAGTCTTATCGCGAGTCGACAAAGTGGAGACAAGGGTAGAGGCATTGAATATAGGAAACCACTCAGACGACTCATCGGCAGAAAATCTGATTCTTGTGGAAGCGTCCTGGCCTGTGATTGCAATATTCTTCACAACTATCCGCGCATCCAAAGATGGTGGGAGCCTGCCCCAAGGCGTGTTCAGCTGCGAAAACAACCAGAAGGTGTCTCCCGCTTTAGCCCGTGCAGCAGCGCCGGATGACTTCGGAACGGAATGATAGATTGGCTTCTCGAATCCTTGATCATCAGGTTGATTTTCAGCAAAAGGCAGAGCAGCATCAGATTGTTCAGCCGATATCGAGATTGTTCGTTTGATGTAGTGTGCAAAATTGGCCATCGGAGGCCTAACGCAGAGTTGACCGGACGG
>CAMATD010000435.1 GCA_945860785.1 Variovorax sp. YR752 | reverse complement strand
TGCGCAACCAGGAAGTGCTGTACGACCGGGACCAGGCTTTCGGTGGCGCTCAGTTGACGCAACTGATCGTTCGGCAGTACGGGTTTTCGGCCGAGGAGGCCGAAGCCAAGAAGCGCAGTGGCGACCTGCCCGACGACTACGGTTCGGGCGTGCTCAAGCCTTTTGTGGAAAGCATTGGGCAGGAAATCGCGCGTGCATTGCAGTTCTTCTTCACGAGCACGCCGCACAACCGTGTGGACTATGTGCTGCTGGCCGGCGGCTCGTCGTCGCTGCCAGGTTTGACCAGTGCCGTGACGCGACAGACCTCGTTTGCCTGTTCGCTCGTCAATCCGTTCGACGGCATGGAGTTCGGTCCTGGCATTCGCGAGAAGAAGGTTCGGCGCGAGGCGCCTTCCTATCTGACTTCTTGCGGCCTCGCCATGCGGAGGTTCCTGCAGTGATTCTGATCAACCTGCTTCCTCACCGCGAAGCTGCACGCAAGCGGCGTCGCGAGGCTTTTTATGGAACCCTGGGCGCCGCTGCGGTCCTGGGTGTTTTGATCGCGGGCCTCGGCTATCTCTGGTTCGAGGCTCAGATTTCGGCTCAGCAATCGCAAAACAGGTTCCTGCAAACCGAGATCAGCAAGCTCGAAATCGAAATCAAGGAAATCTCGACGCTACAGGACGAAATTGCGGCGCTGCGCGCGCGCCAGCAAGCGGTCGAAGATTTGCAGGGCGATCGCAACCTGCCAGTGCACTTGCTCAATGAACTGGTTCGGCAACTGCCTGATGGTGTCTATCTGACCAGTATGAAGCAGGAGAACCAGACCGTCACGCTGCAGGGCATGGCGCAATCGAACGAACGTGTGTCGGAGCTGCTACGCAACCTGGGCAATAACAGCCCTTGGCTAGTGAAGCCGGAGTTGGTCGAAATCACCTCAACAACAGTAAATTTGAGCCAGCGTGATCAACGTCGCGTTGCAAACTTCACGATGCGCATCGGTCTGAAGCGACCGACCGATGCCCAGAAGGCGGCTGCCGACAAGGCATTGGCCGCGGCCGCGGCCGCGCAATCCAAGGGGTAACCGATCATGGCAAGCAATCGCCCCTCCCAAAAAATAGATGTCGGCGCTGCATTGCGGCGTTTCGGCGATCAGTTTCGTGGGCTCAACCCGAACGACCCGTCGGTATGGCCGTCGTTGCCCCGCTACGCCCTGTGCTTGGCAGTGGCCGCCCTGGTGCTGGTGGGTTTGTGGTTTGTCTGGCTGACCAATTCGAACGACGAGCTCGAAAGTGAGCGTGCCAAGGAAGTGACGCTCAAGGCCGACTACCAGAAAAAAGTCGCGCAGGCAGCCAACCTCGACCTGCTGAAGAAGCAGCGCGAGCAGGTGCAGCAGTACGTGACCTTGCTCGAGAAGCAATTGCCCAGCAAGGCCGAAATGGACGCGCTGCTCTCGGACATCAACCAGGCTGGCCTCGGCCGCAGCCTGCAGTTCGAACTGTTTCGTCCGGGGCAGGTGTCGGTCAAGGACTATTACGCCGAGCTTCCGAGCGCTGTTCGAGTCACGGGGCGGTACCACGACATGGGTGCCTTTGCCGCCGACGTCGCCGGCCTCTCGCGCATCGTGACGCTCAACAACGTGACTGTCACACCGCAAAAGGACAAGGATGTGCTGACGATGGATGCCACCGCGCGCACCTTCCGCTACCTCGACGAAGACGAGCGGGCCGCCCAGAAACGCGCCTCGGCGCCAAAGGCGAAGAAATGAAAGCGGCAGCCAAAGTTTTGTGGCTGATGCTGGCCACGCTGGGTCTGAGCGCCTGCGATTCCGGCCAGGAAGATCTGCAGCGCTGGATGGTCGAGCAGCGTGCCCAGGTGAAGCCCTCGGTGCCACCCATCACTGAACCCAAGAAGTTCACACCCCAGGCGTACACGGAAGGCTCGTCTTTCGAGACCTTCAACATGCTGAAGCTGACGCAGGCCCTGCGTCGCGCATCGAATCAGCCGAGCACCTCGGAACTGATTGCGCCCGAGTTGGCGCGTCGCAAGGAATCGCTGGAAGCCTTCCCGCTCGATTCGATGGCGATGGTCGGCAGCATGAACCGCAACGGCCAGCCGGTGGCGCTGGTTCGTGTCGACAAGCTGCTCTACAAGGTGCGCGTCGGCGAATACCTGGGACTCAATTACGGGCGCATTACCCGTATCAACGAAACCGAAGTCGCCTTGCGTGAAATCGTGCAAGACGCCGCCGGTGAATGGATCGAACGCGTGGCGACATTGCAGCTGCAAGAGAGTGCGAAATGAACCAAAAAAAAATCAACGATGGCACAGTGGCTGCGCGCCGCCGGGCTGGGTCTGCTGGCCTTCGGTGCACTTGCCGTCGCCCATGCGCAAAATGCGATCGAGGCTGTGACCAGCTCGACGCAATCCGGCGCCGAGGTGATCCGGATCGATCTTGCACAGCCGCTCACGGCGGTGCCAGCCGGATTCGCCGTCCAGACACCGGCGCGCATCGCGCTCGACTTTCCGGGTGTGACGAATGGGATCGGGCGCTCGGCCATTGAAGTGAACCAGGGCAACCTGCGCTCGGTCAATGTGGTTCAGGCGGGAGAGCGAAGCCGTGTGGTACTGAACCTCAAGCAGGCTACTGCGTACAAGGCGGAGATCCAGGGCAAGTCGCTGCTGGTCATCCTTGAGCCGGTGGCCGGCGCGGCGCTGGCGACATCCACCGCCACCGTTTTCGCGGAAAACCGAAACCGCGACACCTTGCCCTTGCGTGACGTCGACTTCCGTCTCGGATCCGACAGCACGGGTCGGGTCATCGTCGATCTGCCGAACAACCAGGTCGGCGTCGATGTCAAGCAGCAAGGCAAGAACCTCGTCGTGGAGTTCACCAAGTCGACCTTGCCTGAAGGTTTGCGTCGTCGCCTCGATGTGGCCGACTTCGGCACGCCAGTCCAGTTGATCACCTCGCAACAGTCGGGCGACCGTGTTCGCATGACCATCGAGGCCAAGGGCGACTGGGAGCACAGTGCCTACCAGAGCGAGAACCAGTTCGTGGTGGAAGTCCGGGCCCGCAAGGTCGATCCGACCAAACTCACGCAGGGCGTGGGCTACAACGGTGAGAAGCTGTCACTCAATTTCCAGAACATCGAAATTCGTTCGCTGCTGCAGGTGATTGCCGACTTCACGAATTTCAACATCGTGACCTCGGACTCTGTGAGTGGCGCGCTGACGCTGCGGCTGAAGGATGTGCCCTGGGATCAGGCACTCGATATCATCATGCAGGCGAAGAATCTCGGCATGCGCAAGAACGGCAGCGTGCTGTGGATTGCGCCCAAGGATGAAATCAATGCCAAGGAAAAGCTCGAGTTCGAGGCCAAGGCT
>CAMATD010000434.1 GCA_945860785.1 Variovorax sp. YR752 | reverse complement strand
TCGGCAGCGGCAGCACGGGCAACAGCCGCGCTGGTCGAAGCGACCAGCGGCGGCCGCACCTCGAGGCTCCTGATCGACTGCGGCTTCGGCCTCAGGCAACTCGATCTGCGGCTGGCCCAGGCGGGCCTCGTCGCCGGCGACATCGACGCCATCTTCGTCACCCACGAGCACGGCGACCACATCGGCTGTGCCCATTCGCTGTCGCGGCGCGATCGCATTCCCGTCTGGATGAGCGAAGGCACCTGGCTCGCAATGGGCGGTCGCGACTTCGAAGGCCGGCTGCAGCTGGCGCGCGACGACGCGGAGTTTGCGGTCGGCGACATTGCCGTGCAGCCCTTCACCGTGCCCCACGATGCGCGCGAGCCGCTGCAGCTGCGCTGCACCGACGGCGCGCGCTCGCTGGGCGTCCTGACCGACCTGGGACACGCGACAACCCATGTGATGAATCGCCTGAGCGGCGTGCATGCGCTGCTGCTCGAGTTCAACCATGACAGCGACCTCTTGGCCAACTCGGCCTACCCGCCGTTCCTCAAGCTGCGCGTCGGCGGCAACTACGGACATCTGTCGAATGCCGCCGCGGCAGACATTGCGCGCGCGGTTCGCCACGACGGCCTGCGCCATGTGGTCGCGGCGCATCTGAGCGAGCAGAACAACCGGCCCGACATCGTGCGCCGCATGATGGCCGAAGCCCTCGGCGGCCATGAGACCGAAATGCTGACCGCCACTGCAGCCGAGGGCTCACCCTGGCTGGACGTCTGACTGCAACCTGACTCGTCGATGACCCAAGTAGAAAAGCCGCCCCGGGGCGGCTTTCTGCTTTGTGGCGGATCGGCTTATTGCTTGGGCGTCTCGTTCTTCTTTGCAGCTTCTGTCGCGGCATTCGCGGCATCCAGCGCCGACGAAGCGCCGGGCGAAGGCGTTGCTGCGGCCAGGTCGGCGGAAGGTGCGGGGGCTGCTGCGGGCGGCGCAGGCTCGGTCACGGGAGCGGGCGGCGGTGCCACGACCGCTGGCGCGGCGTCCTCTTTCTTGCCGCAGGCAACGAGTGCGGCAGCGGCGATCAACGAGGCAATCAGGACGGACGATGACTTCTTCATGAAGACTCCTTTGGCAATGAAGGTCTGGAACGAAAAAATTCTAGACCCGCATTCCCGCTCGAATGTGTCTCGCGGCCGCATTCGCGGCATTGGCTTACAAGCCGAGCGTGGACGCCGGAAATGCAGGCCGCCCCAGGCGCCAGCATTCTTCGATCGTCTCGCGCAACTCACGACGGGCGCGCGGCTCGACGCCGCAGACACCCCGGCTGCGTTCGGGATCGATGCGGTGCGCAAACCATGCGGGCGTCCAGATGGCGCTTGGCACTTCGGCACCCTTGCCGGCCGCGCGGCACTCGATGATGTGATCCCACATGCGGCGCCACGGCACGAAGCGCGCATGACCGCGTTCGATCACATCGAAGCGTTGTGCCAGCAGCACAAAACGACGGCCGCTGGCCGACCAGGCCTGCAGCGCCTCGATGCTCGCGCGCTCGCCCAGGGGCCAGTCGGCAAAGTCGGGGTCGCTGAAGATGATCTCCTGCCAGCCTTCTTGCGCAGCGGCCGACAGTGCGTTCCGAACGATCGCGACGAAGGCCTCCCGGCCGTCGAAGCGGCCCTCGGCCAGCAGCGGGATGGCGTCATCCGGCATGGAGCCAGCCCGCCTCGCACCACTCGCCCAGCAGTGCCAGTGCGCCTTCGCTCGCGCAGGCCAGTTCGCGCGGACCGAGCGCGCGCCGGTCGGCCAGGCGGCGCATCAGCGTTGCATCGGCGCCGCCTGCGCGAAAGCTCTCGCCGTTGATGTAGATGTGCCGCGTGTCGTAGAGCATGCGCGTGCGGCGGTCGAGCGCCACATGCTGCATCGCATCGGGCACCTCGCCGGCTTCGTCGAACCAGATGTTGGCCTTGGGCTCGGTCAGCGATGCACCGAGGGCCCGGTCGATGGCGTCGGCGTCGCGCAGCGCGGCTTCGATGGCCTTGCGTGCGAAGCCCTGCAGTGCGGCTGGCATCGCGGCCGGTGCATCGACGGCGGGTTGTGTCGGATCGCGGTAGCGCGCCAGCTCCGCAGGCCCGGCATCTTCCAGGTCTTCCGAGTACGCCTGTGCCATGCGCGCCAGCAGATCGGCACCGAGCTCACCCATGGCCGACGAGCGCAGGCCGATGGAACAGGTCATGCAGTCGTCGCCCACCGCGACGCCGTCGTGCGCGTACTTCGGCGGCAGGTACAGCATGTCGCCCGGCTCCAGCACGAAGGTCTGCTCCGGCTCGAAGTTCTCGAGGATCTTGAGCGGGACGCCCGACTGCAGGCGCAGGTCGCTCTGCTTGCCGATGGACCAGCGGCGGCGCCCCTGCGCCTGCAGCAGGAACACGTCGTAGCTGTCGAAATGCGCGCCGACGCCACCGGTGTCGCTCGCGTAGCTGATCATCAGGTCGTCGAGGCGGGCATCGGGCAGGAAGCGGAACTGCTGCAGCAACGCATTCACCCCGTCGTGATGCAGGTCGACGCCCTGCACCAGCAGCGTCCAGGCCGGCTGCTTCAACGGCGGCAAGGCGCGTCGCGGCAGCGGGCCGTGCTTCAGCGACCAGCCGCTCTTGCCGTGGCGGATGAGGCGTGATTCCACCTCTTCGCGCTCGGCCAGCGCGAACAACGCGCTGCGGTCGATCGATGGCACCATCGCGGGAATGGCTTGGCGGATCAGCAGGGGCTTCTTCTGCCAATATCGCCGCATGAACTGCGCGGCGCTCAGGCCGCCGAGCAACGGCAGCGGTTGTGTAATCTCCATGGGAGAATTCTGCAATGGAAATCTCTGAACAATGCGTGGTCGGTTTGACCTGGACGATGAAAGACACGCTCGGCGACGTGCTGGACGTGCTCGACGAGCCGGTGGAATTCATGGTGGGGGGCGACGATCTCTTCGACGTCATCGAGGCCGCCCTGCAAGGGCATGAACTGGGCGCCCGGGTGCTGCTGCAGGTCGAACCCGAACAGGGCTTCGGCGACTTCAACGACCAGCTGCTCTTTCTCGAGCCGCGCTCGCTGTTTCCCGAAGGCACCGAAGAAGGCATGACCTTCGACGGCTCCGCCCTGCCGAAGGGCGTGAGCGACGAAATCCCCAAGGACGCGATCTACACCGTGACCGAGATCTATCCCGACCACCTGGTGCTGGACGGCAACCACCCGCTGGCGGGCATTGCGATCCGGCTGGACATCACGGTGCGTTCGGTGCGTGAGGCCACCGAAGAAGAAGTCGGCCGGGGCACCGCCGGCACGGCCTTCTTCAAGGCGCCTCCGATGGCGCCGGGCAACGAACTGCTGCACTGACAACCCTCTACGCGGACAAAGCAAAAGCCGGGCACT
>CAMATD010000433.1 GCA_945860785.1 Variovorax sp. YR752 | reverse complement strand
GAGGAGATCGAGACCCTGCTGGCCGAGCAGCGCCGCGTGCGCGACGTGAAGGTGTGGAACCGGATCGAGGCGATCCGCGTGCAGTCGGCCACCGCGCGCGCGATGACCATGATGCTCGGCCTGATCGCCACCATCTCGCTGGTCGTGGGCGGCATCGGCGTGATGAACGTGATGCTGATGACGGTGTGCGAACGCACCCGCGAGGTCGGCATCCGCATGGCGACCGGTGCGCGGCAGACCGACATCCTGCGCCAGTTTCTGACCGAGGCCGTGCTCGTGACTTCGGTCGGTGGCACCGTGGGCGTGATCGCGGGGCTGGCGATCGTTGCCGTGCTGATGCTGGCCGGCGTGCCGGTGGTCTTCTCGCTGCTGGCCAGCGTCGGGGCCTTCGGCTGCGCCGTGCTGACCGGCCTGATCTTCGGTTTCATGCCTGCGAGGAATGCGGCCCGGCTGGACCCGGTCGTGGCGCTGGCGTCGCAATAGTCACAACAGGGCACCATGCAGACAAAGGCACTTCGTCGCTCGCGCCTTTCGCCCGCGTTGTGGGCCAGCGCACTGTTGCTCGCCGGCTGCGCCGCGCCCGCGGATCTGCCGCCGCATGCGGTGGACCCGCCTGCAGCCTGGAAAAGTGCGCGACCCGATGCGAATGCCCCGGCGATCGATGCGCGCTGGTGGAGCCACCTCGGCAGCAGCGAACTCGACGCGCTGATCGCGCAGGCGCAGGCGCGCAACCAGGACCTGGCGATGGCGCTGGCTCGCGTCGGCAGCGCAAGGGCACAGGCGCGCATCGCGGGTGCGCAGCGGTTGCCCGAACTGACGGGACAGATCGATGCCAGCCGCCAGGGTCGCGTGGGCGGCAATGCGGCGGTCGACGGCAATGCGCACACGGTCGGCTTCGCGGCCCGCTACGAGCTCGACCTGTGGGGGCCCAGGGTGCGCTGCACCGGGAGGCGCGACAGGGCCTGCGTGCCAGCGTCTTCGAGCGCGATGCGGTGCAGCTCAGCGTCACCGCCGAAGTCGCGTCGTCGTGGCTGCAGCTGCTGGGCCTGCGCGAGCGCGTGGCGATCGCAGGCAACAGCCTCGAGAACGCGCAGCGGGTCTTGCGGCTGGTGGAATCGCGCGGCCGTGCGGGTGCAGCCGCACCGCTGGAGCTGGCCCAGCAGCGCGGCCTGGTGGCGGCGCGAGAGCGCGAACTCGCACGCCTGCAGCAGCAGGCGCGCCATGCCGAAACCGCGCTGGCCCTGCTGCTCGGCCTGCCCGCACCGCAGCCGGCAGTGGGGGAGGCAGTGGAGCAGGTGCGGCTCGAGGCGCTGCGGATTCCCGCCATCTCGGCAGGGCTGCCATCTGAACTGCTGGTGCGTCGCCCCGACCTTGCGCAGGCCGAGGCGCGACTGGCCGCAGCCGATGCGAACGTGCAGGCGGCGCGCGCCGCGCTGCTGCCGCGCGTCACCCTGAGCGCATCCGTCGGCCTGCAGGGGCAGGCGCCCGGCGGGCTGTTCGACAACCCGATCTACAGCCTCGCCGCCGGCCTGGCCGCGCCCATCTTCGACGGCGGGCGGCTCGCGGGCGAACGCGACCTTGCCGAGGCGCGGCGCGAGGAACTGCTCGGCGCCTACCGCGCCGCGATCATCGGCGCCTTCGCGGACGCCGAAACGGCGCTCCAGGCGATCACGGGCATCGATGCGCAGGCATCGGCGCAGGCCGACGAACTGCTGCAGGCACGCCGTGCGGCGGAGTTGTCGGAGCTGCGCTACCGGGCGGGCGCCGAGACGCTGCTGGTTCTGCTCGATGCGCAACGCGTGCTGTATGCCGCGCAGGACCTGGACGTTCAGCTGCGGCAAGCCCGGCTGCAGGCGCGCGTTGCGTTGTACCGCGCGCTGGGCGGCGGATGGCGGGGCGACAGCGATGTGCTCGCGCTGGGCGAACGCTGAAGCCGTCCGCATCGCGTGTCACGTGAGCGCCTGCTTCTTCGGAAGTGTCCGAAATGAACATATGCGCGGGTCCTGCGTCAATACGAAAGACGAAGCCAACCCCGACACAGATCCAACGCAGTCGACGATGGCCACCAGAACTTCCGTTTCCTCAGAGACTGCCGTCGATACGGCCTGGGCGCTTTTCTGCCAGCTGCATGACGCACCTTCGCGCCACCATGCGGACCAGCTCGTCCACTGGCTCGGCGAAGACCCCCGGCACGTGCGCGCGTTCGACGAGGCACTCACGCTGTGGGCGCTGGCGGGCGCCGTTCTGGTCAAGCCGGTGCTGGACGACGCGCGGCGCTGCGGCTCCGATCTGCAATAGCTAACTTCCGCATCATCCAAGGAACACGTGAAAACAACCCCCAGACCTGGTGCCCGTGCGTTGGGTCGCTGCATCGCCGCCATCGCTCTCGCTGGCGCATTCATCGGCACCGCCCCGGCATGGGCCCGGGGCGAATCGCCGACGGCTTCGATCGAAATACGCCGCACCGGCGACGGCATTCCTCATGTGCGGGCCACCACCTGGCGTGGGCTGGACATCGGCTACGGCCAGGCACAGGCCGAGGACGCGCTGTGCACGCTGGCCGATGCCTTCGTCACCTACCGCGCAGAGCGCTCCCTGTATTTCGGCGCCGACAGTAAGCCAGCCACGCGCTCGACCTTCGGTGAGCCCGCCAACCTCGACCTGGACTTTTTCTTCAAGGCCTTCGCCGGCCCGGATGCGATCGAGGCGTTGAAGCGGGAGCAGCCGGCCGATCTCAACGAACTCATCGCCGGTTATGCGGAGGGCTACAACCGCCATGTTGTGCGGTCGCTCCGGCAGCGGCAGCGCGGCGCCGGCGCGCAGCATGCCTGCAGCGATGCGCCATGGGTGCAGACCATCGAACCCGACGATGTCTACCGGCGCATGATCGCCGCCGGACTGGCGAGCGGGTACACGCACTTCGTCTCCGAGATCGTGAACGCGAAGCCCGCTGCGGCCGCGCCGCCCGCGCCGGCGGACAAGCTCTCGCTGTCGTCGAGGCTCGACATCCCCGTCGGCGATGCGCGCGGCATCGGCAGCAACGTGATGGCCTTCGGCCAGTCGGCCACCGGCGAGCGCGGCGGCGTCCTGTTCGGCAACCCGCACTGGTACTGGGGCGGGCCGGACCGCTTCTACCAGGCGCACCTGACCTTGCCGGGCAAGCTGGACGTGGCGGGCGTGTCCTTCCTGGGCATTCCGGTGATCATGATCGGCTTCAACAACGACGTGGCCTGGAGCCACACGGTGTCCGCCGCGCGGCGCTTCGGGCTGTTCGAGTTGACGCTGGACCCTGCCGATGCCACGCGCTACCTGGTCGACGGCGTGTCCGAGCCCATGCGGACGCAACCGCTGGCCGTGCAGGTGCGTCGGTCCGATGGCACGACCGAGGTGGTGCGCCGCACGCTCTACCGCACGCGCTTCGGCCCCGTGGTCGATCT
>CAMATD010000432.1 GCA_945860785.1 Variovorax sp. YR752 | reverse complement strand
GTGACCGGTACGAAATGCGAGGCCGGCAGGCCCTTCGCCTGCGACCACAGCACGTAGGCCAGGCAGATGCCCAGTGTCAGCATGCCGCCGACGTAGCCGAAGCTCCAGCCCCATCCGCTCACCTTGCCCATGCCTTCGGGCGTCGCAAGCTCGGGCAGGAAGGCGCCCGTCAGAGACTCGCCGTGGGAATAGAAGGCGTTGGAGACGATCACCAGCCCCATGGCCAGCGCGACGCCTCCCGAGGCGCCTGAGAAGCGCGGCGTGAACGCCAGTGCGGCCGTGGCCAGCACGCAGCCGATCGTCGCAATGACCAGCACCCGCTTCTTGGCGGCGCGCAGGTCGGCCCAGGCGCCAATGGCAGGCATGGTGAGCATCACGATGACGTATGCGATGCTGAGTGCCGCGGTCCACGCGAAGGCGGCCCATGGTGCGCCCTTGGCGATGCCGCCCACGAAGTAGGCGGCGAACACCGCCGTGATCACGACCGTGGTGTAGCCCGAGTTGGCGAAGTCGTACATCGCCCAGCCGAAGACCTCACGCTTGTGCGCACACCCGGGCGCAGCGCAGAGGCAGGAAACAGGGCCATGCGGCCTTGATCGGGCTTGTTGTGAGGCTAGTGTAGGTGACGCGGACGGCGACCGCCGCCGTGGCCACCGCCACTGCCCCCGCTGCCCGGACCACCCGTGCCGCGCGGACGCTTGCCGATTTCGAGCGAGTTCACGAGCGCATCGAAGCGGTCGCTGAAGAGACGATCGATCTCGGAGACCACGCCGCCCAATTCGGCGCCGTCGAAATGGCGCTCCATGAGGTTGACGACGTCTTCCACCAGCAGGTCGCGCTGCACCTGCATGATCGCGGCCGGATTCGGGCCGACGAACAGCATCAGGAAATCGTCGCGCGATTCTTCGTCGGGGTCGCCCTCTTCTTCGTCGAAGTCGGTGTCGTACAAGGTGACCTCGATGGCAGCGCCACGGTCCGACAGCTCGTTCAGGGCCATGCACATTTCGTCGAGCGCCTGGCGGAAGTCTTCGTCGCCGGGCACGGTCCAGCAGATCTGCAGCGTGTGGTCTTTCTGCTCGAAGCGGATGCCGGGTTCTTCTTCGTAGGTGCTGGTGGCGCCGTCGGCCAGCGACTTGGCGCCCGCGTACTTCCAGAGCGGCTTCAACGCTTCCTGGATCTGCGCGAAGTTCACGTCCGGGCGCAATGGCACGTCGCCATGCACATGGATTTCAAATGGAGCGTTGTAGCGAGGCATCGAGTGCTCCTTTTTTCAGTGTGGTACCCGGAACGGGGGTCGAACCCGTATGCCCCGATTAAGGAAGCGGCGGATTTTAAGTCCGATGTGTCTACCAATTTCACCATCCGGGCGTCAGGTTGAACATCGACGATAACCCAAACAAAACAAGCCCCGGCAACGTCGGTTGGCGGGGCTTGCTTGTCGGGGTCGAATCGTGTCTAACGAGAGGGTGGAGGCGCGACCCGGAGTCGAACCGGGCTAGACGGATTTGCAATCCGTTGCATAACCGCTTTGCTATCGCGCCACGCAGAAACAAAAAACGAACTTGCGAAAAAAAGGGAAGCAATTGCTTCCCTTTTTCAAAACTGGAGCGGGAAAAGAGTCTCGAACTCTCGACCTTGGCAAGGTTGCGCTCTACCAACTGAGCTATTCCCGCGTTTCGCGCCTCAAATTATATACCAGTTTTTTGAGGCCCGGCAAATTCACACCATCAATGTTTGACCGAGCCTTCCGAAGCCGGGGCGCCAGCGCGCTGCTTGGCCAACTCGGCCACAGCTGCTGCCGAAGCCGCCACCTCTTCGTCCGACAGCGGCTCGGGCATCTTCTCGAGTGCGATCTCGAGGACCTTGTCGATCCACTTCACGGGCACGATCTCGAGGCCGTTCTTCACGTTCTCGGGGATGTCCTGCAGGTCCTTGGCATTCTCTTCGGGGATCAGCACGGTCTTGATGCCGCCGCGCAATGCGGCCAGCAGCTTTTCCTTCAGACCACCGATGGCCGTGACCTCGCCGCGCAGCGTGATCTCGCCGGTCATCGCGACGTCGGCACGCACCGGAATACCCGTGAGCGCCGACACGAAGGCCGTCGTCATCGCGGCACCCGCGCTCGGGCCGTCCTTCGGCGTCGCGCCATCGGGCACGTGGATGTGGATGTCGCGCTTCTCGAACACCTCGTCCTTGATGCCCAGGCGGCGCGAGCGGCTGCGCACAACCGTGCGTGCGGCCTCGACCGATTCCTTCATCACGTCGCCGAGCGAACCGGTGCGGCTGATCACGCCCTTGCCGGGCATGGTGACCGCCTCGATGGTCAGCAGGTCGCCACCGACTTCGGTCCACGCGAGGCCGACCACCTGGCCGACCTGGTTCTGCTTTTCGGCGAGGCCGAAGCTGTACTTGCGCACGCCGAGGAAGTCGTTGAGGTTCGCGCCGTCGACGGTGACCTTCGGCGTCATCTGCTTGAGCAGCAGGCCCTTCACCACCTTGCGGCAGATCTTGGACAGCTCGCGCTCGAGCGAACGCACGCCGGCTGCACGCGTGTAGTAGCGAACGATGTCGCGCACGGCTTCTTCGGTGACCAGGAGTTCTTCTTCCTTGACGCCGTTGTTCTTCAGCTGCTTGGGCAGCAGGTACTTGATCGCGATGTGCATCTTCTCGTCCTCGGTGTAGCCCGAGAGGCGGATGACTTCCATGCGGTCCAGCAGCGCCGGCGGAATGTTCATCGAGTTCGAGGTGGCGACGAACATGACGTCGCTCAGGTCGAAGTCGACTTCCACGTAGTGGTCGCCAAAGGTGTGGTTCTGCTCGGGGTCGAGCACCTCGAGCAGCGCGCTCGACGGGTCGCCGCGGAAGTCGGTGCCCAGCTTGTCGATTTCGTCGAGCAGGAACAGCGGGTTGCGCGTGCCGATCTTGCTCAGCCCCTGCAGCACCTTGCCCGGCAATGCGCCGATGTAGGTGCGGCGGTGGCCGCGAATTTCGGCTTCGTCACGCATGCCGCCCAGCGCCATGCGGGTGTACTTGCGGCCGGTCGCCTTCGCGATCGACTGCCCGAGCGAGGTCTTGCCGACACCCGGTGGGCCCACGAGGCACAGGATGGGCGCCTTCACCTTGTCGACGCGTTGCTGCACCGCGAGATATTCGAGGATGCGGTCCTTGACCTTCTCGAGGCCGTAGTGGTCGGCATTGAGCACCGCCTCGGCATTGGCCAGGTCGTGCTTGATCTTGGTCTTCTTGCTCCACGGCAGGGCGATGAGCACGTCGATGTAGTTGCGCACCACCGTCGCTTCGGCCGACATGGGCGACATCAGCTTGAGCTTCTTGAGTTCGCCTTCGGCCTTCCTCAAGCCTTCCTTGGACATCTTGGCGAGCTTGATCTTCTTCTCGATCTCCTCGATGTCCGCGCCCTCTTCGCCTTCGCCGAGTTCCTTCTGGATGGCCTT
>CAMATD010000431.1 GCA_945860785.1 Variovorax sp. YR752 | reverse complement strand
ACGAGTGCGCGCGCCAGCGGCACGGCGTCTTTCACGTCGTTCAGCACGATGACCGGGATGACCGGGGCGTCGCGCATCACGTCGAGCGCGGTGAGTTTGTTGATGTCTACAGCCATGAGCAGGCTCCTTCTTCAGCGGTCAATGCATTGCGGCGCATGCCGGCGAACAGTTCGCGGCCGAGGCCGTGTCCGTCGGCGATGCGCTGCGCTTCGGGCAGCGTCGCGGTTTCGCGCGCGGCCCATTCGTCTTCGGGCAGCAATACCGCAAGGGTACCCGCGACCGCGTCGAGGCGGATCACGTCGCCGTCGCGCACCTTAGCGAGCGGCCCGCCCGCGGCCGCTTCGGGCGAGACGTGGATCGCTGCCGGTATCTTGCCCGAAGCACCGCTCATGCGGCCGTCGGTGACCAGCGCCACGCGGAAGCCCTTACCCTGCAGCACCGACAGCGGCGGCGTGAGCTTGTACAGCTCGGGCATGCCGTTGGCCTGCGGGCCCTGCCAGCGCACCACGCAGACCACGTCGCGCTCCAGTTCGCCGGCGGTGAAGGCCTGGTGCAGCGCGGCCTGCGAGTCGAACACGCGCGCAGGCGCCTCGATGACATGCCGGTCGTCGGGTACCGAGGAGACCTTGATCACGCTGCGGCCGCCCGTGGCGCTGAACGGTTCGGCGACGGTGCGTGCAACAGCATCGTTCTTCGACGGTGCAGCAGGGCTCCAGCTCAGCCGATGCTCGCCGCCTTCGGTCAGGGTAGGGATGTTGGCGAATTCGCGGATGCCGCCGGCGCGCACCGTGAGCACGTCGCCGTGCATCAGGCCCGCATCGACCAGTCGCCGATCACGAAGCCGGGGCCGCCCGCGGCCTGGAACTCGTTCACGTCGGCGCTGCCGTTGGGGTACACGCGGGTCAGCAGCGGAATCACGTCCGAGAGCTTGGAGAAGTCGTCCCAGTCGATCACGATGCCGGCCGCACGCGCCACGGCCACCCAGTGGATCAGGTGGTTGGTCGAGCCGCCGGTGGCCAGCAGCGCGACCATGGCGTTGACGATGCAGCGCTCGTCCACCATTTCGCCGATGGGCGGGCAGTTGAATGCGGCTTCGCTCGCGCGGCCCAGCACCGTGCGCACCGCTTCGCGCGTGAGCGTTTCCGCATTGCATCGCCGGGCTGGATGAAGGCCGTGCCGGGCACATGCAGGCCCATGGCTTCGAGCAGCATCTGGTTGCTGTTGGCCGTGCCGTAGAAGGTGCAGGTGCCCATCGTGTGATAGGCCGCCATCTCGGCATCGAGCAGGCCCTGCCGGCCCACGAGGCCCTGTGCCGCCTGCTCGCGCACCTTCGACTTGGCGTTGTTCGACAGGCCCGAGGGCATCGGCCCCGCCGGCACGAACACCGTGGGCAGGTGGCCGAAATGCAGCGCGCCGATCAAGAGGCCCGGCACGATCTTGTCGCACACGCCCAGCAGCAGCGCGCCGTCGAACATGTCGTGGGTGAGCGCGATCGCGGTGCTCATCGCGATCACGTCGCGGCTGAACAGGCTCAGCTCCATGCCGGGCGTGCCCTGCGTGACGCCATCGCACATGGCAGGCACGCCACCGGCCACCTGCGCCGTGGCGCCGAGGCGCCGCGCCTCCTGCTTGATGATGTCCGGGTAGCCCTGGTACGGCGCGTGGGCCGAGAGCATGTCGTTGTAGGCGGTGACGATGCCGAGGTTGGGTGCGCGCTCGGCCACCACCTTGAACTTGTCGTTGGCCGGAATGCCCGCCACGGCGGGCGCCACGTTGGCGCAGCCCATGCGGTCGGAGCCGCGGTCGCGGCTGCGGATTTCGGCCAGCCTCGTGAGGTAGGCGCTGCGCAACCCATGGCTGCGCTCGCGGATGCGATCGGTGACGTCGCGGACGGTGGGGTGTGTGCTCATGGGGGTAGATGGCTCTTGCTGCGTGTCGCCAGAGCGACTGGGGGCTTGGAGGCCCATGGTACCAAGTCGGGAGCGAACACCTGATGAAATCCGGACGCCAAACGATACGAATTTACTCAGGCATCCCGGATCGGGAGGCACGCACAAAAAAAGCCCGGCGTCACCGGGCTTTTGCTGCGGGCAGTCCGTACTCAGTCCACCAGCTTGACTTCGACGCGGCGCGCCTCGGCGTTGTTGCCCGAACCTGCCGTCACGGCCGGCTTCTGAAGGTCGATCTTGCCGGCCGGCACGCCCAGGCCCACGAGCACGTCGCGCACCATCTCGGCACGCTTCTTCGCGAGCTCTTCGTTGATGGCGGCATCGCCCGTCGAGTCGTGAAAGCCCGAGACGACCGCCTTGCGGCCGCTCTCGACACCCTTGATGACCGCGGCCAGCGCTTCGGCGGCGCCCGGTGCTGCCGGTCGCGAAGTAGAAGTTCACCACGCCGTTGATCACGCGAATGCTGGCGCCGTCGGGGATCGTGACCGTCACCGTCTCGGTCACTTCGGCCAGCTTGGGCTCCGCACCGGGCGCGGGGGCCGAGATCACCACCGCGGCGGGCTTGCCCTGGGCTGCGGTCGCAGCGGCACCGTGGCCCTTGTGCCAGATCACGATGCCCACCACGAAGAAGATCACCAGCGCGATCAACGCCATGAGGAAACCGAGAATGAAATTCTGCTGGCCGTCGTCTTCGCTCATGGGGGGCGTTCTCCGTAATTGAGGGGTCGGTAAATAATGGTGCGGTAAACCATGATCACGAAATTGTAGGCGGCGCCCCTGACGCGCCCGTGTCGGACCCCGCGCCGGATCCCGGACCGCCGGGACTGGACCCCATGCCCAAGCCCCTGCGCGACCCGCAGCCGATGCTCGAGCGCGCCATTGCCGATTGGGGCGGGCACGACGATCTCTGGCTGTTCGGCTACGGCTCGCTGATCTGGCGGCCGGAGTTCGGCTTTGTCGAACGGCGGCCGGCCTGGGTGCACAGCTGGCACCGGGCGCTCAAGATGTGGAGCCGCGTCAATCGCGGCAGCATCCAGACGCCCGGCCTCGTCTTCGGCCTGCTGTCCGGCGGCAGCTGCCGCGGCATGGTGTTCCGGGTGCCGAAGGCCGACGGGATCGAAACGCTGCGCCGGCTCTGGCTGCGCGAGATGCCCACCGGGGCGTACGACCCCAAGTGGCTGAGCTGCGGCACGGCCGACGGCTCGGTGCGCGCGCTGGCCTTCACGCTGTCGCGGCGCAGCCCCAACTTCACCGGCGAGCTCAGCGACGAGCGCTATCGCCACATCTTCACGCACGCCGTCGGCCGCTATGGCAGTTCGCTCGACTACGCGCGGCAGACCTTGCTCGAACTGCAGCGGCATTCGATCCACGATGCCGCGCTGGCCCGGCTGGTGGCACTGGCCGAAATGCAGCAACAACAGCGGTCCGAGGCCGCAGCCGCTTGCGATGCGCGCCCGGCTTCGGTATATGTTCCGGGGTCTGCCGACAAATCCTCTCAACCTT
>CAMATD010000430.1 GCA_945860785.1 Variovorax sp. YR752 | reverse complement strand
CGCGTAGTTCATGTACAGCAGCTCTTTGCCGGGATTGCGCGCGTTGTTCTTCTCGATGGCATCGATGATCGCGAGCGCGGGGCCGAAGCCGTTGCCCTGCATGATGTAGCGCGCGCCCTGGTCCTGGGCCGAGCGCAGCGCGGCGGTGGTTTCCTGCGGGCTGAGCTTGTTGTCGAGCGCGATGATCTCGAACTTCACGCCCGACGCATTCTTCTTGTTGAACTCTTCGGCCAGGAACTGCGTGGTCTTGAGCTGGTTGGTGCCGACCGCGGCCATCAGGCCGGAAAGCGGGTCGAGCCAGGCGATCTTGACCGTCTCGCCCTTCTGGGCGAAGGCGGCGGTCACGCTCACCAACATAGCACAGGCAGCGACTGACTTGAGAGCAAATTGCATGAAGAGTCTCCTCAGTGAAAGGCGGGATGCCAGCGTACAAGTGCCCTTTTCTTCTCCGCACAGGGATTGCCCGGAAGGAAGGCCGCGAAGGCAGCCTTCCTATCGCGTGCGCGACAGTGCGGGTGGGCTTTCGCGGTGCTTCAGAGGGTCGGCAGCTTGTAGTCCTTGAGGAGTTCGCGCAGCTTGGTTTTCAGACTCTTTCCGGTGGCGCCGATCGGAATGGCTTCGACGAAGACCACGTCATCCGGGATCTGCCACTTGGCGGTCTTGCCTTCGTAGAACTTCAGCAGCTCTTCGCGCGTGACTTCCACACCGGGCTTCTTCACGACCGCGATGATCGGGCGCTCGTCCCACTTCGGATGGAACACGCCGATGCAGGCGGCCATGGCGACGGCCGGGTGCGCGACGGCGATGTTCTCGATCTCGATCGAGCTGATCCATTCGCCGCCGGACTTGATCACGTCCTTGCTGCGGTCGGTGATCTGCAGGTAGCCCTCGGCGTCGATGGTGGCGACATCGCCCGTGGGGAACCAGCCGCGGCCCTGTTCGTCGGGGATCAGTGGATCGCCGCCCTCGCCCTTGAAGTATTCCTTGACGATCCGGCCCCTTGACCAGCAGGTCGCCGTAGGCCTTGCCGTCCCAGGGCAGTTCCTTGCCGTCGCCATCGACGATCTTCATGTCGACGCCGAAGATCGCGCGGCCCTGCTTCATGCGGATCTGCAGCTGCGCATCGGGCGGCAGCGACAGGTGCTTGTTCTTGAGCGTGCAGAGCGTGCCCAGCGGGCTCATCTCGGTCATGCCCCAGGCATGCAGCACCTCGACGTTGAATTTCTCCTGGAACGCCGTGATCATGGCCGGCGGGCAGGCCGAGCCGCCGATGACGGTGCGGTTCAACTTCGAGAACTTCAGCCCGTTGGCCTGCATGTGGCCGAGCATCATCTGCCACACCGTGGGCACGCCGGCCGCAAAGGTCACGCCTTCGGATTCGATCAGCTCGAACACCGACTTGCCGTCGAGCGCCGGGCCGGGAAACACGATCTTGCAACCCACGAGCGCGGCCGAGTACGGAATGCCCCAGGCGTTGACGTGGAACATCGGCACCACCGGCAGCACCGAGTCGCGCGCCGACAGGCGCATCACGTCGGGCAAGGCGGCGGCGTAGGCATGCAGCAGCGTCGAGCGGTGGCTGTAGAGCGCGGCCTTGGGGTTGCCCGTGGTGCCGCTCGTGTAGCACATGCTCGAGGCCAAGTTCTCGTCGAAGGTGGGCCAGTCGTAGTCGGTGGGCTTGCCCATCCAGCTTTCGTAGCTCACGAGGTTGGGAATGCCGCTGTCGGCCGGCAGCTTGTCGGCATCACACAGTGCAATCCATTTCCGGATCGTGGGGCACCTGGCGTGCACCGCCTGCACCAGCGGCAGGAAGCTCAGGTCGAAGCACAGGATCTGGTCTTCGGCGTGGTTGGCGATCCACGCGATCTGGTCGTCGGGATGCAGGCGCGGGTTGATGGTGTGCAGCACGCGGCCGCTGCCGCTCACGCCGTAGTACAGCTCCAGGTGACGATAGCCGTTCCAGGCCAGGGTGGCGATGCGGTCGCTGAACAGCAACTGCTCGCCGTCCAGCGCATTGGCCACCTGCCGGACACGCGATGCGATCCCGCCCCATGTCGTGCGGTGAATGTCGCCTTCGACCCGGCGCGAAACGATCTCGCCGTCGCCGTTGTGGCGCTCGGCGACCTCGATCAGCAACGAGATCAAAAGCGGTTGGTCTTGCATCAAACCCAGCATCTACGGACTCCTCAAAGAAATGACTTCATGAAAGCTTGCGAACAACAGATTCACGCAAGCTTCGGCCACTTGCACAATGACACAAACCCGCACTGCCGGATTGAACGAAGCAGCTCATTGCACGGGCGTGATCTTGGCCGCCGAGGGCGTGGCGTCGAGCAGCAGCTGCGACGGCCACGGGGCCCAGGTTGCACCAAGTTCGGGCGTGTTCGGGTCGCCCTTGCGCATGAAGGCGCCGACGCTGGCCATGATGGCGTTGGACAAGGCGAGCCGGCCGGGCTGATTGGCCTTGCTGAAGCTCGCGTTCGTGAGCAGCGCGGGACCGAAGTTGCCAAACACGAAGGCCAGGTCGAAGGCGTGCGACGCGCCGTAGACGTCGTTCCACGGCGAGGGCTCCTGCGCCCAGTCGAAGCGGTAGTGCCAGATGTTCGCCTGGCGCGTCTTCATCGTGTTGAGCAGGTTGTCGCGATTGACCTCGAAGAGGCCCTTCGTGATGAGCCCGGTGGCCGCGTTGTAGCCCGTGCCGGGCTTGTCTACCGGGAGGTAGAACGGATCGATGATGTCGGTCAGCGCGAGCGTGGGGGCCGCGTCGGGGTCGAAGTTGAACATCAACGAGAAGCGCTGGGCGTCGGTGACGATCCAGCCGGACGCCGGGAAGCCGATGGTGCCCAGCAGCGACGCGAAGAGCTTGCCCTCGTCGCGCGTGTTGCCCGCGAGCGTGGGCACCTTGACGTACTGGTCGGCCGCGATGGCGCCGATCGGGTCGGTCGGGAGCACCGTGGTCAGCAACGCGCCGCCCGCCTGCGCACGCATGTAGTCGGAGATCTGGGCCGGCGTGCGGGTGCCGATGTAGGTCTTGGCAGCGGCCGCGTCGGCGGCGGTGCCGTCGGCCACGAGCAGCTTCTCCAGGATCGCCTGACCCTGCGCGAGCGAGGCCGATGCCGGGGACAGCGTGGGCAGCGTGCCCGCCGGCAGGTTGCTTGCGAGCGAGATGCCCCCGCTCATCTCGAAGGCCTTGTGGAACAGGCCCTTGGCCATCGGCGAGGTCATCACCGCCAGCAGGTTGGTGGCGCCGGCCGATTCACCCGACAGCGTGACGTTGTTCGGATCGCCGCCGAAGCTCTCGACGTTGTTCTTGATGTAGCGCAGCGCCGCGAGGTTGTCGAGCAGCGCGAAGTTGCCCGAGTCGTCGCCCGCGGTGCCGCCCGGCCGCAGCTGCGGCATGTTCATGAAGCCCAGGATGCCCAGGCGGTAGCTGGCGGTGATGACCACCGCGTTAGCGGTCTTCGCCA
>CAMATD010000429.1 GCA_945860785.1 Variovorax sp. YR752 | reverse complement strand
TGGCCGTGCCGTTGCCCTGGTGCACGTCGAGGTCGATCACGGCAACCTTGAGTTGCCGGCCGGTGCGCCCGTGCTCCGCCTGCATCAGCCGGGCCGCCACCGCTGCATCGTTGAAGACGCAGAATCCGCCGCCCTTGTTGGCATAGGCGTGGTGCGTGCCGCCCGCCATGTTGGCCGCCACGCCGCCGGAGAAGGCGGCCCGGCAGGCCGCAATGGTCGCGCCCGTGGAGCGCCGCGAGCGCTCGACCATCGCCTCGCTCCAGGGAAAGCCGATCTCGCGCATGGCCTGCGGGCTCACGCTGCCGTCGCTGATGGCGGCGATCCACTGCGGGGTGTGGGCCAACGCCAGCTCGCCATCGGTGGCGCGCGGGGCCTAGTCCATCTCGACGGCCGGCAGGTGCTCCAGCAGGCGGTCGCGCAGCAAGGCATAGCGCGACATGGGAAAGCGATGCCCCGGCGGCAGGGGCAGCACGAACTGGCCGGAATAGAAGGCGCGCATGCCCAGCATTCTGCGATGCGGCCCGATTTAGAAAGCGGCCTCTAGATTGCTGCACAGCAGCAAAAACCCCTTGATCGCAAAACTCAGCTGCCTATACTTGAGGCCATGCTGCACCGCGACATGAACGACGAGGCAGCGCAACGTGAATCGACCACTCAATCATCCCTTCTGGAGATCCCAAATGGCCCTGACCGCTGACCAAATCCTCGCCGCCCAAAAGGCAAACCTCGAAACCCTGTTCGGCCTGACCACCAAGGCTTTCGAAGGCGTCGAGAAGCTCGTCGAACTGAACGTGACCGCTTCCAAGGCCGCCCTGGCTGCAGCCGCTGGCACCGCCCAAGCCGCCCTAAACGTCAAGGACGCACAAGAACTGCTGACGCTGCAAGCCAGCCTGTTCCAGCCCCTGGCTGAAAAGACCGCCGCCTACAGCCGTCACCTGTACGACATCGCCCAAGGCACCGGCGCCGAGTTCTCCAAGGCTTTCGAAGCCAAGGCCACTGAAGCCCAGCAAGCCTTCGTCGGCCTGGTCGACAGCGCTTCCAAGAACGCCCCCGCCGGTTCGGAAACCGCCGTTGCCGTGCTCAAGAGCGCCGTGGCTGCCGCCAACAACGCATTCGAATCGGTCCAGAAGGCTGTCAAGCAGGCTTCCGACGTCGCCGAAGCCAACTTCAACGCCGTGTCGACGCAAGCCGTTGCCGCTGCGAAGACCGCTACGGCTTCGCGCAAGCGCTAAGCTTTCGACCACCACCAGTTGTCTCCTGGGGTCCTCACGGATCCAATTCAGGGGCCTCGTCTTCGGACGAGGCTTTTTTTTAGCCTGGCGAGCCTCTTCGATAATGCCGGTCTCATTTCAGGAGACTCTCCATGCAGATCGACGGCAAGGTTTTTATCGTGACGGGGGGCGCTTCGGGCCTCGGCGAAGGCGCGGCGCGCATGCTGGCCGCGAACGGCGGCAAGGTGGTGATCGCCGACATGCAGGCCGACAAGGGCGAAGCCGTCGCGCGTGACATCGGCGGCGTGTTCGTCCAATGCGACGTGAGCCAGGAGGCCGATGGCCAGGCGGCCGTCGCCGCCGCACAGAAGCTCGGCAAACTGGCCGGCCTGATCAATTGCGCAGGCATCGCGCCGGCCGAGAAGACCGTGGGCAAGAACGGCCCGCACGCCCTGGCAGTGTTCAGCAAAACCGTCACGGTCAACCTGATCGGCAGCTTCAACATGATCCGCCTCGCAGCCGACGCGATGAGCAAGAACGAGCCCGAGGCCACCGGCGAACGCGGCGTGCTGATCTCGACCGCCTCGGTCGCGGCCTACGACGGCCAGATCGGCCAGGCCGCCTACAGCGCCTCGAAGGGCGGCGTGGTCGGCATGACCTTGCCCATCGCCCGTGATCTGGCACGCAACGGGATCCGCAACATGACCATCGCCCCCGGCATCTTCGGCACGCCCATGCTCTTCGGCATGCCGCAGGAAGTGCAGGACGCACTGGCCGCCAGCGTGCCCTTCCCGTCGCGCCTCGGCACGCCCGAGGACTACGCCAAGCTCGCCAAGCACATCATCGAGAACGACATGCTCAACGGCGAGGTGATTCGTCTCGACGGAGCAATCCGGCTTCCTCCCCGCTGAGCGGCGGCACCGCCGTGCTGCCGGTGCGATCCAGACGCTCGTACTGGGCGATCACCTGGGCGCCCAGCAGCACGAGCGTGGCGGCGATCTCGAGGCTCAGCAGCACCACGATCGCCGTGGTGAGCGAGCCGTAGACCACGTTGACCTGCGACAGGGTCGAGAAGTACCAGATCAGCACGCGCCGCGTGGCCTCCCACAGCAGCGCGGCCGTCACGCCGCCGAGCAGCGCGTGGCGCAGCGACATCCTGCCCGCCGGCATCACGAGGTAGAGCGAGGTCAGCATGAAGATCTCGCCGCCCAGCCCCAGCAGGTAGAGCAGCAGGCCCGAAATGCCCGACAGCGACCAGCTGCGACCCAAGAGGTCGACGCTTTCCTGCCCGACCAGCTGCAATGCGCCCGACACCAGCGTGACCAGCAGCAGCCCCACGCACAGGCACAGGATATAGACGTAAGGCATGACGGCCGAGACCAGGAAGTGGCGCTTGTGATCCGCCTTGCGGTGATGAAAGATCACCGCCATCGCACTTTCGAGCACACTGAAGGCCAGCGAGCTGAAGAAAATCATCGTCACCAGCAGCACCGGCCCCATCACGTCGCGGTGGTCGAGAAAGCTCGACAGTTCCGTCACGATCGCCTTCGACTGCCCCGGCAGCAGCCATTCGAGGTAGCGGCCGATGGTGCGCAGCAGCTCCGCCTGGTCGATGACATGCGAGATCGCGATCACGCTCACGATCAGCAGCGGCACGATCGACAGCAGCGCGTAATAGGCCACCGCCCCGGCCAGCAGCAGCCCCTGGTTGGCGCGAAAGGCCTTGAGGGCGTCCCAGATGAATCGGAGCGGGTGGCGCAGCAGCGGCGCGGCGTGTTGCCATGGGTTGGGCGTCGTCATGCGTGGAATCCGGATCGCATTCAGTATGCAGTCCGGCCGTTGGCATCCGGCAGCTTGCGTATGATTTGCCGCTCTTCGCCTACATGACCATCCCCGCTTCATTCATCCAGGAACTCATCTCGCGCGCCGATGTGGTGGAAATCGTCGGCCGCTACGTGCCGCTCAAGAAGGCCGGCGCCAATTTCATGGGGCTGTGCCCCTTCCACGGCGAGAAATCGCCTTCGTTCTCGGTCAGCCCGACCAAGCAGTTCTATCACTGCTTCGGCTGCGGGGTGCACGGCAACGCCATCGGCTTCCTCATGGAGCACGCAGGCATGGGCTTCGTCGAGGCCGTGCACGACCTGGCTGGCCAATACGGCCTGCAGGTGCCCGAGGACGACGCCTCCCCCGCCGAACGCGCCCGCGCAGCCACCCAGCGCCAGAAGCAGGCCACGCTCACCGACGTGCTCGAAAAGGCCGGCGAGGCCT
>CAMATD010000428.1 GCA_945860785.1 Variovorax sp. YR752 | reverse complement strand
ATCATGGCCGTGCTGTGGCCGGAGCGCTGCAAGTCGCTGGTCTCCGTGAGCGGCTACCTGATGACCAACCTGGAAGCCGGCAAGCGTCCGTTGCCGCCCAAGGCCGAGTTCGACTGGTGGTACCAGTACTACTTCACGACGGAACGCGGCCAGGCGGGCTACACCCAGTACCGGCGCGAGTTTGCGAAGCTCATCTGGGAGACGGCTTCGCCGAAGTGGCACTTCGATGCCGCGACCTTCGATCGCAGCGCCGCGTCCTTCGACAACCCGGACTATGTCGCCATCGTGATGCACAACTACCGCTGGCGTTTGAGCCTGGCGCCGGGCGAGGCGCAATCCGATGCACTGGAGAAGCGTCTTTCCACAGCTCCGGTGATCGGCGTGCCCACGATCACGCTCGCAGGCGATGCCAACGGTGCGCCGTTCCTCGAGCCTTCGTTGTATCGCAACAAGTTCTCGGGCAAGTATGCGCACCGGACCCTCACGGGCGGCATCGGCCACAACCTTCCGCAGGAGGCCCCTCGAGCCTTCGCCCAGGCGGTCATCGACGTGGATCGACTCTGATCGCCACGTTGAAACGCGTGTGCGGATCAGGGAAATGAAAAAGGGCCGGATGATCCGACCCTTTTTATTGGGTATTGGTATCTCAGGTCGCGCCGCTCGGCCGCGTCCGCATGTGCTTCGCCAAGTGTTTCCACGGCAGTTGCCCCGGATCGGCGATGAACGGCCCCGGCGAACGCACCACGAGGATCTCTTCGGCGATGGCCGCGAAATCGGCGCGGAAGTGAACCGAGCTCTTGTTCACGAGGATCTTCATGTCTTCCGGTGCGATGCCCACCGTGCGGTACATGTTCCGGTCGAGCAGCTGCGCCTTGGCCGAGCTCACCGCGATGCGCACGCCGCCGATGCGAAGGCAGGCCATCGGCCCCAGGTCGGAGGCCTTGCCGTTCATCATCGGGCCGCCGTAGACGAACTTGCCGTCGGACAACGCCTCGACGCGGAAGGACGCCTGCAGCGGCATATCGCCTTCGATCTGCGGACATCCGCCGAGGCCGATGTCGATCCACGCGCCCACACCCGCAGCATGCGCCGCGGCAGCGGCTGCCGGGTCGCAGATGAGGCCGAGGGCCGCGTCCTGCGCGCCGTGCTTCAGCAGTGCCCGCAGCAGGCCCGTGGTGTTCGAGTCGCCGCCGACGCCGGGGTTGTCCTGCGTGTCCGCGAGGATCACCGGGCGCGTGGCTGTCTGCGCGATCTGCATCGCCCGCTGCACGGCGGCGTCGGGCTCGTCGAACTGCACGGCCCATTGGCCTTCGGGATGACACACGCGCGAGAACAGCGCGTCGACGGCCTGTTCGATGCGCGCCTTGTCGAAGCCGTAGCCCCAGACCACGGGCCCGCACTCCTCGAAGTCCGATGCCGGAAAACCCGGCGCGAAGGAGAGCGAGAGCACGCCCTCTTTCTCCAGGCCTTCGAGCAGGTCGTACATGCCGCGCGCAGGCTGCATCATGGTGGACATGCTGTTCACCGGAATGAGGAAGGGCACACGCCTCGCCACCAGATGCGCCGGCTGGTTGCCCTGGATGAGCGCCATCAGCAACTCCCCCGCCCGGCGGCCCGTGTCGGCCATGTCGATGTGGAGATAGGTGCGATAGGCGACCAGGCCATCCGCGAGCGAAAGCATCTGCGTGGTGACGTTGGCGTGCGAATCGAGCGAGACCACGATCTTCATGTCGGGACCCACCACCGCGCGGATGCGCGCCAGCAGTTCGCCCTCGCCATCGTCCAGGTGCTGCGCGACCATGGCGCCATGCAGGTCCAGGTAGATCGCATCGAAGGACGCGGTCTTCACGGCCTCGACGATCTCGCCGGCAATGCGTTCGTAGGCATCGGTCGTGACATGTGCCGAGGCGCCCGCGCCCGCCCAGATGACCGGCGTGACGCCGTGCCCGTGCGCGCGCACGCAGTGGATGAAGCCACTGATCGGCAGGTTGACGTTCAGCAGGCCGAAGATGCCATCTCCACGCACCAGCCCCGGAAAGTCTTCGCCGCGCACGAAGCTTTCATAGGAGGCCACGGTGGGCGCGAAGGTGTGGGTCTCATGCTGGAAACCGGCGACGAGGATGTTCATCATCATTGGGCCGTCAGTTGAATGGAACGGGCCATCTTCTTGAACTTCTCCGTCTCGTCGGCTTAGAACTTCGCGGAGGTCGCCAGCGGTTGCGGCTTCATCGGCACGACGCCGGACTGCGCGAGCGCCTTGATCATCTCGGGCGACTCGATGGCCTGCTGCGAGGCCTCCAGCAGCACGCGCAGGCGGTCGTCCGGAATGCCGGCCTTGGCCATCACGGCCAGCCAGATGGAATGCACGAACTCGCGCTTCTGCGCGATGCCGCTCTCGGAGATGGCCGGCACGTCCGGCAGCGTGCGCATGCGCTGGGTGTCGAGCACGTTGAGCGCCTTGATCTTGTGGCTCTCGAGCAGCTGGATCGACGCGCCGAGGTTCGGAAGGATGGTGATGTCGATCTGCTGGCCGACCAGGTCCTGCATCATCGGCGTGGCGCCCTTGTAGGGCACGTGCAGCAGCTTGGCGCCCGTGGTCTGCGCCAGGTATTCGGAGACGATGTGGTACATCGACCCGTGGCCCGGGCTGCCGAAGGTGAGGCTCTGGCTGCCGGGCTTCTTCGCGGCGGCGATGAGCTGCTCAAGCGAGGTGAACGGCAGGTCGTTGCGCGCCATCACCACCAGCGGATGCGTGGAGATCGGCGCGATCAGCGCGAGCTCTTCGGGCTTGTATTTGGCCGAGGCGTTGGACAAGGGCGCGAGGATCGCCTCGTTGGGCGAACCCATGATCAGCGTGTAGCCGTCGGCCGGCCGGCTCAGCAGCCGCTGCACCGCGAGCGCGCCGCCTGCACCCGGCAGGTTCTCGATGATGAACGGCTGGCCCAGCAACCTGGCCATCGAGGGCTGCATGGCACGTCGGCGGGGCCGCCAGGCGGAAACGCCACCAGCATGGTCACCGGCTTCGACGGGAACGCGTCCGCGGCAAGCGCCGGACCGGTGGTCGTCACAGTGACGAAAAGCGCGGCCGCAAAAGCGGCGAACACGCGGGCGGGATTTCTCGGGGTGTCTCTCATGGTGTCCTCTTCTTTCCAAACAGCTCGGGGGCGGCGGACGCGGGGGATCGCGTTGAACAAATTGTTCGGCGTAGCATGTGTTCGAGCAACAGCAATTTTTTGACCACTTCGTTGCCCATCGGGCAACGATTCAAGGATCGAAGTCCATGCGAGAAATCAACCAGAAGCGGCTGAAGTATTTCCATGAAGTCCTCGTGCACGGCTCGATCCGTGGCGCGGCGGATGCGCTCAACACTGCCCCTTCGGTCATCACGCGGCAGGTGGCACTGCTGGAAGAAGAGCTGGGGCTGCTGCTGTTCGAAAGGCAGGCGCGCGGCGTTGCGCCCACCGATGCCGCTTTTCACCTGCTCGAGTACTGGC
>CAMATD010000427.1 GCA_945860785.1 Variovorax sp. YR752 | reverse complement strand
GGCCGGGAACGGCACGATCATCGTCACCGGCTTGACCGGCCAGCTCTGGGCACGCGCGGCGCCGCAAAGAACGGCCGCACCGGCGGCGGCCACGCGCAAGACATCACGTCGCTGAAAACTCTGGTTCATCTGTCTCTTCTCCTGGGGTTGTGGATTCTGCCGCCGGATGCGGCCACAGGTGCTCTTTCTTGCACCGGGTTTTTCGGACTCAGCTTTTCTTGAAGAACAGGCCCTCGACGTCGCCCGACACCGCGACCTTGCCGTCGCCCAGCCAGGTGCGATGCTTGTCGAGGCGCTTGAGGTCGTAGAGGTAATTGACCATGAGCCCGTAGGACTGCTTCTGCCCCTTTGGGAGACGGGTCGCCGGCCCAGTTCAGGCGCTCCACGCGCGCACCGTTGCCCAAGTGGAAGCGTGCCACCGGGTCGGCCGGCGTGCCATCGACCAGCGCGTGGCCGAGGTACTCGGCGGCGGCCTGCAGCAGCCATTGGCGCAGCGGCGACTTGGCGTCGAGGGTGGCGGCCGCCTCCGCGGCGGCGAGCAGGCGCTCGGCCGTGGGCGGCACGGAACCGACGAGGCGGCCGAGTTCGGCCTCGCGCTTCTCGTCGAGGCGCGGCATCAGGTCGGCGGCGTTCCTGGCCAGCCAGGTGCGAAAGCCCGGGATCGGCGAGAGCGTGGCAAAGGTCTTCAGGCGCGGCAGCTCGTCCTGCAGTGTCTCGACCACGCGCTTGATGAGCGAGTCGCCGAAGCTCACGCCGCGCAGGCCGTTCTGGGTGTTGCTGATCGAATAGAAGATCGCGGTGGTCGCCTTGGCGGGCAGCACGGGCACGGCGGCTTCGTCGAGCAGCGGCGTGATGCCGTCGCTGATGCGGTCGACCAATGCCACCTTGACAAAGATCAGCGGCTCGTTGGGCAGGCGCGGATGGAAGAAGCCGTAGCAGCGGCGGTCGCTGTCGTCGAGCCGGTTCTTCACGTCGGACCAGCTCTTGATGTCGTGCACCGCTTCGTAGCGAATGAGCTTCTCGATCAGCGAGGCCGGCGAATCCCAGTCGATGCGGCGCAGCTCGAGGAAGGCGACGTCGAACCAGGTGGAGAGCAGGCGCTTGTCGGCCTTGAGATTCGG
The DNA here is from genome assembly GCA_945860785.1 of Variovorax sp. YR752. Taxonomy (GTDB): domain Bacteria; phylum Pseudomonadota; class Gammaproteobacteria; order Burkholderiales; family Burkholderiaceae_C; genus Variovorax. The sequence goes on along the minus strand of CAMATD010000427.1, from coordinate 2,409 downwards.
CAGCAGGTCGGCGCGCAGGTCGACCAGGAAGCGCATGCCCTCGGGCTCCACCGCAAAGCGCTGCAGGAGCCGCATGCGCGGCGACACGAGCGCGCGCCGCAGCCGCAGCTCGGCCTGCCCTTCGTCGGGCGTGCCGACCGCTGTCTGGTGCTGGTCGCGCGCACTCTTGAGCTTTTGCGCGTCGGCCGCGAAATGCTCGCTCATCAAGGCCCAGTAGTCGCGGCGCTCTTCGGGCGTGGCCGTGGCGTAGGCTTGCGCAATCGCATGGGCCCGGCGGCCGCCCTCGACCTCGCTCACGCGCGGATCGATCACGGCCTGCAGATCGGCGAGCACGCGGCGCAATGCGCGCGGCGACAGGGCTTCGTCGGCCTTGCGCAGCGTGACCTGCAGGCGCTCGGCGGTCGAGCGCGCGCTGGGCTTGGGCGCATTCTTCGGCGCGCTCTTCGCGGCGCCTTCGGGCGCCACGGGCACCTTGGATTTCTCGCCAGGGCGCAGCCGCGCCTGGAACCATTCGGTCGCACTCATGGATGGACTCCAATGCTTGTGGGTTCGGGCGTGCCGCGGCCGGTCGTCACGGCATCACCCTGGATTTCTGTTGGCGCATGACTTCGCGCAGCGCCTCGCGCTGTCTGGTCATGTGCGTGCGCATGGCGGCATCCGCACCCTCGCTGTCGCGCGCCTTGAGCGCGGCGAACACGGCAAGGTGTTCGGACAGGCTCTGGTCGAGCCGGCCCGGCGCATGCAGCTGCTGCAGCCGCGCGAGCTTGAGGATCTTGCGCAGGTCGCCGATCACCTGCGCCAGCCACCGATTGTCGGCGAGCTTGATGATGGCTTCGTGAATGATGTGGTTGGTGGCGTAGTAGTCGTTGATGCGCCGTGCCTTGGCGTGGCGCACCAGGCGCTCGTGCAGGGCGTCGAGCTCCTGCAGCTCGGCATCGCTCGCGTTGCGTGCCGCTTCGTAGGCGCAGCGGCCTTCGAGCAGCGCGATCACCGGGAAGATCTCGTCGAGGTCGCGCTCCGTCACCTCGTTGACGAAGCAGCCGCGCCGCGGCTCGTGCCGAAGCAGGCCTTCGGCGGTGAGCACCTTGAGCGCTTCGCGCAGCGGCGTGCGGGAGATCGAGAGCCTTTCGCACAAGGCCGCCTCGTCCAGGAAACTGCCCGGCGCCAGCGTGCCGTCGAAGATCTGCTCGCGCAGCGTGGCGGCGACTGCGTCGTGCAGGGAGTTGGGGACCAGGCGCATACGGATTCGGGGTGATGACCTCGGATGGTTGGACGTAATTTCCTGTAATTACGCATAATTGTGAGCCTGCAGACGACGCGGCGCAAGTGCCGCGCACGGTCTGCGCGGCCCGGAATTACCCTGAGAACTTCCGGCTTAAGCCCGCGCTGCGACCGTCTTGGCGCGGCCGAACCAGAACCACAGTGCGATGCCGATGACGATCATCGGCAGGCTGAGCCATTGACCCTGGCTCAGGCTCAGCGCCCGCAGGCCGAGGAAGTCATCGGGCTCGCGGAAGTACTCGGCGAAGAAACGCAGCGCGCCGTAGCCGATCAGGAACACCGCGGCCACCTGCCCTTGCTTGCGCTCCTTGCGCGCATAGACATAGAGCCACATGATCACGAACAGCAGCAGCCCTTCGAGCAGGAACTGGTAGACCTGCGAGGGATGACGCGGCTGCATCGAGCCGCTTTGCGGAAACACCATGCCCCAGGGCAGGTCGGGACTGCTGAAGCGGCCCCAGAGTTCGCCGTTGATGAAATTGCCCACGCGGCCCGCGGCCAGGCCGGTCGGCACGCAGGGCGCGACGAAATCCATCACTTGCCAGAAGGGCCGCGCCCGCGAATGCGCGAACCAGACCATCGCGCCGATCACACCCAGCATGCCGCCATGGAAGCTCATGCCGCCCTGCCACACGTACAGGATCTCGAGCGGATGCGTGAGATAGAAATCGGGCTTGTAAAACAGGCAGTAGCCTAGCCGCCCGCCGACGATGACGCCCATCACGCCGAGGAAAAGAATGTCCTCGATGTCCTTGCGCTGCCAGGCGCCCTGGCCGACCAGCGAGCGGTACGGCTCATGATGCAGCCAGCGCGTGCCGAGAAAGTAGAACAGCGCGAACGCAGCCAGGTAGGTCAGCCCGTACCAGTGAATGGCGACGGGCCCGAGCTGCAGGGCGATGGGATTGATCTGCGGATACATGAGCATCCGCAGATTGTGCCCGGCCGGAATGTCGCGGCCGGCACGGGGACATTCAGGGCAATGTCAGCGCCCGAACTTCCACCACAGCAGTCCCGCCACCACGGCCGGCACCGCGAAGATCAGCAGGAAGATCGGCAGTTCCTCGGCCACCGAGTACCCCTCCTTGATCACGCCGATCGCCATGTTGATGCCGGCGCCGATGAACCAAG
>CAMATD010000426.1 GCA_945860785.1 Variovorax sp. YR752 | reverse complement strand
CGGCTTGCCGACGATGTTGCTGCGGCCGATGACCACCGCATGCTTGCCGCGCAGGTCGTAGCCGATGGATTCGAGCATCTTCATGCAGCCATACGGCGTGCAGGGCCAGAAGCCGGGCGCGCCGGTCATCAGCGCGCCGGCGCTGGCGACGTGAAAGCCGTCCACGTCCTTGGCGGGCGAGATCGTCTCGATGACCTTCTGGCTGTCCATGTGCTTGGGCAATGGCAGCTGCACCAGGATGCCGTGCACCTTGGGGTCGTCGTTGAGGGCGCGCACGCGGGCCAGCAGGTCAGCTTCGCTCATGTCGGCGGGGTAGCGCTCCAGCGTGGCCTGCAGGCCGGTCTCGCTGCTGTCGTTGACCTTGTGCTTCGTGTAGACTTGGCTGGCCGGGTCGTCGCCCACGAGGATGATGGAGAGGGCCGGGTTGACGCCCTTGGCCTTCAGCGCGGCGGTGCGGCCGGAGACCTCGGCGCGAATGGTTTTGGCGAGGGCGTTGCCGTCGATCAGTTGGGCGGTCATCGGTTTCGATTTTCCAAGTAAAAAAACGCCCGCTTGCGCAGGCGTGGGGGACATCCATGGCTATCGGGCGGATAGCTTCTAGGCTTTGGCGGCCGGTGCGGCCTGCCCGAGGACGATCTTGAGCAGATCGGCCACGGTGTTGGCGTTGAGCTTTTCCATGATGTTGGCGCGGTGCGCCTCCACCGTCTTGATGCTGATGCCGAGGTCGTCGGCAATCTGCTTGTTCAGGCGCCCGGCGACGATGCGCTCGAGCACCTGTGCCTCGCGGCCCGTGAGCTTGGACAGCAGCGCATCGCGGCTGGCCGACTGCTGGTGCTGCGTGAACGCGCCGCGCGCATGTTCGAGCATGCGCTCGACCAGCGTGACGAGTTCTTCGTCGTTGAAGGGTTTCTGGATGAAATCCATCGCGCCCTTCTTCATGCTGTCGACCGCCATCGGCACGTCGCCGTGGCCGGTGATGACCACGATCGGCAGCGGAGAGCGCCTCTCGATCAGTCGATCCTGCAATTCGAGGCCGGTCATGCCGGCCATGCGGATGTCGACGATCAAACAGGCGACTTCGCGCGGGTCGTATCGGGAGAGAAAGGATTCGGCGGAATCGAAGCAGCGGACTCTGTAGTCCTTGCCTTCGAGCAACCATTGCAGCGAATCGCGTACGGCTTCGTCGTCGTCGACGACATAGACCGTGCCCTTCTTCGGAATCAAACTCATGCAGGTACCTTTGCCTCGTCGCTAGCTACGGAACTGATAGCGTCCAACACTGGAATCCAGAAGGAAAAACGGCATCCGATCACATCCGGGCCATTGTAGATGTTCTCCGCCTGCATCCGGCCGCGGTGCGACTCGACGATGGTGCGGCACAAATTGAGCCCGATGCCCATGCCTTCGGGCTTGGTAGAGAAGAAGGCTTCGTAGAGCCGGTCCATCACTTCGGGCGACAGGCCCTTGCCGGTGTCCTGCACCGAGAATTCGATGGCGTTCTGCCCCTCGATCACCTTGGGCAGCACGCGCAATTCGACGCTGCGGCGCGCCAGCGGACGGTCGGCGAGGTCGATGGATTCGGCCGCGTTCTTCAAGAGGTTGACCATCACCTGCTCGATCAGGATCGGGTCGACCCGCACCACCGGCAGCCGCGCGGCGACGTAGTGGTTGAGGCGCACGTTGCGCCTGCGCAGTTCGATGCCCGCGAGTTCGACGGCTTCGCTCACCATGGTCGCGACGTCCGCGGGCGTGCGGTTGGGCTCGCTGCGCTTCACGAAGGAGCGGATGCGCTGGATGATCTGGCCCGCGCGCTGGGCCTGCTTCGATGTCTTCTCGAGCGCGGCGAGCAGGGCGTCGGTGTCGATCGTCTGCCCCTTGATGCGCGACATCATCCCGTTGCAGTAGTTGGTGATGGCGGTCAGCGGCTGGTTGAGTTCGTGCGCGACGCTCGAGGCCATTTCGCCCATCGTGATGAGGCGGCTGGCGGCCTGTGCGCGGTCGGCTTGTGCGGCGGCTTGCTCTTCGGCGTCGCGGCGCGGTGTGATGTCGGTGGCGATCACGAGTTGCGCAAGGCGGCCGTCGACCCAGGTCAGGTAACGCGAACGCACTTCGAGCCACTTGCCCAGATGCGGCACGAAGATTTCGTTGTTGGCGGCCTGCGCTGCGGTGAGCGTATCGATCGGAAGGCCCGCGTAGGGGTCGACGTCGTCGAGGCCTTCGTCATGCGCATTCGAAGCCGGCACGCCGGCCTGCGCGACCATGCCGAGGTGGCCCACGGTATCCGAGCCGAACCAGAGGCGGTACAGCTTGTTCGCGAACAGAAGCTCTTCGCTGCCGATGGGCACCACCGACACCGCGGCGTCGAGCGCTTCCAGCACCGTAGTGAAGCGCTCGTACGACGCCGACAGCTGCTCGCGAATGCGCGTGGGCTCGGTGATGTCGGTCATCGACGTCATCCAGCCGGTCTGGTGGCCGCGCGCATCGATCAGCGGCGACACGTAGAGGCGCGCGTTGAACACGCTGCCGTTCTTGCGCTTCACGCGCACCTGGAAGCCGCCGGGCAGGGCACGCCCGTGCAGCTCTTCTTCCAGGCGCTCGTTCATCACTTCGCGGTCGGATTCGAGCCAGTAGGGGAAGGGCGGCGACTGCCCGACCAGTTCGGCTTCGCTCCAGCCCGTCATCGCGCAGAAAGCGGCGTTCACGTAGGTGATGCGGCCCTGCAGGTCGAGCACGCGCATGCCGGTCAGCATGGAGTTTTCCATGGCGCGCCGGAAGTTGGTTTCGGCGACCAGGCGTTGCTGCGCCTGCAGTCGCCGCCGCGTGTGGCGCCAGGTGCCGATCAGCATCCAGCTCGTGAGCACGCTGAGCGCGCACACCAGCCAGAAGAGGCCGTTGCCCACCACGCCCTGCGAGGTGCGGTAGGCCTGTGCGCGCAGGATCAGCGCATTGCCGACGGGCGATACCGGCACTTCGTATTCGTTGGTCCGCTCCGACCAGGGGAGCAGCCGCGTGCCGCTTTCCTTCAGGTTGGTCGTGTTGCCGGCGATCGCGTTGCCCTTGGCGTCGAGCAGCGAGACCGCGTAGCGCGCCTGCACCTCGGAAGGCATGCCGTAGCGCAGCAACCCGTCGACCGAGAACTCGCCGAGCACGACACCTGCGAACAGGCCCTGGTCGAACAGGGGGATGTGCAATTGCAGTATCGCGGCGGGTTCACCGCCGGCCACGGGTTGCGAATACACCGGCTGGCGCAGCTCGCGTGCGAGCGCGTAGTTGCTTTCGATGTCGCCCGGCCGCAGCACGTCGCCGATCAGGTGCTGCTGCGCGGGATGCACGCTGGGCGCGGCGTAGCCGGCCTTGAAGCGGCGGCGGTCGTCGATCCAGGTGATGGTCTGCAGCTCGGGGAACTGGCTCACCAGCGATTCGGCGTGGCTGGTGAATTCGGTGGGGTCGATCTCGCGGTTGGAAGCATCGCGCGCAATGCGCATCAGCTGTTCCTGGCGCTCCAGCAGGCGCATGCGTTGCTGGGCGTATTCG
>CAMATD010000425.1 GCA_945860785.1 Variovorax sp. YR752 | reverse complement strand
AGCGATCCGACGGATGTCGGCGACGAGCCGGCGCTGATTCACCACGCCACGGGCGCCCCGGTGTTCGTGGCGCGGCAACGCATCGAAGCCGCACGCGCCCTGCTGGCCCGGCATCCGGCCACGCAGGTGATCGTGAGCGACGACGGCCTGCAACACCTGGCGCTGGCCCGCGACATCGAGATCTGCGTGTTCGACGACCGCGGCATCGGCAACGGCTGGCTGCTGCCCGCAGGCCTCCTGCGCGAGCCTTGGCAGCGCCGCTGCGACCTGGTGCTGCACAGCGGCCAGCAGCCTGCGTTCGCCGACGGCTACACCGCCACCCGCGGCCTTGCACAGGATGCGTTGACGAACGACGGAAAGCATGTGCCCCTGGATGCGCTCGCAGGCAAGCCGTTGATCGCGCTGGCGGCCATCGCGCGGCCCGAGGGATTTTTCGAAATGCTGCGCGCCCGCGGCCTCACGCTCGCCGAAACCATCCCGCTGCCCGATCACTGCGACTTCGACGAGTGGCAGCGCCCTTCCGGCAGCGAATACACCCTGGTCTGCACCGAGAAAGATGCAGTCAAGCTGTGGCGCAAGGCGCCCGATGCATTGGCCGTGCCGCTGCATTTCGCACCCGCCCCGGAATTCTTCACCGCGCTCGACGCAAAGCTATCATCGCTCGATGGATACCAAGCTGCTTGAACTGCTCGTCTGCCCCGTGACCAAGGGCCCCCTGACCTGGAACGCCGAGAAGCAGGAGCTCTGCTCGCGCAGCGCCCGCCTCGCCTACCCGGTGCGCGACGGCATCCCGGTGCTGCTCGAGAACGAGGCGCGCACACTGTCCGACGAAGAGTTGGGTCTGTGAGCTTCACCGTCCTGGTGCCGGCACGTCTCGCCTCCACGCGGCTGCCCAACAAGCCCCTGGCCGACATCGCGGGCCTGCCCATGGTGGTGCGGGTTGCCCAGCGTGCCAGTCAATCCGGCGCGGCACGTGTGGTGGTCGCCGGTGACGATGCTTCCATCGTCTCGGCCTGCAAGGCGCATGGTGTCGAGGCCATCCTGACCCGCCAGGACCACCCGAGCGGCACCGATCGGCTGGCCGAAGCCTGCGAGCAACTGGGCCTCGATGGCGACGACATCGTCGTCAACGTGCAGGGCGACGAGCCGCTCATCGACCCTGCCCTGATCGACGCCGTGGCATCCACGCTGGCCGCTCACCCGGGCGCCGCGATGAGCACCGCAGCCCACGAAATCGACACGCTGGGCGACTTCCTGAACCCGAACGTGGTGAAGGCGGTGCTCGACGCCCAGGGCAATGCGCTCTACTTCAGCCGCGCGCCGATTCCCTGGTGGCGCGACGGCTCGGCCAACGGCGCGGCGCCGACGGTGCTGCCCACCCCGGCACCGCTGCGCCATATCGGCATCTACGGCTACCGCGCGGGCTTTGTCCGGAAATTTCCGTCACTGCCGCCGGCCCCCGTCGAAGCGACCGAGGCGCTCGAGCAGTTGCGCGCGCTTTGGCATGGGCATCGCATCGCAGTGCACGTCAGCCATGTCGCGCCCGAGCCGGGCATCGACACCCCCGAGGACCTAGCGCGCGTACGCGCGGTCTTCGCAGCCCGGCCGACGCAATAAGACGTGCGTTCCAGAGGGAATTCCCTACGGGGACGCATGCTATCCTCGACGTGAAATCCGCCTTGCCCGGCCCTCGGGCCGACGCTTGGCGTGACACAAAATCTAAGAACCGTCCGAGGACACCATGAGACTAATTTTGCTGGGCGCGCCCGGGGCGGGCAAAGGCACGCAGGCGGCCTTCATCTGCCAGAAATACGGCATACCCCAAATCTCGACGGGCGACATGCTGCGCGCTGCCGTCAAGGCCGGCACGCCGCTCGGGCTGCAGGCCAAGGCCGTCATGGATGCGGGCGCACTGGTCAGCGACGACCTGATCATCAACCTCGTGAAAGAACGCATCGCCCAGGCCGATTGCGCCGATGGCTTTCTGTTCGACGGTTTCCCACGCACCATTCCGCAGGCCGATGCCATGAAGGCCGCAGGCGTCAAGCTCGACTACGTGCTCGAGATCAACGTGCCCTTCAGCGACATCATCGAACGCATGAGCGGCCGCCGCTCGCACCCTGCGTCGGGCCGCACCTATCACGTCAAGTTCAACGCGCCCAAGGTCGAAGGCAAGGACGACTTGACCGGTGAAGACCTGATCCAGCGCGAGGACGACAAGGAAGAAACCGTGGGCAAGCGGCTCGACGTGTACAACCAGCAGACGCGCCCGCTGGTCGACTATTACTCGGCCTGGGCCAAGACCGATCCGGCCGCAGTGCCGAAGTACCGCGCCATCCAGGGCGTCGGTACCGTCGACGAAATCACGCAACGTGCACTGGCCGCACTGAGCAGCTGATCCCGGCCGCCCTTCGACGGGGCGGCTATTTCCCAAGCAGTTCCAGCATCAGCGCAATGCGCGCCTTCACCGGCGTGAGCGCGCCCGCGTCCCGCAGCCGGTCATCGGGTTTCGGCAGGATGCGTCCGCTGGTGCAACGTGTTGCGCGCAGCACTGCAATGCCGGTGTCCTGCGCCTTCAGTGCGGCGGCTTCCAGCGCATGGTGCAAGGTGCCGTTGCCGGTTGCGGCGAGAACCAGTCCACGGACAGGCTACGCGGCGCCCTCCCGAAGAAGCGCATCGACGATCGCACCGCTCGCGCCGGCATGGCTCATGACGATTTCGACTCGGGGCCAAGGTCCTGGCGCATTCAGTACCTTCGAGGCCTGGGATGACGGCGCTTCCGGCCACTCCCTCACACGCCGCACCGCCCCCTCTTCCACATAGCCGATCGGCCCCGCATCGCCCGATGCAAAGGCATCGAGCCTGTAGGTGTGCACCTTCTGCACATCCACGCCGCTGTGGATCGTGCCGGCGCACACCACTGTCACGCCCCGTGCGCCAGTCGTCGCTGCGACCGCAATGGCGTCCCGCACGTTCTGCGGCCCGTCCGGCGAGAGTGCGGTGGCCGGGCGCATGGCGCAGGTCAGCACCACGGGCTTGGCCGACGCAAGCACCGAGTGAAGGAAGAAAGCCGTTTCTTCCAGCGTATCGGTGCCATGGGTGATCACCACGCCCGCCACGTCAGGCTGCGCGAGCCAATGCACACAGCGTTGCGCGAGCTTCTGCCAGATCTCGAACGCCATGTCCTTGCTGTCGACCTGCGCGACCTGCTCCGCCAACAGCGTCACGCCCCCGGGCGCCTCGATGCCGCCAGCAGGTCCGCCACCCCCACCTGCCCGGCTGTGTAGCCGATGTTGTCGCCGCTGCTGGCGGCCCGGCCGGCGATGGTTCCGCCGGTGCCCAGGACCACCACGCGACGCAATTCAGGCAAAGGGGAATTGGCCATGGCTTGTCAACTTCCAAAAACTGGTTAAAAATACAGGTACTGGATATCTAGCCAGTGCCGCAAGGAACCCACTATGCAGTTCGCCGTGAAGCTTACAGCCCGCCAGCAGCAGATCCTCGACTTGATCCAGAGCGCCATCGCGCGCACTGGTGCGCCGCCCACGCGCGCCGAAATTGCCAA
>CAMATD010000424.1 GCA_945860785.1 Variovorax sp. YR752 | reverse complement strand
GCCGAGCCCCGAGCTCGAATCGGTCATCTACCGCATGGCGGAGGGCCGCATGGTCGAGGCGGAGCGCTTTCCGACCTCGGGCGGCACTGACGCCTGCGCCTTCAAGGCCGATGGCCAAAACCACCTTGTGGTCGCCAACAGCCTGAGCGGGGCGATCCGCTTTGCGACGCCGAGCCGGGTCTATCGCCTCGACGGTCCTGCAACCTGAAAGGAGGCACAGACCATGAACCCCCTGAGCGACCACGAAAGCCCCGAGCTGGTCCGACTGTTCGAGACCTACACCGCAGGCCCCCCCAGCATCGGCGCCAAGCTGACCGCGTTGACTTCCGCATCGACCGCGAACGACCCGCTGATCGTCGCGACCAGCACCGACATCGTTCTTTGCCCGGGCGGCGGCAAGGCGCCCGAGATCGAGGGCTTCCGGATGTCCACCCGCGGCTTCAAGGAGCTGGCCGGCATTTCGCACCACGGGCCCGCCGTCGCATCGCTGATCCGGATGCGCGAGCTCGATCCGGGCGGCGCGCTCTGGCGCAGCGAAACGCAGCGCCTGATCGAGAGCACGCGCGCGGCACGCCTCGCCAATTCGGTCGAGCTCTGGCGCGACAGGATTGCGGTGGCGGCCTACCGCGGACGCGAGCAGCGCATCGCGGAGCTGGTCGACTACTCGTGCGTGTTGACGGAGCGCTATCTGGAGCGCGCCCTGCGCACGCCGGAGACTTTCACCGCGGCCGACATGCGCGAGCACTATCTGGAAGCCCGGGGCGACGCAGTGGGCGCCACGGTGCCGATGAACGCGGTGATGATCGCCACCTTCTTCCTTGTCGGCATGGACACCGGGCACCGGGTGATGACCTGGTTCGACCGTCACGCCATCGACTGGTCGCGCGCCATGGCATTGATCGTGGGCCGCCAGGGTCGGCCGACGGCCGGCGTCACCTGGACCAGCAATTCCGTGTGCGCCATGATCCTCGCCTCGTCGCGCTACCGGCTCAGCCTGGACCGCCTGTACATCGCGCCGCACGGCCCGAGCTTCAAGGTCAGCGAGCTTGCGGGGCCCGAGGCGGTGCGTGCCTTCGAGGAGCCGCTGCGCCAGATCTGGGCGCACACCCGCACGGTCAGCGACCTGGGGCCGCTCATACGACGGCTATCCGCGCTTCGAGGCCGGCACGACCACGCGCCCGACGATCGATGCCAGCACGCTCTCGGTCGACGAAATGCCCGCGATCGGTGGCCCCGACGACTGGCTTGCGCTCAACACGCGACTGCGTGTGGTGCTGGAAGACCCGCGGCAACTGCTGTCGGGCTGCGTCGTCGACTACGCCGTCGATCAATTGCGGGCGAACGACAACGAGCCATCCAGGGTGGTGGTTCCGGGTCTGGACAACGTGAGCTACCCACCCCTTGTGAAGGATCTCGCCACGAGGCCATGACCCCGGTAAGGCGGCCCCACCGCAGGGCGGCGAAGTCAGCAAATTCACGGAGACAAAAAATGAGATATCTGAAACTGGTTCTGTTCGCTGCCGGCCTGTCCGCCAGCCTTGCCCCGGCCTGGGCGCAACCCGCACCCTGGCCCAGCCGTCCGATCAAGATCGTGACGCCCACGCCGGCCGGCATTGGCTCGGACGTGTTCGCGCGCGTCTACGCCGACAAGCTCGGCAAGGCGCTCAAGGTGCCCGTGATCGTCGACAGCGCCCCGGGGCGCTGTCGACCATCGGCACCGACGCTGTCGCCAAGGCCGCGCCCGACGGCTACACGATCCTGTTCTCGACCAGCAACCCGTTCACGATGACGCCGTTCCTGCTGTCGAAGCTGCCGTACGACCCGCAGGCCGACCTGGTGCCGGTCACGCAGGCGCTCAAGGGCGGCTCCTTCATCGTCGCCAACCCGACGGTGCCGGCGAAGAACCTCAATGAACTGGTGGCACTGGCCAAGCGGGAGCCGGGCAAGATCAGCTTCGCGTCCTACGGTTCGGGCAGCACCGCGCACCTGGGCTTCGAGCTGCTCCAGGATGCGGCCGGCGTCGAGATGCTGCATGTGCCGTACAAGCAGAGTGCGATGCCGGATGTGATCGGCGGGCAGGTCATGCTCGGCTTCGAGCCGCCGATCTCGGCGCTGCCCAACATCAAGGCCGACCGCGTGAAGGCCATCGCATACACCGGCAGCAAGCGCAGTGCGGCGATGCCCGACGTGCCCACGCTGGCCGAAAGCTATCCGGGGCTGGAGGTCTTCACCTGGCTCGGCTTCTGGCTGCCGGCCAGGACGCCTGCGAACGTCGTCGAACGCTTTAACCGGGAGATACGCGCGATCACGCAGTCGCTCGAGCTGGCCAGGCTGATCGCCGACGCGGGACTGGAGCCCATGTCCACGAGTCCCGCAGAGACCAGCGCCATCGTCCAGCGTGAAGCCGAGGCGATGAGCCGGCTCATCAAGGCCAAGGGCATCCGCCTGGACTGACGGCCCGGCGCCTGCGCGCCCGGCGCTTCCTTCTTTCCTTCTTCAACGCACACACGCCTTCTGCGCGCGTCCGATCGCCGCGCGGCGGGAGCACGCACGTCTTCTTGTTCCGTGGAGATTCCATGAAGTCTTTTTTCGCTCGCTTTTCTTTCGCAACGGTGGGCTGCCTGGCGGTGCCCGTCGACTCGCTCGCGCAATCGACCATCACCGTGTTCGGAACCGTCGATCTCAACTTCACTTATTCCAAGGCCGGCGGCCAGAGCGTCAAGGCGCAGGACCAGGGCGGCAACATCTTCCCGAGCCGACTGGGTTTTCGCGGCACCGAGGACCTGGGTGGCGGCCTTGTCGCGGGCTTCTGGCTCGAATCGGCGCTCTTGCCGGACACGGGCGAGATGCAGGGCGTGCCGTGGCAGCGCCGCTCGACGGTGAGCCTCTCGGGGCGAAGCTGGGGTGAAGTCCGCCTGGGCCGCGACTACACGCCGACCTTCTGGAACGTCTCGCAGTTCTCGCCCTTCGGCACGGTCGGTGTCGGCGGCTCCAGCAACATCATCGAGGGCTGGCCCTTCGGGGTCGGTGGCGCGAAATCGCTGGTGCGCGTGAACAACTCGGTCGGCTACTTTCTCCCGCGCGACCTGGGCGGCTTCTACGGCCAGGCCATGCATGCGATGCCGGAGGGCGAGGAGGGCATGCGCTATTCAGGCGCCCGCTTCGGGTACGCCAATGGCCCGCTCGACGTGGCCGCGGCCTACGGCTACACACCCGCGAGCGGGCAGGCCTACCGCACCGCGACCCTGGGCGGCACCTACGACTTCGGTGTCGTGAAGCTCTATGTGAACTACCACCGGCACAAGGCGGCGCACGACAAGCAGGTCAACGTGATGGTCGGCGTCAGCGTGCCGGTCGGTGCAGGCGTGATCAAGGCATCGGTGGCACGCTCCAACCGCAGTGGCCCGGGCGTGGATGCGGACGACGCAACGCAGGCGGCCATTGGCTATGTGCACTGGCTCGGCAAGCGCACGGCGGTCTACACGACCTATTCGAGAATCCGCAACCGCGGCAACGCGGCCTATGTGACGGCCGATTCATCGCCGGCGGGCGTGCCGGGGGCGGTGTCGAGCGGGCTTCAGCTTGGGGTGTCGCACAATTTCTGAGAGC
>CAMATD010000423.1 GCA_945860785.1 Variovorax sp. YR752 | reverse complement strand
GGTGAAACAGTGCATCGTGCAATACATCGCAGGAGTCCCGATCCTAGTCAACTTGCAATTTTCGCGTTTTACTCGGAAGGTATGGGAACCAGAATCCTCACGCATCCATCCCTTGGACAGCAGCAGTTCGGGGGGAGCAAATGTCCTTGAGCCGAGCCTATGTTTTCGTTCCAGCGTTTATGATGTAGCTCGTGATCGAGAGTCGGGATTAGGTCGTACAGACTGATTCTGCAGTCGATTGCAGCAAGTTTTTGCAGATCCGCGGCAACTGAAACGGAAGGCCAAGCTTTTGAAGGTCAAGTACTCGCAATCAAAGCCAGGCCGAAGAAGCGTCACCCTGAAGCAGGTAGCCGAAGAAGCCGGCGTCCACGCCTCTACGGTATCCCGAGCCCTCAACACCACAACGAGGCCGATGGTGGTTCCGTCGCAGGTCGAACGGGTCCTCAAGGCGGCTAAAAAGCTCGGCTACAGGCTTGATCCAGTTGCTGCGAGCCTGCGCACGGGCCGATCCCGATTGGTCGGGATTCTCGTTCCAGACATTGCAACCAGCGTCTTCACTCCCATTCTGGCAGGAGCTACGGAGCGATTGTCGTCCGCAGGATATTCCGTGCTGGTGGCCTATGTGGGCAACGACTCTGAGCGGCAGCGGGAACTGGCCAGCGGACTCGTAGCGCGGCGCGTGGACGGGCTGATCGTGGCAACCGCCAGCCGAGAAGATCCTCTCGTGACGTTCTGCATTGAAGAGGAATTGCCAATCGTACTCGTCAATCGGACCGAGAAGACCCTGCGCGTGTCTGCAGTCGCTTCTGACGAACTATTGGGCATGCAGCTTGCGGTCAATCATCTCTGTCTCCTTGGACACTGCAAAATCGGCCACCTCGCCGGGCCACCCGAACACTCGACTGGCTTCCTACGCCGACAAGGATTCAAACAGGCTCTTTCGTTGCACAGCATCAGCGCGTCCCGTGCTCCAATCCAGAACGCCGGCACCTACACCCGCGAGGAAGGCGCGAGCGCCACACGGCGTTTGCTCGACCAGCATCCCGAACTCACGGCAATCGTTGCGGCGAACGACCTGCTTGCCCTCGGCGCCTATGACGTCCTGCGCGAGAGAGGCCTTGAGTGCCCCAAGGATATTTCGATTGTTGGACATAACGATATGCCATTGGTGGACTTGGTGCATCCGCCCCTGACGACCATAAGGATCAGCCACCGCGAGATGGGTTGGATGGCTGCGGATATCTTGCAGCAAGCTCTGGATGGGGGTGGCTCAACTCTGCGTAATGTGGTGCTTCCGCCCGAGCTCGTAATTCGCAGCTCAACGAGCAGCCCTATATCGGAGGCTGACAGGAAAACTGTCAGAGCTGCGCCGGGAAAGACCGGAATGTTGCGGCCGGCGCGGCAAGTCTGAACAGATCATCGATATAGCGCTCCGCTCTACCAAGCCACGTTGACTTGCCGTACTTCTCTCTCAACGTGATGACGTGTTCGGTGGGTCAAGTTTTTGCCGTGCTGCGCGCAGCGGCCGTCAATTGGCGGCGTCTGTTGGAATCGGCCTTGATGCCTGCCTTGCGGGTCTGCTCCCTGGCCTTGATACGCTTCTTCGCCGTGGCGCTGCTGTGCATGAAGCGATGGCTCTCGTTGCCCGTCTCCACGATATGGCAGTGGTGCGTGAGTCGGTCCAACAGCGCCGTCGTCATCTTCGCGTCGCCGAAGACCGTCGACCATTCGGCGAAGTCCAGATTGGTGGTGATCACCACGCTCGTGCGCTCGTAGAGCTTGGACAGCAGATGGAACAGCAGCGCGCCGCCAGCCTGACTGAACGGCAGGTAGCCCAGTTCTTCCAAGATTACCAGATCCATTCGCAGTAGGCTCAGCGCGATACGACCGGCCTTGCCCTGGGCTTTCCCCTGCTCCAGTACATTGACCAGATCGACCGTC
Source organism: Variovorax sp. YR752 (assembly GCA_945860785.1). GTDB lineage: Bacteria > Pseudomonadota > Gammaproteobacteria > Burkholderiales > Burkholderiaceae_C > Variovorax. Next base: position 1,716 of record CAMATD010000423.1, on the reverse strand, counting down.
GAGTAGAACAGCACTCGCTTGCCGTGGCGCGTGATTGTTGATTTCCGCCCAGTAGTGATCCAGTTTTCCATGAGGCCTTGACCCGTGTGCGGGTCGGCACATGCCCGCCGGGTAACGATCAAAAGGCATTCTGACGGGCCCACGCTTAATGGAAAAGCGGGTCAGAAGATCATAGGAATCTACAGGCTGTGTTGCGGCGCTCTGAATCGGGGGTTGAGGGTTCGCACTTAATTGCACTTAAAGAACAACAAATGCAAAATACGAATCATGGAAAACACCGAGATGCCCTGCATGCGGCTTGTCGCGGCCGGGCAGGACTACCTGGCCGTCGATCTGCCGGCGCTTTGCAAAGACAAGCTGAGCCGGCTACCCGTGGTCTTGCGTCTGCTGATGGAAAACGTCGCGCGCAACATGGAAGGCGCTGAAAAAGAGGCCGCGCTGGCGGCGCTTCTCGCGTGGACCGACACGGGTACGAGCGAAGCGGAGATCGCTTTCCAGCCGGGTCGCGTGCTCATTGCTCATGCACGACACGACCAGCACCCCCGCGCTGGTGGACCTGGCTGCAATGCGCAGCACGCTGGCCGAAGCCGGGGTGAACCCGTCAGTGCTGAACTCGAGCCTGCCGGTGGATGTGTCGGTCGACCACTCGCTGGCGGTGGAGGCCTTCGCGCGCCGGGACGCGCCCGAACTGAACATGGCGTTCGAGATCCGGCGCAACGCGGAGCGCTATTCGTTCCTGCGCTGGGCCTCCAAGGTGCTGCGGGGCGTGCGCATCAACCCGCCGGGCACGGGCATCATGCACACGATCAATCTGGAGCAACTTGCGACCGTCGTGACGGTCGAGGAGCGCGACGGCTCACGCTGGCTGGTGCCGGATATGATGATCGGCACCGACAGCCATACGCCCATGGTCAACGGTATCGGCGTGCTGGGCTGGGGTGTGGGTGGACTCGAAGCCCAGACCGTGATGTTCGGCATGCCGACCATGCTGCGCATTCCCGACGTGATCGGCGTGCGGCTCACCGGCGCGCTGCGCCCCGGCGTGCTGGCGACCGACCTTGCGCTGACTGTCACGCAGCGACTTCGGGCCATCGGGGTGTCGGGAGAGTTCGTGGAGTTCCATGGTCCCGGCGTCTCGACGCTCACGGCCGGCGAGCGCAGCGTGGTGGCCAACATGGCGCCGGAGTACGGTGCGACCACCGGCTTCTTCCCGGTCGATGGACATACCCTCGACTACCTTCTGCAGACCGGACGGACCGCGGCCCAGGTCGAGCGCGTCGAGACGTACAGCCGCGCGGCCGGCCTGTGGTTCGACCCCGCCGCAGAGCCGACCTATACGCGCACGATCCATATCGACCTGGATGCGATCGACATGCACATCGCGGGCCCTCGCCGTCCGCAGGACCTGCTGGGATACGGGGATGCCGCATTGGTCCTCGCCTCTCTCGGTTTTCAGCCCAAGGTCGCCGGCGGGAAAATGCCGCGATACCCGGTCGCGATCGCTGCAATCACGAGCTGCACCAACACCTCGGATCCAAGTCTCCTGATAGCAGCAGGCCTGGTCGCTCGCAAGGCACGGGCGCTCGGTCTGAAGGCTGCGCCCTGGGTCAAGACCTCGCTCGGCCCCGGCTCGCCTGCAGCGGCGGCGTACCTGGAGCGGGCCGGTCTCATCGAGGACCTGGCGGCCGTGGGCTTCGACATCGTGGGCTATGGCTG
>CAMATD010000422.1 GCA_945860785.1 Variovorax sp. YR752 | reverse complement strand
TACGCACGCCACCCAAACACCCCAAGTACAACAGCTATAAATACGAACGCCGTTGCAACGAGTACAAACAAACTGCGCTTGGGTGACGACGCTCGATCAGGAGGCGCGGCCGAATCCAGCACCTGCACCAGAGACAGATCCCGAGCCTCGTCCAATCTTGCCGCTTCAGTTTGGCGCGAGAGAAGTTCCTGCAGCATCTCAAGGTACCGTAATTCACGTAACTTGCGCGTATTGTCGTTGGCCAAAGGAGTTGTTCTCGCGTTGGTCGATTGACCGGTCACACCCTCGACTCGCGCGAGTTCAGCGCGAAGCGCACCTAGTTCCTGCTGTACCAGTTGAAGGTCAGGGTTGGTTTCAGCCGCGAATGCCCGCATTGCCCCGACCTGAACTTCCTTTACAGTGATCTGCGCCCGCAGACGAGCACTGGCTTCGATCAGACTGCGCCCTTGGCCCTCAACCAGCGCCAGCCCCCCTTGCGCGAGGGCTTCGCGTGCCTCGCGTTCTGCAGATAGGAGGTTATCGCGCACCTTGGACAGCTGGCGCTCGAAAAACAAACGCCGCTGCGAGGCTTCCGTGACAGCGAGCAGTCCGGTCAGCCGAATGAGCTCTTCCACATACGCATTCGAGAGATCGGCGGCTAGCCTTGGATCCTTGATCTCGACCGACACCGAAATGATCCCGTCCTTGCCAGCCGAGATCTTTGTTGCGTTAGCAAGCTTCTGTTGGGTGAGATTTTGGGAAGTCTCTTCGAAGTAAGGTTTGAGATCGAAGCGCTCGATCAGCCTGTCAGCCACCGTACGGCTCTTCATCATGCCGACGTAGAGGTCGTTCGGGTTCCGAATCCCAGTGATGTTCCCACCGGCCGCAGCAGCCAGCCCGCCGAGTTGCCCCAGCAACGCTGCCGCGCTTGAATTGCTCTGCTGCGGGGGAAGAATCCTCGCTGTCGCGGTGTAGTAGTTAGGCATCAGAAGCGTGACCCCTGCCGCCAGCACACCCGCGCCGAGCGTGGAGAAAATCAGCAGCCACTTGTGCTCCCACAGCACCAACAACGTCTTTAGTAGACTGATCTCGTCGTTGGCGCCTTCAGGTATCGGGGCCTGCGCATCGGCGCCGCCCACATCCGGTGTCGTCGTGCTCATCGCCATCAGTCCTTCAGCACCTTGATCGCCGCCGCACCCAGCCCGAACTGGAAGAAGATCTGCGACCAGTCGCGCAGCGTGCGTGTCCAGCTCACGTATTCGAAGTTCTCGGGCACGACCACCGAATCACCCGGCATCAGCGCCAGGTTCTCGAAACCGCCCGCGAGCCACCCTGATTGCCGACGGCTCGCCAGCGACCCGTCCGCCCGCTGGATGTAGATGGCGCGGTCATCGGCCGTGCGCAGCGGCCCGCCCGCAAGGCGGATGTAGTCACCCACGCGCTGCCCGTTGCGATGGATGAACGTCCCCGCGTTGTAGACCGAACCCAGCACGCTGACGATGGCGGGTCGCTGCGGCACCATCAGCCGGTCGCCGTTTTCCAGCGGCAGGTCGGGGATGTCGGCCAGTTGCGGCTGTTCCGGCAGGTTGAACACGATACGCCCGGTCGCACGCAGTTGCCGCAGCCGCTGCAGCGTGCCTTGTTGGGCGGCCGTCTCCCGCCCCAGCGCATCCGCGTCGCCCGGCAGCACGTTCTGCGCACGCGTCGCGGTCGCGCGCTGCAGGTCCACCTCCATCCGCGCGATCGCCTCCTCAAGGGCCTTCTGCTGCGACTGACGGGTGGATTCGCGGGTGAACACGGCGCCATACAGGTAGGCATTGGGCGACAGCCCTCCTGCCCGCACCACCAGTTGCCGCAGCGTCTCGCCCGGCTGCGCCTGGTATAGCCCGGGCGTCCTGAACTCGTTCTCCAGCACCACCATGGCCGAGCGCCGGGCGGCGGGTACGCCGAAGTCCGCGCGCGAGAAGATGGTGACCACGTCACCCGGTTGCAGCACGAGGTTTTGCTCCGGGTTGCGGTCCATCACCGCCTGGCCCAGATTGAATGGAATCAGGCGGGTGGTGAGGTCGTTGGCGTCCAGCCGCTCGACGACGGCGTAGTCCCAGTTCACCTCGACGCGGGAGATATCGGCGATCTCGCTCAGCAACTGGTTACTGTCCCGCGGCCCGGTGGCAGCTTCCGTGCCATCGCGGCGTAGCGGCGTGCGCCCACCCGCAGGCCCAGCTGCAGTCGCACTGCTGGGCTCGAGCACATCCCCCCGCGTGATCAGGTTGCGCCGCAGGTAATAGTCCGGCACCACCAGTGCCTCGCGCTCGGGAATCAGGTCGCTCACCCGCATGCCAGGGCGGAACGGGTGGCGCATCGGCATCGCGACATGCCCGCGCAGCGTGACCGCGTTGGCGAACCGCGGCGAGATCGGCTGCACCGACACCACGTCGCCGTCGCGCAGCGCGCGCTTGAGCCCGTCGCCATTGAGATCGAAGGTCTCTACCCGCCGTACCTGCCGGCCCTCGATGCGCTCGACCATGGCGCGCTGCCCGGCTGCGGTGCTGGCCAGCCCGCCGGCCAGCGCCAGCACCTCCGACAACGGCGTATCCGCCTTCAGTTCGTAGATGCCCGGCACGCGAACGCTGCCGGACAGCGCCACCGTCGGCCCCTCGGACGGGATGAAGATCACGTCGCCCGCCAGCAGCCGCGCATCGCGCGACTTGTCGCCTCGAGAGAGAAAATCGTAGATGTCGAACTCGGTGACCACCTTGTCGCCGCGGCGCAGTTGCACCCGGCGCATCGAGCCGGTGGCCGAAGGCCCGCCCGAGGCAAACAGTGCGCTCACCAGCGTGGACAGCGAACTCACCGTGTAGCTTCCCGGTCGTCGCGCCTGCCCCACCACGAACACCTGGATCGAGCGCAGCTGGCCCAGCGTCACGCTCAGCTCGAAGTTGCGGAAGCTCTTCGCGATGGCTGCGCGCACATGCGCTTCCAGTCGGTCCATGCGCACGCCGGCCACCGCCACCGTGCCGATCTGCGGGATGTCGATGTTGCCGTTGCGGTCCACCGTGCTGCGGTGGTCGCCCTCGACTGCGCCCCACACCCGGATGCGCAGCTCATCGCCCGGCCCGACGAGATAATCCAGCGTGACTGGCACGTTCTCCACCGGCACGAAGCTGGACGACGATTCCTCGAACAGCGAAGCGCCAAAGCGCGGCAGCAGCCGCCCGGTGGACTGCTGCACGAAGCGCTGGAACTCGCTGGGTTCCAGCGGCGGCAGCGCGCGCGGCTCGGGCGCGGAGGGCATCCCCTCGGCAGGCCGCGCCGTGCGCGGGTCGGCCGCCGACCCGGGCCGGGGCGACAGCTGCTCCTTGCCGGGAGCCAGCGTGGGCCGCACGGTGGGCGGCACGACCGCGCCCGCGCCGGCTGCGCCAGAGGCTGCGTCTGCCGGGGAGCGCCCCCCCTGCGCGGCCGCAGCGGCGCGCAGCTTGTCTTCCTGGGACATGCCGGCCAGGCCCTGGGCACGGACGGCGGGCGGTGTCGCCAGCAGGGCGAGACCACACGCCAGCGCCAGCATGGCGGCCGGAGCCCGGCCGGATGCGGCAGCGATGCCGCGAGGGATAGACGTTTTCATTGATTGAAGCCTCACGACAGGCCCGCACGGGGCGGGCCGCTCACTGCAATGATGGAAGTGTACAGGGTGAGACGTGCCACCCGTTGAATCGTTCAGGTTCATCCGCACGGTGCC
>CAMATD010000421.1 GCA_945860785.1 Variovorax sp. YR752 | reverse complement strand
CTCATGGCTCATCTCCCTGTCGGCGGCGCGAGGCCGCTGGCTGAAAATTGCAGACCGCGAACACGCGGCGCATCGTCGTCGTCATCCTCTCAAAAGCGTTCGTGCGGCGCCAGATAGCGCCACTGGCCCGGCTGCAGCCCCGCCAACGGCACGCGGCCGATGCGGATGCGCCACATCGCCACGATGGTCAGGCCCATCTGGTCGCAAAGATGCGCAATCTGCCCGGGCCGCGCGCCCTTGAGCGCAAAGCGCAGGCCGGTCTGGTCGTCGGCCTGGCGGCCGATGCTCACGCGCGCAGGCGAACGCTCGAAGCGCGCGAGCACCTCGGGGCTCACCGTGCCGGCCACGTCGACCATCACCTCGTGCTCGAGGATGCCCGCGTCTTCCTGCAGCTTGCGCTCGATGCGGAACTCCTGCGTGTAGGCCACGAGGCCGCTGGCGCCGGTTTCGAGCGGCGTCATGCAGTGCTGCCCCTTGGCGTGCACCGGCAGAAAGCGCTGGCCGGCGCGCTCGGGCTCGTGGTGGTTGACGGCCACCAGCAGTTTGTGTGCGGTGTCGGTCGGCATGCCCGCCGGTTTGTACAGCAGCAGCGTGACAGGCACCACCGGCTCGGGCTTGGCGCCGGCCTCGATCTCGACCTGCTGGTGCGCCTGCACGCGCGATTGCGGCAGCGTGGCAGGCACGCCATCGACACGCACCGCGCCGTTCTCGATCAACAGCTCGGCCTCGCGCCGCGACACACCGGCCATTGCGGCCACGCGCTTGGCGAGGCGGATGCCTTCTTCTTCGGAGGGTCTGTTGTTGTTCATCGGGTCGCCGTCTGTTGCTGCTGGATGCGCGCCACATGCGCGGCCAGCGAGCGGGCCGCCACCGGCCACATGCGCTCGGGCACGTCGTCGTAGGCGAGCGGCAGCCATTGCTCGGGCGTGCCCTGGGGCAGCTTGTGCATGGCGGCGGCGATCTTGGCCTCGCGCTTCAGGCGGTGTGCCTTCAGCTGTGCAATGGCCGTGCGCGCAAAGCCGATCACGTAGCCATGGGCCGGCAGGATGAATTCGACGACGCCCGCGGCGCAGGCCACATCGAGCGTGTCGAGCGAATCGAGATACGCCGTCATGTCGCCATCGGGCGGATCGACCACCGTGGTGCTGCCGTTCAGGATGTGGTCGCCGGAGAACAGCAGGCCGTCTTCTTCGAGCACTAGGCAGAGGTGGTTGGCCGCGTGGCCGGGCGTGTGGATCACGCGCAGCGTGTGGGTGATGGGCTCGCCTTCTGTTGTGGTGCCAGAGAGCACGAGGCGCTCGCCGTTTTCGAGCGCCCGCTCGGGCGTGAAGCGCGCCGTGGCACGTGCGGTCGGCGCCGAGGGCAGGCCGAGGATCGGCGGCCTGTTCGCCTTGCACAGCGCCTGCAGCGGCGCGGCACCCGGCGAATGGTCGGCATGCGAGTGCGTGCAGACGATCATGCGGATGTCGCCGCGCGTGGCGCGCCAGAGGCGGCCGATGTGGTCGAAGTCGTTCGGGCCCGGGTCGATCACGAGGTAGCCCGTGGCCGCGTCGCCCACGATGTAGGTGTTGGTGCCGGGGCCGGTCATGGCGCTCGGGTTGGGCGCGGTCAGGCGCTGCACGTTCTTCAGGAGCGGCACCGGTTGCTCGCTCTGCCAGTCGAGCGCGTGCACGACCTGGCCGTCGGGGCACACCAGCGCGAGCTCGCCAAAGGGCGAATCGCCTTCCATGGAGCGCGTGTCCTCGCCCTTGAGCAGGCCGGCGCGCGGGCAGCTGGTCCACAGTGGCGCCTCGCCGTTGCCGCCGGGCGCGCAGGCCGCGAGCACCGCATCGACCGTGGCGTAGGCCGCCAGGCGCTGCAGCGTGCGCACGGTCGGGAAGATCATGAAGAAGCTGCCCGCCGCATGGCGCGCGAGCGCATCGGCCGGGCGCACCCAGCTGGGCTCGAACTGCTCGCTCTCGTCGGCCGTGGGCGTCTGGCCCTCTGGCATGCGCGCCACCAGGAAGGGCACGTCGAAGCGCTTGGGCAGGTCGCGGTCGGTGATCCAGTGTGCGAAGGTGAGCACCTGGTCGGAAGAAAGAATCAACCCGCGTTCCGCGCATTGGTCGGCAAAGCCCGTGCCGGCGGTGGCGTTGCGGTCCATCGAGGCGGTCTCCGCGGCGGTCACCGGGCTGTCGTCGGCATGGCGGGCGAGTAGCACGCCGAGCTCCTCGAAACCCTCGCGAATGGCCGCGATGGCCTGGGTGCGCTGGGCACGGCTTTGGGTGGGGCGGGGGGTGGTGATGCGCTTGGCGGCTTCGTCGGCCGCGTCGATGTGGCCACCGGGGAAGACATAAGCGCCCGGCGCGAAGCTGGCAGTGGCCGAGCGGCGCGTCATCAGCACTTCGATGCCGGCGGCGGTGTCGCGCAGCAGCAGCACGGTGGCGGCGGCGCGCACGGGCGCGGGCTCGCGTGCGGGGTGGAGTAGTTGGGAGAGGCGGACCATGGGGCGATTATGGGGAGCGGCTGCAATGCGTGTGCGTCGCGGCGCATAAGCTCATGGGGAAACGGGTATCAGCCGCGCGCCACAATTCGCGCTCGCACCGCCCGCCTCGAAGAAAGACAGTCATGGCCCATTCTCTCCTCTCTGGGTTTTCACGCCGTACCCTGCTGCTGGCAGGCGCCGCCCTGTACGCCGCCGCCATGCCGGCCGCCTTTGCCCAGAACGACTGGCCGCAACAACCCGTCACATTGATCATGGGCTTTCCGGCCGGTTCGGGCGTCGACGTGGTGGCCCGCACCATCCAGGAGCCGTTGTCCAGGCAGCTCGGGCGGCCGGTCATCATCGACTACAAATCGGGCGCCGCCGGCAACATCGCGAGCGAATACGTGGCGCATTCGAAGCCCGACGGCTACACGCTCTCCTTCGGCACTGCCGCCACGCATGGCAGCAACGCTGCGCTCTACAAGAAGCTGCCTTTCGACGTGGAGGCCGACTTCGTGCCCGTGGCGCCGGTGCTCGACGTGTCGAACGTGCTCACCATCAATTCGGAGGTGATCAACGTGAAGACCTTGAGGGAGTTTGTCGATCTGGTCAAGGCCAACCCCGGCAAGTACAACTATGCGTCTACAGGCAACGGCGCCGGTACGCACATGGCCTTTGCCGAATTCAATTCACGCCTTGGCCTGAGCATGGTGCACGTGCCCTACAAGGGCGGGCCCGAAGCCATCACATCGGTGGTGCGCGGCGAGACCTGCTGCATCATGAACCAGGTGCAGATCGTGCTGCCGCACTACAAGGCCGGCAAGGTGCGCCTCCTGGGCGTGACCACGGCCGCGCCGGTGGCGGCCGTGAAGGAAGTTCCCACCATCGCCTCCAGCGGCGTGCCGGGCACCAAGGGCTTCGACAGCTCGATCTGGTTCGGCATCTTCGCGCCCAAGGGCACCGACCCGCTGATCGTCGACAAGCTCAATGCCGCCGTGAAGGCCGTGCTCGAGCAGCCCGAGATCCGCGAGAAGTTCGAGGCCCAGGGCAACACGATCCGCATCGAGTCGCCCGCGCAGTTCAAGAAGACCGTGCACGACAACCGCGTGAAGTGGGCCGAGGTGGCCAAGGCCGCGAACATCAGCATCGACTGAGCGGATGGGCTGAGAGTTGCTCGGGCCGTTCGGGGCGCGTGCACAGGACACCGGGTGCTCCCCTCCGCGAATGTCCCCCCGCTTCGCTCCTCCTTTATTTCGC
>CAMATD010000420.1 GCA_945860785.1 Variovorax sp. YR752 | reverse complement strand
ACCGTGACCGCCTTGACCATCGAAGACAAGTACTGGGACGACGCCGTCGTCGGCCAGGAGTGCATCAGCCCGCCCTACGAAGTGACAGAAGCCCGCGTGATGGCATATGCAGACCTCACCGGCGACCACACCCCCGTTCACACCGACGAAGCCTATGCGCGCACCACGCCGTTCGGCACCCGCGTGGCGCACGGACTGTTCGGCCTGTCGGTGGCCGACGGACTCAAGACGAAGAGCGACATGCGCTTCATGCCGGGCATGTCCCTCGGCTGGGAATGGCGCTTCGTCGGACCGATCAAGCTCGGCGACACGGTGCGCGTGAAGTTCCACGTCGGCAGCAAGCGCGAATCGAAGAGCAAGCCGGGCTGGGGCATCCTCGTGCTGCCGTCCGAACTCATCAACCAGCGCGACGAGGTCGTGCAAAAGGGCGAGCACCGCGTGATGGTGCCGAGGAAGCCGGCATGAGCGCGTTGCCACAGCAAGCGCTGCCGCTGGCCGGCATTCGCGTCATCGACTACAGCCACTTCCTGGCCGGCCCCTATGTCGGCCGCTGCCTCGCCGCGCTCGGTGCGGAAGTCATCAAGGTCGAGCGCCCCGGCACGGGCGATGCCGGGCGTCAGCATGCCTGGCTCGTCGGCGACCACAGCGGCTACTTCCTGCAGCAGAACATGGGCAAGAAAGGGCTCAGCGTGAACACGAAGGATCCACGCGGCCGCGCGTTGATGAAGAAGCTGGTCGACAGTGCCGACGTGTTCGTCGAGAACTACCGCCCCGGTGCGCTCGACAAGCTCGGCCTGGGCTATGCCGAACTCGCCGAAACCAACCCCGGACTCGTGTACTGCTCGATCTCGGCCTACGGCCACACCGGCCCCGACTCGCACCGGGCCGACTTCGGCCTCATCGCCGAAGCCAAGAGCGGCATCATGCAGATGGTCGGCAACCCGGGTGAAGCCCCGCCGCTGCTGCGCATCTCGCTCGGTGACATGTACACCGGCATCCACGCGGTCGCCGCGATCAATGCCGCGCTGCTGGGGCGCGTGAAGTCCGGGCGCGGGCAGCACATCGACATGGCGCTGTACGACACGCTGGTGTCCATGCACGAGTACGCGGTGCAGTGCTACACGCTTTCCAACGGACAGGAAGTGCCGGTGCAGACCGGGCACGACATGCCCAATTCCACGCTCTACGGCGTGTTCCGCGCGCAGGACGGCGACCTCGTGATCGCCGCGCAGGTGGACGACGCGTGGAAGCGCTTTGCCGCGCTGGTCGAAAAGAACGGCGGCCCCGCGGGGTTCGGCAGCGACACGCGGCTGTACGCTTCAACCGGGCGCAATGCCCATCGCGCGGAGATCCTCCAAGTGGTGAAGCCCTGGGTTGCGGCGCAACCGGTCGCGCAAGTGCTGAAGATGCTGGACGGCATCGACGTGCCGGCGGCCAAGGTTCAACGCATCGACGCAGTGCTGGCCGATCCGCAGATCCGCGCGCGCGGCATGGTGGTCGAGCAGGACCATCCGGTGCTCGGCAGGATCCGCCTGCCGAATCTTCCCTTTCGCATGTCGGGGTGCGACACCTCGATCACGCGGGTGGCACCCGAGTTGGGCGAGCACAATGCGGAGATCGCTGCGAGCCTCGGCTTCGATGCCGCACAGATCGCAGACATGCAGGCCGATGGCGTGCTCTACGGTGCTTGAGGAGACCCTTCGAAATGACAGACAAGTACGCCGTTATCGGCAACCCCATCGGCCACACCAAGTCGCCCATGATTCATGGCAGCTTTGCGATGGCGACCGGCCAGGACATCGACTACAGCGCGATAGAGGGCTCGCTCGACCGCTTCGCGCAAGACGTGCATGCGTTTCGCGAGGCCGGCGGGCGTGGCATGAACATCACCGCGCCCTTCAAGCTGCAGGCCTACGCACTGGCCACCGAACGGCTCGAACGCGCCGAACTCGCCGGCGCCACCAATGCGCTCAAGTTCGAAGGCGACCGGATCGTTGCCGACAACTTCGACGGTGTGGGCCTGACCAACGACATCCAACGCAACCTGGGCTTCCAGCTCAAGGGAGCGCGCATGCTGGTCATCGGCGCCGGCGGAGCAGTGCGGGGCGCACTGCTCCCCTTTCTTGCACAGCAACCGGCCGTGGTGGTGCTGGCGAATCGCACAGAGACAAAGGCCATCGACCTTGCAAGGCAGTTTGCCGGGCACGGCCACGTGCAAGGCTGCGGCTATGGCGATCTGGCAGGAGAGCGATTTGACATCGTCATCAACGGCACCTCGGCCAGCCTCAAGGGCGAACTGCCGCCCCTGCCCGCGGAGACGCTGCAGGGCGCGGAGCTGGCCTACGAGCTCGTCTATGGCAAGGGCCTGACGCCCTTCCTGCGGCTGGCGCAGCACGCCGGCGTGCCGAAGCTGGCCGACGGCGTCGGCATGCTCGTGGAACAGGCTGCGGAAGCCTTCTTGTGGTGGCGCGGCGTGCGGCCCGATACACGCAGCGTCATCGACCGCATGACCATCCCCTTGGTCTGATCGAACGAGACGCAGACAACCCCATGAAGATCCTCATGCTGCACGGCATCAACCACCACATGTTCGGCAAGCGCGAGCGCATCCACCGTGACTTCACCGAGGGCGTGGATAGCTACCTGCTTGCCCTGCGCGCGGCGGCGACGGCCGCGCATTTTTAATGGTTACCATTGATAACCAATTGCGATCTGCAGAGTTGCTCACGAATGCCCAAAGGCACCCCCAACACAGCGCGCATGTATGGCATCTACACCCGACCCTGAGGCTTCGAGGTGTCCATCGTCAGAGCCGGGACGCGTCACCGCGCGTTGTTTGGCAAAGCCAGCTACGGCGGCATCGCGCAGGCGCTGGTCCACGCACAGCAGTGGCGCGATGCGCTTGTGAGAAGCCTGCCACCGGTCACGCGCCGGTCCCGGGCAGAGAAGGTCCGGGTGAACAACAAGACGGGCGTGCCTGGCGTGTTCCCCTTGCAGTTGGCCAATGGAAAAGTTCTTGGATGGCTCGCCAAGACCTACATCGCCCACGATCAGATACTGCGCGCGTTGTTTCCTGCAAGCGCCCAAGGAAACGCTGCGCGGTCGATGGCGATCCACGAGCGTACCCGGCAGCTGGACCAGATGTCCGGATTGGCAAGAGTGCATCCGGCCGAAGAAGCGATCCGGAATGCACCGCCTCGTCAGACCGCCACGCTTTCGCCGAAGCGCTCGAAGTCCGAAATCGTCCGGAAGAACAACGGCAGCGGCGTCGCATTCAAGTCGCCTCGACCCACGCATCCTGGCTATTGGATGGCCATCACCTACACCGCCGGCAAGGGAACGGTGAGCAAGGCATTCTCGGTCGCGGAACATGGCTACGACAAAGCCAAGAAACTCGCGATCGCTGAACGCCAGCGTCAGCTGGAGCAAAAGCAAAAGCTGTGAATTTCCGCGCTCGATATGGAGACAGGCCACCGAGATGGCGGATCTTGGTGGGCTAAGGTATCGCGCGCGCTATTGAGGGCTATGCTCAGTCCCCTGATGGAATTTGCGCAGAGCGAATCGATGACATGAATTTGCGACAGATCGAAGTCTTTCGGGCTGTCATGGCGACCGGCTCGGTCAGCGACGCGGCCCGCCTTCTGCATGTGTCCGCGCCTGCCATCAGCCGCACCCTGTCGTACACGGAAAGCCAGCTGGGCTTTCCGCTGTTCGAGCGCGTGAAGGGTCGGCTCTATCCC
>CAMATD010000419.1 GCA_945860785.1 Variovorax sp. YR752 | reverse complement strand
GGTCGGCAACGGCACCGCTGGCCTCACCGGGCATCGCAGATGGCAGGCCGGAGCCGTCGTGCGGCCCTTCCCTGTCTTCGGGAGAGTCGGCCATGATGGCGACGACGAAGTCCGTCAGCGGGTCTGCAGGAATTTTCTGGAATGCGGGCGATATGCCAAGAAGCACACGCCGCAGCTCCGGTGTCTGCACCAGGGCGGCAAGCAGCCAGCCGCTGCGCACGCAACGGCCGCCGAATTCAAGGCTGGAGAGAACCCAGGCGCGCTCGATGGCCACCTCGATGTGATGCGAGAAATCGTTCAGCGATGTGGCACCCGAAGGCAGACCTGACAAGGCAGAGGCCAGGTCTTTCTCAATGGCCTGCGGATCGATCCGATAGTGGCGGCAGATGCGATGCAGATCGCTGTCGTTGATCTGCCAGAGCTGATGAATCCAATGCGTCAGCTCGACGTACGGCTTCCCCCTCAGCTTGGCAAAGGCCGTTGCGGATTCGATGCCGCGAAACAGGGTGAGATTGAGCTTGCCGAACAGTGCTCGTCGAGAGATCGTCATTGTGCGATCTCCCGCCCAACAAGCAGTGCAAATTGCTCGACAGCAATGCATTCCGCACTCGACATCGCCGATGTCTGCCTTGACGGTTTTCTTGCCCACCCAACGCTCCCTATGACTTCTTGAATGAGCGCGATTCTGGGTGCTTGCACAGGTGTGTGCGGCGCACAGTTTCTACCAATAGTTAAACGGAAAAAGCAGGCCATTGATCCGTGAAGTTTGTCCAGAGCCACTTCATTGAATCAATGCCAAAGTAGTAATTCTTGACGCACAAACGACGCGCAACGCCCAAGAAAAAAGCCCTTGAATTCCTTCCGGAAGTTCAAGGGCTCGATGCGGCGACGTCGCAAGACGTCGGGGCGCGCGATGAATTACATGTGGTCGATCATGACCTGGCCAAAGCCCGAGCAACTCACCTGCGTAGCGCCCTCCATCAGTCGGGCGAAGTCATACGTGACCCTCTTGCTGGCAATCGACTTTTCCATCGAGCTGATGATCAGGTCGGCCGCTTCGGTCCAACCCATGTGGCGCAGCATCATTTCGGCCGAGAGGATTTCGGAGCCGGGGTTCACATAGTCCTTGCCGGCGTACTTCGGCGCCGTGCCGTGCGTGGCCTCGAACATGGCGACGGTGTCGCTCAGGTTCGCGCCCGGGGCGATGCCGATGCCGCCGACCTGTGCGGTCAGCGCGTCGGACACGTAGTCGCCGTTGAGGTTCAGCGTGGCGATCACGCTGTACTCGGCGGGACGCAGCAGGATCTGCTGCAGGAACGCGTCGGCGATGCTGTCCTTGACGGTGATTTCCTTGCCCGTCCTGGGGTTCTTGAACTTCATCCACGGGCCGCCATCGATCAGCTCGGCGCCGAATGCCTTGGCGGCAAGGGCGTAGGCCCAGTCACGGAAGCCACCTTCGGTGAACTTCATGATGTTGCCCTTGTGGACGATGGTCCACGCTGGGCTTGTCGTTGTCGACGGCGTATTGCAGTGCCTTGCGCACCAGGCGCTCGGTGCCTTCCCGCGACACGGGCTTGACGCCGATGCCGGAGGTATTGGGGAAGCGGATCTTCTTGACGCCGAGTTCGTCCTGCAGGAACTTGATGAGCTTCTTGGCCTTGTCGCTTTCGGCTTCGAACTCGATGCCGGCGTAGATGTCTTCCGAGTTCTCGCGGAAGATGACCATGTTGGTCTTGTGCGGCTCGCGCACGGGGCTGGGCACGCCTTCGAAGTACTGGATGGGGCCGCAGGCACACGTAGAGGTCGAGTTCCTGGCGCAGCGCGACGTTCAGCGAACGGATGCCGCCGCCGACGGGCGTGGTGAGCGGGCCCTTGATGGAGACCACGTAGTCTCGCACGGCATGCAGGGTTTCCTCGGGGAGCCAGACGTCGGGGCCGTAGACCTTGGTCGACTTCTCGCCGGCGTAGACCTCCATCCAGTGAAGCTTCTTCTTGCCGCCGTAGGCTTTGGCCACGGCTGCGTCCACCACCTTGAGCATCACCGGGGTGATGTCCAGCCCCGTGCCGTCGCCTTCGATGAAGGGGATGATCGGTTGATCAGGCACATTCAGCGAATTGTCGGCGTTGACCGAGATCTTCTGGCCTTCGGCCGGGACTTTGATGTGCTGATAGCTGGACATGAGTGGGATGGCTCCGGGAGTGACGTAATTTTGACGACTGTCTGCGAATTCAGACAGCGAGGGGGAATCGCTGTACAGCCCACGAACAAATCGCTGTACATTTTAGACGCAGCCCATCAGCAGGCGTTTGTCAACCATAGGGCCAATGGGCTCGTTAGTGGCTGACCTTCTGCTCGCCGGGAGGCATTGCCAACCAATTCTCGATAGAGGAATCATCAATGAGCAAAATTCTCGCAGTCATGATCGCTGGCCTGTTCGCAGCTGGCGCCTACGCCCAAAACTCGGCTGGCACGACGCCCGAACAAGGGAACGCAACCAACAGCAAGTCGCAGCAACGCGCCGAAGCCAAGAAGGCTGCCAAGCCGGCCGGTCAAGTTGCAGCTCCCGCTGGTGACATCGCCAAGACCCCCGAAGCGGGCGTGATCGGTGGCGACAAGGCTGCAGCCTCTGGCGAAAAGCGCGCCAGCATGCGCGACCAACGTCGTCGCAACAAGGACGGCAGCGTCAAGCGCAAGGCAACCCAAGGCGGCACGCCTGACCAGCCGGGCGCCAAGTAAGGCGGTCTGGCCCCACGAAAAAAGCGCTCTTCGGAGCGCTTTTTTTTGTTGATCGTGGCTGGAGTGCTGTCAACCGCGTGCAGCGCCCTCCGTTGAATGGGGACCTTCCGCAGGGAGGGCTATCCAAATCAACAATCTCAAAGGATTTCTCATGAACAAGCTGCTCGCAGCCCTGATCGCCGGTCTCTTCGCTGCCGGTGCTTTTGCTCAAACCGCTGAACCCGCCGCTGCTGCTCCGGCCGCACCTGCTGCTCACAAGGCCAAGGCCAAGCACGCCGCCGTCAAGAAGCACAAGGTTCGCCACGTCGCCAAGGCCCACGCGGCCGCCGCCAAGAAGGTGTAAGCTTTCAAGCTCACTGGCAATGCCCGCTTTTTATTGGTTACGGGCCGGGCCATGCCCCCGCCCTGAAAGAGTTGTCCGATGTTTCAGCGTCTAGCCGCCCTGCTCCTGCTGTCCGCTTCCTTCGTGATGCCGACGCATGCGCAACAACCGCAACCCCAGACCGACTTGGCACGCACCCAGTTGTCGGTCGGCCTCTACAAGATCGATACGCAGATCGCGCAAACGCCCCAGCAGCGCGAAATCGGCCTGATGTTCCGCAAGAACATGCCGCAAGCCGAGGGCATGATCTTCGTGTTCGAGCAGCCTGCCACGCAGTGCTTCTGGATGAGGAACACGCTGCTGCCGCTGACCGCAGCCTTCGTGGCCGACGATGGCCGCATCGTCAACCTGGTCGACATGCAACCGATGACCGAGAACTCGCATTGCTCCGAAGAGCCGGTGCGCTACGTCCTCGAAATGAACCAGGGCTGGTTCGCCAAGAAGAACATCAAGAAGGGCGCCAAGATCGGTGGCGAGCTGTTCGCAGCCACCAAACGCTGAGCGTCTGCCGCCTATGGCCCGCAAAAAAGCCGACCCGAGGGTCGGCTTTTTCGATGGGAAAGCGCGACTTCAGCCGAAGTTCTTCGCGACGAAGTCCCAGTTCACCAGCTTGGCCAGGAAGGTCTC
>CAMATD010000418.1 GCA_945860785.1 Variovorax sp. YR752 | reverse complement strand
GCAGCCCCCATCCCAGCCTTCCCCCAGAGGGGGAAGGAGCAAGACAGAGAATCAGCGCGGGGCGTCGCCCTTGCGGTACTCGGCCGTCAGTTCGTCGAGCTTCTGCTTCAGCGCCGGATCGAGCTTGTATTCAGCCGCCGCAATCGTCGCGTCGAGCTGCTCCGGCCGGCTCGCGCCGAGCAGCGGCGCCGTGATCAGCGGATTGGCCATCACCCACGCCACCGCCAGCGTCGCCAGCGGCACGCCCGCCTCGTCGGCCAGCTTGTGCAGCTGCGTCACGGTGTTGAAGCTGCGCTCGTTCCAGTAGCGGTCCTGGTACATGCCGCCGGCCGTGCCGAGCGTGAAGCGGGTGTTCTCTTCCGGCTTCACGCCGGGCTTGTACTTGCCGGTCAGCAGGCCGCCGGCCAGCGGGTTGTAGGGAATCACGCCCAGCCCCTCTTCGCTCGCGAGCGGCAGCAGCTCGCGCTCGATCTCGCGGAACAAGAGGCTGTAGCGCGGCTGCACCGACACGTAGCGCGTGAGCTTGTGCAGCTCGGACTTGCCGAGCGCGCGGGCCAGCCGGTAAGCCAGGAAGTTCGACACGCCGATGTAGCGCGCGCGGCCCGACTTGACGATGACGTCGAGCGCCTCGAGGCTCTCTTCGAGCGGCGTCTCGCGGTCGTCCATGTGCAGCTGGTACAGGTCGACGTGGTCGGTCTGCAGCCGCTTGAGCGAGGCATCGATGGCGTCCAGCAGGTGCTTGCGCGAGGCGCCCTGGTCCCAGGGGTTGGGGCCGACCCTGTTGACCGCCTTGGTGGCCACCACGAAGCGCCGGCGGCCCGAGGGGCCCTGCTTCTGCAGCCAGTTGCCGATGATCTCTTCGGTACGGCCGGCGGTCTCGATGGTGCCGCCGAGCGGGTACGCGTCGGCGGTGTCGAGGAAGTTGATGCCGCCTTCGGCGGCCTTGTCGAGGATCTGGTGCGACACCGTCTCGTCGGTCTGCAGGCCGAAGGTCATGGTGCCGAGGGCGAGGCGGGACACGGTGAGGCCCGTGCGGCCGAGACGGATGGTGGGAATGCTCATGGGGGCGCGCTCCGAAGAAGTGAGAGAGGTGTGGAAGGGCGGCGGCCATCATAGGCACGGCCGCGCGATCCTGCAGGCGCCGGATATTTCAGGTGGTTTCGAGATGCACGCCGGGCGCGCCGCGGGCCACCGAGAAGCGGGCCATCGGCGCGACCGCGGAGTCGGCGTTCTTCTCGTCGTCCACGGCGCGGAACTCGACCGCGCAGCCGCGCGCATCGAGCGTCATGAGCGCGTAGCCGCGCTTGTCGCCGCGGCCGTAGCGCAGGTGGTCGTTCTTTGCGAGCATGTTGGCCACGTTGGCAGCGCTGGGGCCTTCGGAGGTGATGGCGCCGCCGACGAACTCGGTCGCGACCGCCGGGCCCTGCGGTTCGCGGCGCAGGTCTGCGGCCCAGAAGGCGTGCACATCGCCGCTGATGACGAGCGCGTCGCCGCCGCGTGCCTTGTTGGCGGCCAGCCCGTCGAGCAGGCGCGCGCGAGCAGCGGCATAACCGTCCCAGCCGTCCATCCAGTAGCCGTGTTCGGGGCCGCGCTTGCGGTCGGCCTCGGCCAGCAGCGTGGGCTGGGCGATCACCGTCCAGCGGGCGGGCGGCGCGGCAAGCTCGTTCGTGAGCCAGGCCTCCTGCTTCTTGCCGAGGAAGCTGCGCTCCGGTGCGAACCGGTCGGCACAGTCGGCCAGCGGCGAGGCGCTGCGGCCCGCGAGGCAGGCGTAGTGCGAGCGGTATTGGCGCCCGTCGAGCAGCAGCACGTCGAGCATCCGGCCGAAGCGATGGCGGCCGTAGATGGTGGCGTCGGCGCCGTGCGGCCGCATGCTGGCGGGCACGGGCATGTGCTCGTACCAGGCCTGGTAGGCGGCGGCGCGGATCGCGAGGAACTGCGCGGGATCGATGCTGCGCGGCGACACGTCGTCGGTGTAGTCGTTGGCGACCTCGTGGTCGTCCCAGGTCACGAGCCAGGGAAAGGCGGCGTGCGCGGCCTGCAGGTGCGGGTCGGTCTTGTAGAGCGCGTAGCGGTCGCGAAATTCGGCCAGCTGCGTCGGGATGCCGCCCTCGTGGCGGCGCACATGGCGCGAGCCCCAGGAGCTTTCGTAGATGTAGTCGCCGAGGTGGACGACGAAGTCGAGCGGCTGCGCAGCCATGTCGCGGTAGGCCGCGTAGTAGCCCTGCTCGTACTGCTGGCAGGACGCGAAGGCGAAGCGCAGCGGCTGCGAGGCTTCGTCGCCCTCGGCCGGTGCGGTGCGCGTGCGGCCGACGGGGCTGCGTGCGCCGCCTGCCGTGAAGCAGTACCAGTAAGGGCGGCCTGGCAGGAGTCCTTGCACCTCGACATGCACCGAGTGCGCCAGTTCGGCAACTGCCGTCGCCGAGCCCTTGGCCACGACGTGGCGGAAGCCCTCGTCTTCCGCGACTTCCCAGCGCACCTCGACCGGCGTATCACCCATGCCGCCGCCTTGCAGCGGCTCGGGCGCCAATCGGGTCCAGAGCACCATGCCGTCGGGCCTCGGTGAGCCCGAAGCCACGCCGAGCGTGAACAGGTCACGCGATGCCTGCTGCGCGTGCAGTTGCAGAAAGGGATGGCCCAACGATGCGGCAGCCAGCCCGCTGCACAACAGGCGCCTGCGCGAAATGGGCTGCGCACCCATCGGCGTGCGGCCAGCAACTCGACCACGGTCCCCCACGATGATCATCTTCGGCAATGCCCTTCCTGCTTTGCTTTGTTTGCTGCTGTCGACCAGCCCTTTGACGAACGAACGCTGCAACGCTACCACCACGAGCACTGATTCCAACCGCAGAGAAACAGGATGATCGCAGCGCCGCGCTGAAGCTCTACGAGGCGCTCGGGGCGCGCTGAACGGCTGCTTCAGAACGCAGCGATCTCCGTCACGCTGTTCCAGTCGCTCGCGGTGCTGCCGTGGCCGACGATGCGCACGTAGCGCGTGCTCGCATCGGGAATGTCGTAGTACTCCATGCCCGCAGTCTGGCCACTGCTGCGGCCTTGCCAACGGGGCGTCCATGCGAGGCCGTCGGTCGAGGTCTCGATGTCGAAGCGGGCGCTGCGCTGGTCGCCCAGATAGAACGACACGCCGACCTTGTGCACCACCGCGCCGGCGCCGAGGTCGATGCGCAGCCACTGGCCGTCGCCCTGCGCGCTCCAGCGCGTGGCCGGGTTGTTGTCGGTGGCGCCCGTGGCGGGGTTGCCGGCCTGCGCGCTGCTGGCCGTGACGCCCAGCGTCGCGAGCGGCGCGAGGCCCGGCGGCAGGCGGCGCGCGCGCAGCATGGCTTCGAGCAGGTAGTAGTCGCCCCAGCCGGTGCCCTGGTTGTAGAGCCCTTCGTTCTTGTGATAGCTCGACTGCAGCAGCAGCGCCTGCGTGTTGCTCGGCGAGCCGAGCGTCGCGAGGTAGGGCGGGCTCAGCACCGCGCCCAGCAAGGCCTTGGCCGCATTGCGATAGGTGGTGGCGCGCGTAGCGTCGGTCTCGAACAGCGAGAGTTCCATCAGCCCGCTGGCGGCGATGGCGGCCGCGGAGCTGTCGCGCGGTGCGTTGGGAATGGCGGGGTCGTTGAAGTCCCAGAACGGCACCTTGTCGGCCGGCAGGTGGCTGATGAACCAGTCGGCCATGCGCCGTGCGGTGTCGAGGAACTGCTGCTCGCCGGTGAAGCGGTAGGTCATGCTGAAGCCGTAGATGCCCCAGGCT
>CAMATD010000417.1 GCA_945860785.1 Variovorax sp. YR752 | reverse complement strand
GATGCTGCTGCGCGCCACGCTGCCGCCCGCCACGGCGGCGGACCTGGGCCCGCTCTTCGCCGAAGTCGCGATGTACGCGCTGATGGTGGTTGTCCTGATCTTCCGGCCCTCGGGGCTGTTCTCGGCGCGCGCATGAAGTCCCCTTCCTCATCTTCACGCTACATCGGCCTCGGGCTGGTCTTCCTGCTCCTCGCGGCATTTCCGCTGGTCGCGCCCCTGTTCGGGCTGGAGTTCTACATCGGCTTCGTGCGGCGGGTGCTTGTCGTGGCGCTGGCTGCGGCGAGCCTCAATTTCATCCTCGGCTGCGGCGGCATGGTGGCGCTGGGACATGCGGGCTTCATCGGCATGGGCGCGTACACGGTGGTGGCGCTCAGCGACGCGGGCGTGATGTCGGCGTGGATCATGTGGCCTGCGGCCGCGCTCGTCGCCGGGCTCGTTGCGGCGCTGATCGGCACGGTGGCGCTGCGCACGCGCGGCGTGTACTTCATCATGACCACGCTGGCCTTCGCGCAGATGCTGTACTTCGTGGTGGTGTCGCTGCGGCGCTATGGCGGCGACGATGGCTACACGCTGATGTCGCGGCCCACGCTGCTGCCCGGGCTCGACCTTGGCAACGAGTCGAACTTCTACTGGGTGGTGTTGGTGCTGGTCGCACTGGCGCTCTGGTGGCTGCACCGCGCAACGCAATCGCGCTTCGGCCACGCGCTGATGGGCATTCGCGACAACGAGACGCGCATGCGGGCGCTGGGCTATCCGGTGTTCCGGCTGCAGCTGGTGGCGTTTGCGATCGCCGGCGCCATTGCGGGGCTGGCGGGTGCGCTTCTTGCCGGCGGCAATGGGTTCGTGAGCCCGGCGACGATGCACTGGACGCAATCGGCAACGCTGCTGGTGATGGTGGTGATCGGCGGTCTGGGCCGCAGCTGGGGCGGGCCGGTCGGCGCCGTCGTCTGGTTGGTGCTCGAAGAAGTCTTGAAGCAACACACGGAGCATTGGCATATGCCGCTGGGATTGTTGTTGATCGCTGTCGCGCTGTGGGCACCCAAGGGGCTTGCCGCCCTGTACAAGCGCCGCTTGCCCCTCACCCCAGCCCTCTCCCCAGAGGGGCGAGGGAGTAAGACAACACCATGAGCCTTTTCAGAATCGAAGGGTTGGTCAAGCGCTTCGGCGGCTTGCTCGCCACCGACCATGTGAACCTCACCGTCGAGCGCGGCGAGGTGCATGCGCTGATCGGTCCCAACGGCGCGGGCAAGACCACGCTGGTCAACCTGATCACCGGGCTCCTGAAGGCCGATGCGGGCCGCATCCTGCTCGACGAGATCGACATCACCAAGCTGCGCGATCACCAGCGCGTGGCGGCCGGCATGTCGCGCTGCTTCCAGGTGACGCGCGGCTTCGCCAAGGAAACCGTGCACGACAACCTCATGCTCGCGGCGCAGGCCCATGCGGGCAGCAGCTTGCGCTTCATGACACCGCGCGCGACCGAACGCGACCTGGTCCAACGCGCCATCGCGCTGGCCGACCGCGTGGGCCTCGGCAGCGAATGCAACCGCATCGCGGGCACGCTGCCGCATGGTGCACAGCGCGCGCTCGACGTGGCGTTGGCGCTTGCGGCCGAACCCAAGCTGCTGCTGCTCGACGAGCCGATGGCCGGCATGGGCCCCGACGAATCGGCGCGCATGGTGGACCTGATCGAATCGCTGCGCGAGTCCATGGCCATCTTGCTGATCGAACACGACATGGACGCGGTGTTCCGCCTCGCCAACCGGCTCACCGTGCTGGTGCAAGGCCGCGTGCTGATGAGCGGCACGGCCGACGAAGTGCGCGGGCATCCCGACGTGCAGGCGGTGTACCTCGGTACGGAAGCAGAAGGACACGCATGAGCACGGCCACCACAACGAAGACATTGCTCGAAGCGAAGTCCATCGAGGCCGGCTACGGCGCGAGCCAGGTGCTGTTCGGCATCGACCTGAGCGTCGGCGCGGGCGAAGTGCTCGCACTGCTGGGCCGCAACGGCATGGGCAAGAGCACGCTGCTCAAAGTGCTGACCGGCACGCTCGCGCCGATGCGCGGCGACGTGCGCTTCGGCGGCGACGCCATCGGTGGCCACAAGCCCGACGCCATCGCGCGGCGCGGCGTGGCCATCGTGCCCGAAGGCCGGCATGTGTTCCCGAACCTCAGCGTCGACGAGCACCTGCGCGCCTTCGCACGGCCCCGCCCGGGCAGCGCACCGCGCTGGACGGTCGAGGCGCTCTACGGTTTGTTCCCGCGCCTCGCGGAACGCAAGGCCAACGCGGGCAACCAGCTTTCGGGTGGCGAGCAGCAGATGCTGGCCATTGCACGCGCGCTCTCCACGCACCCGCGCCTCCTGATCCTCGACGAAGCCACCGAAGGCCTCGCCCCGGTGATCCGAGAGGAGATCTGGCACTGCATCGCCACGCTCAAGTCCGAAGGCGAAGCGATCCTGGTGGTCGACAAGTACGTGCAGCGCCTGCTGCCGCTGGCCGACCGCCACGTGATCCTCGAACGCGGGCGCGTGGTGTGGCAGGGCGACTCGGCCGCGCTCGACGCCGACCGTTCGCTCTGGACGCGCTACCTGGGCGTGTAGCGCCTCCGTTCGCCCCCTGGTTCGCGCGGCTTCACGGCGCAGCGGCTCATTGCGGACGAAGCGCCAGGAAGTAAACCCACGCCTCGTCGTTGCGGCCGATGCGCTCCATCTCCCAGTGCGTGCGCAAGCCGGTCTCTTCAAGCTGCGCGGCGAACAGGTCTTTCGCCCAGTACACGGTGTGACAGTCGCCGTTCGTCTCGCCTTCGCCGACGCGCATGGAGACCAGGAAGACACCACCGGGCTCGAGTGCGTCGAAGACCTTGCGCAAGATCGGGCCGATCTGCGCGCGATCGACATGAATCAGCACGCACATCGCGAGGACGGCGCTGTAGGGCCCGCCCAACGCATCCGTGATGACGTCGAGCAGCTCGCCCTTCTTGCCGCGCTCCGCCTGCAGATCGAGAAATGCCTGTACCGCATCGGTGCGCCTGACGACTCCGCCCAGGGACTCGACGAAGTCGGCGTCCCGCCCCGGACCGGAGCCGATCTCGAGCACGGTGCCGCCAGTGGGCACCCACTGCATCATCCGCCGCAGCGCGTCCGCGATTTCGGGCTGCAGCGGGTGTTCGGCCACGATCGCGTTGTACTCGCGGGCAGTCCCTTCGTAGGACTGGACGGTGCGGCGCGATTTCTCCAGCGCCTGTGCGGGGATTTTCATGGGAGCCTTTCTGGCCCATCGGACATCCGGCGGGACCTGGAAAGTCTAGGTCCAAGGCGCCACCCGGCGCACGGTGGGCGAAAGCCCCGGGCGCTTTCGCACGCTGAGCCGCGGCGATCGCGCAGTCAGCGCCTAGCGCACTTCACAGTCGACAGCGTTCGACTTGGGGGCACTGCCCCCTGCCGTGTTGGTGGGTGGCGCGCTGAAAGCGGACGGCAGCGTGAACTGGAGGCCGGGGTTCTTCGGAACGACGATCGGCTGCTGGGTGGGCGACGACGTGTAGCCGAACTGCCCCGCGGCAAAGGTGCTGCTCCCGCCCTTGTTGCTGACATTGATCAGGCCATCGATCACCTGGACATACAAGCCCGGCGGAAGGGTAGTGGTAGTGGTAGTGGTAGTGGTAGTGGTAGTGGTAGTGGTAGTGGTAGTGGTAGTGGTAGTGGTAGTGGTAGTGGTAGTGGTAGTGGTAGTGGTAGTGGTAGTGGTA
>CAMATD010000416.1 GCA_945860785.1 Variovorax sp. YR752 | reverse complement strand
ATCTTCGGTCGGCGGCTCGCCGGGGCGCATCATGCGGTAGATCGCGACCTGGGCGGCGATCTGGTCGGGCGTCTCGTCGATGCGCAGCGTCTGCGAGATGTACGGACCTTCGTCGAGGTCGTTCGTGTAGATGGTCCGGATCTGCTCCGCCTTGCCACCCCGGAACAGGTCGATCAGGTCTTCGGTGATTTCGTCGTTGGCGCGCGCCAGGATTTCACCGGTCTCGGTGTCGATCACGTTGTGCGCGAGCGCGCGGCCGAGCAGGTACTCGCCGGGCACGGTGATGTTCTTCAGGCCAGCCTGTTCGATCTCGCGCACATGCTTGGCGGTGATGCGCTTGTCGCGCTGGACGATGACCTTGCCGGCCTTGGTCACGAAGTCGAAGCCGGCGGTGTCGCCGCGCAGCCGCTCGGGCACGAGGTCGACCGTGATTTCGCCCTTGGCGAAGTGGAACGTGTCGGTCTTGAAGAAGTCGGCAAGGATCTGCTCGGGGTTGTAGCCGAGCGCCTTCAGCAGGATGGTGACCGGCATCTTGCGGCGGCGGTCGACGCGGAAATAGAGGTAGTCCTTCGGGTCGAACTCGAAGTCGAGCCATGACCCGCGATAGGGAATCACGCGGGCCGAGAACAGCAGCTTGCCGGACGAATGGGTCTTGCCGCGGTCGTGCTCGAAGAACACGCCGGGCGAACGATGCAGCTGCGAGACGATCACACGCTCGGTGCCGTTGATCACGAACGAGCCGGTATCGGTCATGAGCGGGATCTCGCCCATGTACACCTCCTGCTCCTTCACTTCCTTGACCGGGAAGCCTTCGTTGCCGTCCTTGCCTTTGACCTTGGGCGCTTCCTTGTCCATGATCGTCAGGCGCACCTTCGCGCGCAGCGGTGCGGCGAAGGTCAGCCCGCGCTGCTGGCACTCCTTCACGTCGAATGGCGGCGTGCTGAGGGAGTAGCTGACGAAATCCAGGCGGGCATTGCCCGAGTGGCTCGAGATCGGGAAGATGGACTGGAACGCAGCCTGCAGGCCGGCTTCACCGGTGCGGGCGTCGGCCTGCAGGTCGGCTTGCAGGAAGTGACGATAGGATTCGAGCTGGGTGGCGAGCAGGAACGGAACCGGCAACACGCTGGCACGCTTGGCGAAGCTCTTGCGGATGCGTTTCTTCTCGGTGAATGAATAGCTCATCGTTTACTCCTGCAGGCGACGGATAGACTGGGGTGATGCGATGCTACGGGTACTGACGCGGCCAGTGCCGGTGCTACCGGGCATGCCACGGCTTCGGCCACTGCATAGCGATTGAGGGCCGGCGGTCGCCCGCCGGCCCACGGCCTTCAACACATGCTTGATGCCTGTCCGGCATGATGGCGACCCTCAACGGGGCCACCCTGCCGGCCGGGGACGAACCCCGGGAATGACTCGACGGTCTCGCGTCGCGTCACTTCAGCTCGACCGCTGCGCCCGCATCGGTCAGCTGCTTCATGATTGCGGCTGCGTCGGCCTTCGAAACACCTTCTTTCACCGGCTTGGGCGCGCCGTCGACCAGGTCTTTGGCTTCTTTCAGGCCCAGCGCGGTGATCGCACGAACGGCCTTGATGACTTCGACCTTCTTCTCGCCGGCCGACTTCAGGATGACCGTGAACTCGGTCTGCTCTTCGGCCGGGGCGGCGGCTCCGGCTGCCGGGGCGGCAACGGCCACCGATGCGGCAGCGGCTGAAACGCCGAACTTCTCTTCCATTTCCTTGATCAGCTCGGACAGCTCCAGCACGGTCAGGCCGGCGATTGCGTCGAGGATTTCTGCTTTTGCGACTGCCATTTCAAATGCTCCCGATATTGCAAATGTCGATTGGATGGAATGTTGTCACCGGGCGATGAGGCGGGCATGCAGCCTGCCCCTGCCGCCTGAGGGGAAGCCCGCTCAGGCTACCGCTTCGGCGGGTGCGTCGGCTGCTGCTTCAGCTGGTGCTTCGGCGGGTGCTTCAGCACCCTGCTTCTGGTCGCGAACGGCCGCAGCCGTGCGCACGAAACGCGCAGGAACTTCGTTGAGCGTCTGGACGAACTTGGCCACGGGTGCCTGCATCGTCCCCATCAGCATGGAGAGCAGTTGGTCGCGCGACGGGAGTCGCGCCAGCCCCTGCACCTCTTTCGCCGACAACAGCTGTCCCGGCAATGCACCGCCGCGAATCGCCAGCTTGTCGTTCCCCTTCGCGAACTCGTCGAGCACCTTCGCTGCCTTGACCGGATCGGTCGAGATCCCGTACGCAAGCGGGCCGACCAGCTGGTCGGCGAGCGCCTTGAACGGGGTCCCGTCGACCGCACGGCGGGCGAGGGTGTTCTTGAGCACCTTCAGGTAGACGCCTTCTGCGCGAGCCTTGCGTCGGAGTTCGGTCATCGCACCGACGCCCATGCCGCGATATTCCGCGATCACGACCGACTGCGCTTTCCCGAGTTCCTCGCTCAGTTCAGCGACAACTGCCTGTTTGTCCTGCAGACTCAAACTCAAGGTGCACCTCCTTAACTTAACCGCACCACCTTCGCCGGCACGCATGCCGCCAGGGAAACCTGCCCGGCTACCGCCGCCCCGGCTGGGGTGGAAAGCACAACACGGCGACCTTGATCCAGGAAATCGACACTGCAACCGCTCCTGTTTCGGGGGCACGCCATCTGCGTAGGACGCCATTCCCCGGTGCGCATGAAGCCACACCGTCGTCCGGCATTAAGTTCCCGCGGGAACGCCTACGGTCTTTGACAACCCCGGCGGAGGAACAACCTGCTGCTGCCGCCACTCCGCCGGGCCCAAAGCTCTGTATTCCGGTGCAGCGGCCAGCCGCACCTTTCCGCCAAAACGCGTTGATCAGGCCTCGCGCGAAGCAACCAGGCTGCCCTGGTCGACCCGGACACCAGCGCCCATCGTGGACGACAGGCTGACACGGCGCACATAGATACCCTTCGCACCGGCCGGCTTCGCCCGATTGAGTGCATCGATCAGCGCGCCGAGATTCTCCTGCAGTGCCTCGACCGTGAACGACGCACGACCGATCGTGCATTGCACGATCCCGGCCTTGTCGGTGCGGTACTGCACCTGGCCGGCCTTGGCGTTCTTCACCGCCGTGGTGACGTCGGCCGTGACCGTGCCCACGCGCGGGTTCGGCATCAGGCCGCGCGGACCGAGGATCTGGCCGAGCTGGCCGACCACGCGCATGGAGTCGGGCGTGGCGATAGCGATGTCGAAGTTGATGTTGCCAGCCTTCACCTGCTCGGCGAGGTCGTCGAAACCGACGACGTCCGCACCGGCTGCGAGCGCTTCCTTGGCCTTGTCGCCCTGGGCGAACACGGCGACCCGCTTGGTCTTGCCGGTGCCCTTGGGCAGCACCAGCGAGCCACGCACGATCTGGTCGGATTTCTTTGCATCGACGCCGAGGTTGATCGCGACGTCGATGGACTCGTTGAACTTGGCCGTTGCATTGTCCTTGACCAGCTTCAGCGCATCGGACAACGGATAAAGCTTTTCGCGATCGACGCTCTTGCGCACCGCGGTATAGCGTTTGGAGACGTGTGCCATGTCAGAGTCCCTCCACTTCGACGCCCATGCTGCGGGCGCTGCCCGCCACGGTACGCATGGCGGCTTCGAGATCGGCGGCGGTCAGGTCGGGCTGCTTGGCGTTGGCGATCTGTTCGCACTGGGCGCGCGACAATTTACCCACCTTGTCGGTATGCGGCGTCTTGCTGCCCTTGGTGATACCGAGTGCCTTCATGATGAGCACCGACACCGGCGGCGTCTTCATGAT
>CAMATD010000415.1 GCA_945860785.1 Variovorax sp. YR752 | reverse complement strand
GGGCGAACACGCCCGACAGGCCGCCGCCGCTCGCACCGATGGCCGTGGCCTGCCCGTTGCCGGCCGCGCCGCCGCCGCCATAGGTGCCGGTGAGATCGTTGACCGTGCCGCCCTCGCCGACGCGAACGCCCAGCGCCGTGCCCGCGGTCACCGTCAGCGTGCCGGAGGAAAAGCCGCCGCCCCCGCCGCCGCGTTGCGCGGTGTAGTAGCTGGTGTTGGGCCCACCGCCGCCCGCGCCCCAGGCCTTGATGAACACCGAGCTCACGCCGGTCGGTACGGTGAAAGTCTGGTTGGCGCCGGTGTACGTGATCTGGACACAGGCGTTGTAGCCCGACTGCGGCAGGCAAGGCAATTGGTCAGCCACGGCCGGCGCCGACATCAACAACGCCGGCAGCACCAGGACACACGCCCACAGGCCGCGCATGCGCCGGGCGATCGAGGATGGAATGTGAGTCATCTGTCCTGCCATGGCGGCCGAATCAATTCTTGTCATTGGCGTTCGCTCCAGCAGCAGCCGCAGCGCCAGCCGAGGGGAACCCGAGCCCCGTCTCGTCGAACTTGAAGCGCAGGCGGATGTAGGCGCCCTTGCTGGTGTATTCGTTGGCCGTGAGGTCACGGTCCTTGAGGCCGACGAAGTTGTAGCCCGCCGACACCCACAGGTCCTTCATGACCTGGTAGCCCACTTCGACGCCCACCGTCTTCTGCAGCGCGCCGCCCTTGCCGTAGAGCAGGCCGGCCTGGACGCCGAAGTCCCAGTCCTTGCCGATGTCCTGCGTGTAGCGCGCCTGCAGCAGGTGGGCCCAGTAGGTGCTCCTGAGCCAGTCGTCGTCGGCGCGCGACCACTTGGCCGCGTAGCGGCCGTTGATCACGGTGCCGGGCCGCGGGTTGTAGTTGAGGTGAGCCGAGACGATGTCGGCGCTCGTGCTGCCCGGCAGGCTGGCGTTGCCCGAGCCCGAACCGAAGACGCTCGAGCCGTCGAGCGCGCCGGTCGAACTGCCCGTGCCCACCACGCGCTCCGAGCGGCGCTCGTAGCGCATCAGCGCGTTCCAGCTGTCGGTGTCGACCGGGCTGGTAGGCCAGGCCGATCTGGTGGCGCGCGAGGTGATGCTCGTTGCCCGCGTTGGTGTCCTGCCCTTCGCTGTCGCTCATCACGCTGCGCGCGAGCAGGCTCCACGAGCGATCGATCTTGTAGCCGAAGCCGGCGCTGAAGAGCCGCGTGTTCGCATCGTCGCCGCGCCGGCCTTCGAGCACGCCGCTCGCCTTGATGCGGTCGGTGCTGTATTCGACGCCGCCGGTGATGGCCGTCGACTGGCCCAGGCCGCCCGAATAGCCCGTGCCGGTGTTGCCGCTGTTGGCCAGGCCGCCGAGCGGGCGCGTGTGCTCGATGCCGCCGGTCAGGCGCCACTGGTCGTTGAGCTTGAAGGTGTTGCGCACGCCGGTGGCCGCCTGCGCGGCGCGGCCGTCGATGCTGTCGGCCAGGCGGTACTCGCTGTACACGCGCCCGCCTTCCATGTAGCTGCTCTCGATGCCGAGAATGCCGACGTTGTTCGACCCGGTCGTGCCGAGTTCGTCCTGGCTGTAGAGGCTGGAGACCAGCTCGTAGCGGCCGTAGATGCGGGTCTTGTCGGTCACGGCGTAATTGCCGCCGACGGCCAGCACATGGCGGTCGGATTTGTGAATGTCCTGCTCGCCTTCGACGAACACATTGGCCTGCGGCAGCCCCGGCACCTGGGCCGACAGGCGCGCGCGCACGGTCGTCAGGTCTTCGGCGTTCGCATTGGCGGTGGCCGCGGCGCCCAGCGCGGTGACGTTGCCGGCGCCCACGCCGCTGCCCAGGTTGCCGCTGTAGGTCGAGATCTGGCCGTAGTCGAAGCCCGAGCTGGTGCCCAGCCCACGCGCCGCTCTGGCCGTGGCGCAGGCCCACTTCGGCGACCATCTGCTCGCCGATTTTCTTCTGCACGCTGGCGGTGAAGCCGCGGCGGCTGCTGTCCAGCAGCGCGTCCTGGCTGAAGAGGGCCTCACCGCGCACGGCGGTGGTGGTGTCGATGCGGTACTCGGCGCGCGCGGAGGCCTCGGTGCGGCCGGCCGAGAAGCTCGCGCCGGGGTTGTCGAAGCCGGTGCTGGTCTTGCTCGCGAGCGCGACCACCGCGAGGTCTGCGGTCTGGTGGCGCAGTTCCACGCGGCCGCCGCTGCCCTTGCCGTTCTTGTCGGACTCGGTGCGCACCCATTCGCCGGCCATGGTGGTGTTGTCGCCTACGCGCGCCACGGCCGTGAGCGCGCCGAGCTTGCGGCGATTCTCGGGGTTCTCGTCGGTGCTCGCGACCACGCCGAGCTGCAGGTTGTCGCCGACCTTCACCTGCACGTCGGTGCCGGCCACGTTGAACTTCGGCCCGCCGGCATCGACCTCGTAGGTCACGCGGATCGACTGCGGATTGAGGTTCGCATCGACCGACGAGATCGCATGCGTGAACAGGATGCGGCGCGTGAGCGGCTCGATCGTGTAGTCCACGAAGCGCGCCACCGTCGTGCGCTGCAGCACCAGGTTGGGCTGGTTGCGGTCGCGCACCATCACCTCGACCTGCTCGCTGTTGTCGACGAACTCGCCGCCCGTGGCGCTCAGGTAGTATGGGCCCGAGGTGCCGACGGCGCGAAACTCTTCCACCTGCTGCGTCTGCGCGGTGCGCGAGAAGAAGCTGGTGGCGCGCACGTTGCCGTCGTCGTACACCTGCTTGAGGCCGGTGAGCGCGCGGTTGTTCTGGCTCAGGTTGCGCACCTCGGTGCTGCTGGCGGTGGTGAAGTCGCCGTACAGCAGGTAGGAGCGGTTTTTGTCGATGCGCACGTAGAGCTTCTGCGTGCTCTGCGCGTCGAAGCCCTTGACCGACGAGTCGCCGTAGACGGGATAGAACTCGTCGGGCCGGATGTCGCGGAACAGGCGGTCGTCGCGCGTCTTGTTCGAATCGTAGGCGGCCGTCAGCAGGTACTCACCCTTGACGGTGCCCTTGAAGAAGAAGGCGGTGCGGGCGGCGGCGCGGCGGTTGTTGTTGCCCTCGTCGGCCAGGCCGGTGAGCTCCGCCTCGAAGGCGGCGCCGGCAGGCATCGCGCCCAGCGGCACGCCGCCACGCTTGGTGAGGTCGAGCACGCCTTCGACGATGCCCACGCCGATCATCGGCCGCATCTCGGGCAGCAGCGCCAGGCGCACTTCCTTCACGAAGCTGCCGGCCGTCACGCGCAGGCGCGCATCGCCGGGTTCGCCGGGCGGCAGCAGGCGGAACTCGGCCACGCCACCCTCCATGAACACCTGCGTGCCGGGTTCGGCGGGGTTCAGGTCTTCGTCGAGCCAGCGGCCGCGGTCGGTTTCCAGCGTGAGCTGGGTGCGCGCGGTCACGGGCACGCCGGCCGCGTCGGTCAGGCGCACCTTCACGATCACGGGCGTGCGCAGGTCGGCCTGCGCCGACGGGGGCAACTCGATCTGGATCGCGCCGAGCTTGTCGGGCGCGACCACGTTGATCTGCTGCGCGGTGCCGCGCACATTGCCGAAGGGGTCCACCGCTTCGAGCTGCATACGGTTGGCGCCCGGCTGCAGCACCACGCCGATGTATTCCCAGGCGCCGAGCTTCTTCGCGGCCAGTTGCGTCTTCTTGCCGACGCGGCGTTCCTCGATGGCCTTGCCGTTGACGGTGAGGCGCAGCGCCAAGCCGGCCTCGCCCTTGACGCGCACGTTGATCGACTGGCCCGGCAGCGTGTCGCCGTCCTTCAGGTCGATGAAGCCGAGGGCGTTGACCTCG
>CAMATD010000414.1 GCA_945860785.1 Variovorax sp. YR752 | reverse complement strand
ATCGCACTACTGGGGCCACAACGCGATCATCCGCGTCGAACCCTTCATGAAGCATTGCGCACTGGCCCCGATCAAAGGCACCGGCGGCATGTCGGGCGGCATCATGTCGCACGACTTCGTCGAAGCCGCGCTGATGCGCCGTGCCGGCTACAACGTGTGGCTCGTGTCCGACCTGGTCGGCAGCTACGAACAGCAACCGCCGGACCTGCTGGCCGAACTGCAGCGCGACCGCCGCTGGTGCCAGGGCAACCTGCAGAACGCCCGTCTGATGGCCGAGCCCGGCATTCACTCGGTGCACCGCGCGATGTTCGTGACCGGCACCATGGCTTATGTTTCGGCTCCGCTGTGGCTCGCGTTCCTGACGCTGGGCACCGCGCTGTGGCTCAGCGGTTCCAGCCTCGTTTCGAGCTGGAGCGTGCTGCCCGCCGAACTGGCCGGCCTGTGGGTCTGGACCCTCTGCCTCTTGTTCCTGCCGCGCGTGCTGGGCATCGCTGCCGTGCTGATGCGCGGCGAGCAACGCCAGTACGACGGTACCTGGGGCCTGGTGAAGAGCTCGGTGATGGAAAGCGCCCTGGCCATCGTGCAGGCGCCGGTTCGCATGCTGGCCCACTCGCTGTTCGTGCTGATTGCCCTCACCGGCATCAAGCTCGACTGGAAGTCGCCCCCGCGTGAAGCCAACGCCGTGCCGTGGAAGGTCGCTGCCACGCAGCTGGCGCCCATGACGCTGGTGATCGCCATGCTGGCCGTCGGTGTCGCAATGATCGACCCGAGCGCGCTGATCTGGCTCATGCCTGTCGGCCTGCCGCTGCTGCTGGCGATTCCGCTGACCGTGCTGACCAGCCAGATCGCGCTGGGCACCACGCTGCGCGACCGCGGCTTCCTGCTGATTCCCGAGGAATCGCGTTCGCCGGCCGTGCTGCGCCGTGCGTGGATGCATGCGGTGCGCCTGGCGCGCCCTGCACTGGCAGCTGCCTGATGCACTGAACGCACTCCGCAGAAGCGGACAACAAAAAGCCGGCCACTGGGCCGGCTTTTTTCATGGGGCGATCGCTTCGTTCAGAACGGCAGCTTGGGACCACCCATCCCGCCCATGCCCTTCATGCCCCCCATGCGCTTCATCATCTTCATGAGGCCGGCACCCTTCATCTTCTTCATCATCCCCTGCATCTGCTCGAACTCGTTGAGCAGGCGGTTCACCTCCTGAACCTGCACGCCGGCGCCGGCCGCGATGCGGCGCTTGCGCGTGGCCTTCAGCAGCTCGGGTTTGCGGCGCTCCAGCGGGGTCATGCTCTGGATGATCCCTTCCTTGCGGCGGATGTCGCGCTCGGCGCGGGTCATGTCGGCTTCGGTGGCCTTGGCGGCCATTTGCGTGGGCAGCTTGTCCATCAGGCTCGACAGGCCGCCCATCTGCTTCATCTGCTGCAGCTGGCCCAGGAAGTCGTTGAGGTCGAAGCCCGCGCCGCTCTTGACCTTGGCCGCGAGCTTCTGCGCCGCCGCGACGTCGACGCCGGCCGTGACCTGCTCGACCAGCGCGACGATGTCGCCCATGCCCAGGATGCGGCCCGCATGGCGCTCGGCGTCGAACACCTCGAGGCCGTCGATCTTCTCGCTGGTGCCGGCGAACTTGATCGGCACGCCCGTGACCTGCCGCACCGAGAGCGCCGCACCGCCGCGCGAATCGCCGTCGGTCTTGGTCAGGATGATGCCGGTGAGCGGCAGCGCTTCCTTGAAGGCCTTGGCGGTGTTGATCGCGTCCTGGCCCTGCATGGCATCGACCACGAACAGGGTTTCGACCGGGTCGAGCGCCGCATGCAGCTGCTTGATTTCGGTCATCAGCACTTCGTCGATCGCGAGGCGGCCGGCCGTGTCGACCAGCAGCACGTCGAAATAGTGGCGCTTGGCGTGGTCGAGCGCGGCGCGCGCGATGTCGAGCGGCTTCTGGTCGGGCGTGCTGGGGAACCACTCGGCGCCGGCCTGCTTGGTGACCGTCTTGAGCTGCTCGATGGCGGCGGGGCGGTAGACGTCGCCCGACACCGTGAGCACCTTCTTCTTGCGCTTCTCGATCAGGTGCTTGGCGAGCTTGGCGGTGGTGGTGGTCTTGCCGGCGCCCTGCAGGCCGGCCATCAGGATCACCGCGGGCGGCTGCGCTGCGAGGTTGATGTCGGAAATGCCCTCACCCATGGTCGCCGCGAGTTCACGGTTCACGATGCCGACCAGCGCCTGGCCCGGCTTGAGCGAACCCAGCACTTCCTGGCCCAGCGACTTTTCCTTCACCCGGGCGACGAAGTCGCGCACCACGGGCAGCGCCACGTCGGCTTCCAGCAGCGCCATGCGCACTTCGCGCAGCATGTCCTGCACGTTGCTTTCGGTGATGCGCGCCTGGCCGCTCATCGTCTTGACGAGGCGGGAGAACTTTTCTGTGAGGGCGGTGGCCATGAAGGAGATGCCTTGCTGCCCGCTGCGGCGGGTCGGGTGAAAGTCTGGGAGACGAGGGGAGAACTTGAAGTCGGGCGCGGGGAACGCAAGGGCGAGACGCTAAACTCCGACCGATGATTTTAGCGATCCCCTCTCCACTCGGCGTGGCGCTGGGCATCGCCACTGCGGCCGCCTACGGTTTTGCCGCTGCTGCAGGTGCCCGGCTGAGCCGCCAGACCACCCAATGGGCCCTTGGCATTGCATGGTTACTGCACGCCGCGGCCTTGGGCCACGGACTCATTGGCAGCGAACCGCGCTTCGGCTTTGCGCCCGCCCTGTCGGTCACGGCCTGGCTGGTGCTCACGGTTTACGCGGTCGAAAGCCGCATGTATCCCCAATTGAAGGTGCGGCGCGCGCTGGCCTGGCTGGGCGCGGCTGCCGTGCTGCTGGCCATTCTTTTTCTGGGCACGCCGCTGCATGTCACGGCCTCGCCGTGGTTGCCGTTGCACCTTGCGCTGGGCATCGCCTCTTATGGACTGTTCGGCGCGGCCGTGGTGCACGCCTGGCTGATCACACGGGCCGAAAAGCAGATCCGCCTCGCCAGCGGGTCGCCGGGTGACAGCGGCGTGCCGCTGCTCACGCTCGAACGGCTCACCTTCCGCTTCGTGACCGCGGGCTTCGTGCTGCTGTCGGCCACGCTGCTGGCCGGCCTGCTGTTCAGCGAGCAGCTCTATGGCGCTGCGGGCCGCGTCTGGAAGTGGGACCACAAGACCATCTTCTCGGTGCTCGCCTGGATCACCTTCGCGATCCTGCTGATCGGCCGCGCGCGCTTCGGCTGGCGCGGCCGCACGGCCCGCCGCGTGCTGTATGCCGGCTCGGCCCTGCTGTTGCTGGCCTATGTGGGTTCCCGCTTCGTGCTCGAAGTGGTGCTGGCGCGTCCCCCGGTATGAAGTACCTCCTCGTCCTCGCCGTGCTCTGGATTGCGATCTGGCTCTGGCGCAAGAACCGGCGCGAAGAGATGCGCGACGCCATGCGCGAGCGCGCGGCCAAGGCCGCACAACAGCCGCCGCCCGCCACGCCGGTCGGCCCGCCGCAAGCCATGGTGCGCTGCGCCCATTGCGGCCTGCACCTGCCCGCGAACGATGCGATCGCCGGACCCGACGGCGCCGTCTACTGCAGCCCCGCGCACCGCCAGGCTGCCGCGGTGCGCAACTGACTGAACCCATACCCCGCTCCATGAGCACCCCTCTCTGGTCGCGCGGCGAACCGGTCACCGACTGGGACGTGCTCGAGCAAGGCAGCAGCGAAAGCACCGCCCTGCTCCGGCTCTGGCGCGGCTTCATGGCCGCGCGCTGCTTTGTCGCAGTGGTGCTGGT
>CAMATD010000413.1 GCA_945860785.1 Variovorax sp. YR752 | reverse complement strand
GGGCCGGCGGCCGCCACCGACATTGCCAGCCGCACTGGCGGCACTTCGGCCGAACTGGCGGGCGGGGCGACCTGGCAGGTCAGTGCCGTCTGGAGTGCGTACGGCGAAATCGGCAAGCTGTGGGCCACGGGCGGGGCGCAACGCAGCACCAGTTCCGTGCAGGGCTCGCTGGGGGTGCGGGCGAAGTGGTAGTTGCGCCGCGCTAGGACGTCGCCGGCGTGGCATGGAGCGTGCTTAGTCACCGCATGCTCGCCACTCGCTCTTTTCTCTCCGTCCTGAAAGCCCTTCGGACCGACGCGCCGCCCCGAAGGGGGCATCGCATGCGCACTGGATGCGCTCGAACCTGGCGCATGTCCTGCTGAGCGGCCGGCAATGAATGCCGTCACCACGCCCGTGCCCGCCGCGGTCGAAATCGTCGCGTTGAGCAAGCGCTACGCCGCAGGCACGCCGGCCGCCGTCGACCAGATCGATTGCGCATCGCCAGCGGCAGCTACTGCTGCCTGCTGGGCCCCTCGGGCTGCGGCAAGAGCACCACGCTGCGCATGATCGCGGGCCACGAGTCGGTCACCAGCGGCGACATCCTGCTCGACAACCGCAACATCACCAACCTGCCCGCGGCCGCGCGCGGCACGGCGATGATGTTCCAGAGCTTCGCGCTGTTCCCGCACCTGTCGGCCACCGACAACGTCGCCTTCAGCCTCAAGATGAAAGGCATCGGCAAGGCCGAACGCCAGAAGCGCGCACACGACCTGCTGGAACGCGTCGCGATGGGCCACCTGGCCGAACGCAAGCCCGGCGAACTCTCCGGCGGCCAGCAGCAGCGCGTGGCACTGGCGCGCGCGCTCATCACCGAGCCGCGCGTGCTGCTGCTCGACGAGCCGTTGTCGGCGCTCGACCCCTTCCTGCGCATCCAGATGCGCGCCGAGCTGCGGCGCTGGCAGAAGGAGCTGGGCCTGACCTTCGTCCACGTCACGCATTCGCAGGAAGAAGCCATGGCGCTGGCCGACACCATGGTGGTCATGAACCACGGGGTGATCGAGCAGGTCGACTCGCCGCACGAGATCTACAACCACCCCGCGAACAAGTTCGTGGCGCGCTTCATGGGCGGGCACAACGTGATCGACACGCCCGCCGGGCCGATCGCCGTGCGCAACGACCACATGCGGATCGCGCCGGCTTCGAACTCCGGTGGCCTTGCCGCGGCGATCACCGACGTCGAGTACCAGGGCACCTACGTGCTGCTCGGCCTCGCGCTGGAAGCCGCCGCGCCGGGGCGCCAGAACGTGTCGGTGCTGCTGGGCGAGGCGGCCTTTCTCGCGAGCCCCTATGCGCAGGGCGAGACGGTTCGCCTGTCCTGGGCCGATGCCGATGCGCGTGCGCTCGCCGTGGCCCATTGACTCTTCCCTTCTCCTTCCCTTCATCCGCCACTTTTTTCTACGGAGACTCTGCCATGACCGACCCCATCGACTCGTCCGCCGGCGTCATCAAGCGCCGCGCCCTGCTGCAAGGCACCGCCGGCATCCTGGCCACGGGCATCGCGCCCTTCGTGCATGCGCAGGAAAAAATCGTGCTGCGCTACCTAGGCACCGCGCTGAACCAGGACAAGGCCATCGCCGAGAAGTTCAAGGCCGACACCGGCATCGAGATCCAGTACGTGGCCATCACCACCGACGACGTGACCAAGCGCGCCGTCACCGCGCCGAACAGCTTCGACCTGATCGACACCGAGTTCTTCTCGCTCAAGAAGATCGTGCCGACCGGCAACCTGAAGGGCATCGACACCAAGCGCGTGAAGAACGCCGACAAGATCACCTCGCTCTTCACCAAGGGCGAAGTCGCCGGCAAGAAGGTCGGCAGCCAGGGCACGGCGCCCATCAAGGTGATCTACCTCGAGGGCGAGAAGAGCAAGGCCTTCGCCAAGTCGCCGACGCAGTTCATGTCGCTGATCCCGACCACCTACAACGCCGACACGCTGGGCATCCGCCCCGACCTGATCAAGCGCCCGATCGGCTCCTGGGCCGAGCTGCTGAACCCCGAGTTCCAGGGCAAGGCCGCGATCCTGAACATTCCGTCGATCGGCATCATGGACGCCGCGATGGTGGTGGAAGCCAAGGGCATCCACCAGTACGCCGACAAGGGCAACATGACCAAGGCCGAGATCGACCTGACGATCAAGACCCTGATCAAGGCCAAGAAGGCCGGCCAGTTCCGCGCGCTGTGGAAGGATTTCAACGAGTCCGTGAACCTGATGGCTTCGGGCGAAGTCGTGATCCAGTCGATGTGGTCGCCCGCGGTCACGGCCGTGCGCGGCAAGGGCATCGATTGCGTGTTCCAGCCGCTCAAGGAAGGCTATCGCGCCTGGGCCTCGGGCTTCGGCCTGCCGGCCACGCTCTCGGGCAAGAAGCTCGACGGCGCCTACGAGTTCATCAACTGGTTCCTCGACGGCTGGGCCGGCGCGTACCTCAACCGTCAAGGCTACTACAGCGCCGTGCTCGACACCGCCAAGACCAAGATGGAAGCCTACGAGTGGGCCTACTGGATGGAAGGCAAGCCCGCCGCGCAGGACATCAAGAGCCCGCAGGGCGACGTGATCGCCAAGGCCGGCGCGTTGCGCGACGGCGGCAGCTACGAACAGCGCATGGGCGGCATCGCCTGCTGGAACGCGGTGATGGACGAGAACGAATACATGGTTCGCAAGTGGAACGAGTTCGTCGCTGCCTGATTCTGAAGTAGCTGCTTCGTGAGTTCTCCAGCCACCAGCGCGCACGCCGCGTCCATGCCCACGCACACGGTCAAGGCCTGGTGGCAGGCAGCGCCGTTCGCACTGGTGTTTTTGCTGTTCTTTCTGATTCCGCTGGCGCTGGTCGCGATGGTCAGCCTGTGGAACTTCAACGAGTACGAGCTGATCCCGGCGGTCACGCTGCGTAACTACCTGAGCCTGTTCGAGGGCTGCTCGCATTTGACCGACAACGGTGACCTGTGCGTCACGCTCAACACCTACCTGAGCACCTTCAAGTTCTGCCTCTTGGTCTGGGGCATCACGCTGCTGACCGGTTTTTCGGTCGCGTACTTTCTCGCGTTCCACGTGCGCTCGTCGACCATGCAGACGGTGCTGTTCGTGCTGTGCACCGTGCCCTTCTGGACCTCGAACGTGATCCGCATGATCTCGTGGGTACCACTGCTGGGGCGCAACGGATTGGTCAACCAGATGCTGATGGGCCTCGGCCTCGTGAACCAGCCGGTCGAGTGGCTGCTGTTCTCCGATTTCTCGGTGGTGCTGGCCTTCGTGCACCTCTACACGATGTTCATGATCGTGCCGATCTTCAACAGCATGATGCGCATCGACCGCTCGCTGCTCGAAGCGGCCAGCGACGCGGGCGCCTCGGGCTGGCAGACGCTCTGGAACGTGGTGGTGCCGCTGTCGCGCACCGGCATTCTGATCGGCTCGATCTTCGTCATCACCATCGTGATGGGCGACTTCGTCACCATCGGCGTGATGGGCGGCCAGCAGATCGCATCGCTCGGCAAGATCATCCAGGTGCAGACCTCGTACCTGCAGTTTCCGCTGGCTGCAGCCAACGCGATGATTCTGCTGGCGGTGGTGCTGATGATCATCTGGGGGCTCACCCGGCTCGTCGATATTCGCAAGGAGCTCTAGGGTGGAATTGAATTCTTCGGATCGATTTGGGGTGCGTTGTTCAGGGTGCGATCACGCCGGCGGTGTGCTCTGCGCAGCGAAATAAAGGAGGAGGCATGCGGCCCTAGGCCGCGCCGGGGGACATTCGCGGAGCAGAGCACACCGCCGGCGTGATCGCTCAG
>CAMATD010000412.1 GCA_945860785.1 Variovorax sp. YR752 | reverse complement strand
ACCATGCCCTCGTTCCTGTTCGTGATCGTGGTGGTCGCGATCGGCCAGCCCTCGGTGCCGGTGATCGTGTTCGCCATCGGCCTGGCGTCATGGCCGGTGATTGCCCGGCTGGTGCGCGCAGAGTTCCGGGTCTTGCGCGAAACCGAGTTCGTGCTGGCCGCGCGCAGCCAGGGCTTCAGCCATGCGCGCATCATCTTCCAGGAGATCTTGCCCAACGCGCTGCCGCCTGTGATCGT
Organism: Variovorax sp. YR752; assembly: GCA_945860785.1. Lineage (GTDB taxonomy): Bacteria > Pseudomonadota > Gammaproteobacteria > Burkholderiales > Burkholderiaceae_C > Variovorax. The sequence goes on along the minus strand of CAMATD010000412.1, from coordinate 3,634 downwards.
GACCACCTCGGTGCTGGTCGCGAGTGCGATCCTCATCGAGTCGGCGCTGTCCTTTCTCGGCATGGGCGACCCCAATGCGGTGTCGTGGGGCAGCATGATCGGGCAGGGCCGCGAGCTGTTGCGCACCGCGTGGTTCCTTACGGCGCTGCCGGGGGCGGCCATCGTGCTGACGGTGCTGGCGCTGAACCTCGTGGGGGACGGGCTGAACGATGCCTTCAACCCGCGCCTGAGGGGCCGTTGAGATGACGCTCGAACAAGTGACCACCACGCCGCCGCTGCTCGACGTGCGCGGCCTCGATGTTTTCTTCCACGGATCGAACGGTCCCATCCAGGCCGTTCGCGGGCTCGACCTGACGCTGCAACGCGGCGAAACGCTGGCCCTGGTGGGCGAATCGGGCTGCGGTAAGTCGACCACCGCGCTCGCGCTGCTGCGCCTGCTGGCCCCCGGCACCGCGTTGCGCGGCAGCATCCACTTCGACGGGCGCGACATCCTCGCGCTGTCCGCCGCTGAGTTGCGCGAGGTGCGCGGCCGCGAGATCGCGATGATCTTCCAGGAGCCGATGACCTCGCTGAACCCGGTGCACACCATCGGTTCGCAGATCGAGGAAACGCTGCGCCGGCACGAGAAGCTGTCGGCCATGGCGGCCCGCAAGCGCGCGATCGAACTGCTCGACCTCGTGCGCATTCCCGAGCCGCACCGGCGCATCGACGGCCATCCGCACAACCTCTCCGGCGGCCAACGCCAGCGCGTGATGATCGCAATGGCCGTGGCCTGCAAGCCGCGCCTGCTGGTGGCCGACGAGCCCACCACCGCGCTCGATGTGACCATCCAGTCGCAGATCCTCGAGTTGCTCGACGGCCTGCGTCGCGAGCTGGACATGGCGTTGCTACTGATCACGCACGACCTCGGCCTGGTCGCCCAGTGGGCCGACCGCGTGGCCGTGATGTACGGCGGCGAGAAGGTCGAGGAGGCCCCCACCTCGAAGCTGTTTGCCGCGCCTTCGATGCCTACACGCGCGGCCTGCTGGGCGCATCGCTGCATGCCGGCAGCTCGCTGCACTACGCCGATGCACGGCTGCCCGAGATACAGACGCGGCTCGACCCCGCCACCGGCGTGCGCGACTTCGCGCTCCATGTGCCCCTGCCCACGTCGAAGGTGCGGGCCTTGCCGGTTCGCGCCGCGGCCGGCGAGTCGCTGCTGTCGGTGCAAGACCTGCGCACCGACTACCCCACGCGCGGCGGCGGCGTGCTGCACGCGGTCGATGGCGTTTCCTTCGACATCCGTGCGGGCGAAACCGTGGGCCTGGTGGGCGAGTCGGGCTGCGGCAAGTCCACGCTCTCGCGCACGCTGCTGCGCCTGGTGAACCCGGCTGGCGGCCGCATCGTGTTCGACGGCACCGACATCGCGCTGCTGTCCGAGAAGGCGCTCAAGCCCTGGCGGCGTCGCGTGCAGATGGTGTTCCAAGACCCGTATGCCTCGCTGAACCCGCGGCGCAGCGTGTTCGACATTCTCGAATCGGTGCTCAAGGTGCACGGCGTGACCGAGCGCGAAGAACGGCGCAACCGCATCGCCGCCATCCTGGAGCGCGTGGGCCTGCCGGCCGATGCGGCGCGGCGTTTTCCCAACGAGTTTTCCGGCGGGCAGCGCCAGCGCATCGGCATCGCGCGCGCGCTGGTGCTGCGGCCTTCGCTGGTGGTGCTCGACGAACCGGTGTCGGCGCTCGATGTGTCGGTGCAGGCGCAGATCCTGAACCTGCTGGTGGAGCTGAAGGAAGACTTCGGGCTGTCGTATCTGTTCATCTCGCACGACCTCTCGGTGGTGCGCTACATCGCCGACCGGGTGATGGTGATGAACAAGGGGCAGATCGTGGAGACCGGCAGCCACCGCGACATCTGGGACCGGCCGCAGCATCCGTACACGCGCAGCCTGATTGCGGCGGTGCCGGGGGTGGAGCAGCGCAAGGCAGCCTGAGCGGCGTTGGCGCGGACCTCATGCCGCGCCGGTTGCCCCGTAGCCGGGCGGCGCAATGAAGCCGCCGTACACCTGCTCCAGCAGATCGGCAAAGGCAATCGTCGTCCGGTCCTCGAGGTACGGTCCAACCGCCTGCGCGCTCACCGGCAGCCCGTCATCGTCGAGCCCGACCGGGAAGCTGGTGGCCGGCAAGCCCGGCAGCACCGGGAGACCCGCCCAATGGAACAGGTCGAGGAAGCGCACCTCGCGCGTGCCGTCCTCGAAACCGACGGGATAGGTGCGCGCATCCTTCGGTTCGCTGTGGTTGTGGCGGAAGGCGGGCAGCGGCGCGACCGGCGTCACCACGACGTCGAAGGCCTCGAAGAGGCGCTCCCACTGGTGGCGCAGCGCCATGCGGATCTCGTTGTCCTTGAGCCAGTCGCTGTGGCGCAGCGTGGGTGCGCGCAGCCATGCGGCATCGGCGCTGTGGTCATCGGGCGAGAGCGCTTCCAGTCGCTTCTGCGCGGCCTTGCTCAGCGCGGGCGGCGTGGCCAGCGACGAGCCCAGCAGGCTGCGGTAGACGCGGTGCGATTGCGTGAGGTCCGGCAGCAGGCCGGCCGGCAGTTCCGAAGGCCGTGTCACCTTCACGCCCTGCGTGCGCAGGCGCTCCACCACGCGCTCGACCACCAGCGCCTCGTGCAGGCTGCGTGCGCTGCCGGGCCATTGGTCGATCACCAGCACGCGGAAGTCCTTGAGGCTCGCGTGCCGAGCCGGAGGCAATGTGGCCTTCCAGGCCTTCGCGGCCAGCGGCTCGAGGTTGAGCAGCAGGTCGAGCGCGAGTTCGAGATCGGACGCGGTGCGCGCGAGCGGCCCCGCCACGCTCAGGTCGCGGTCGGCCAGCCGGCCCGAGGGCACGCGTGGTGCCACGCATCGCGACCAGGCCGGCCGTGGGCTTGTGGCCGTACACGCCGTTGAAGTGCGTGGGAATACGGATCGAGCCGCCGATGTCGGTGCCCAGCTCCAGCGCCACATAGCCCGCCGCCAGCGCAGCGGCCGAACCGCCCGAGGAGCCGCCCGGTGTGCGCGTGGTGTCCCACGGGTTGTTGCTCACGCCGTAGATGACGTTGTAGCTCTGCAGGTCGGCCAGGGCGAGCGGCACGTTGCTCTTGCCGACGATCACCGCGCCCGCGCCGCGCAGCGCGGCAACGGCCAGCGAATCCTGCGCCGCCACGTTGTTCGCGAAGTCGGGGTTGCCGCTGCTGGTGACGAAGCCGGCCACGTCGAACGATTCCTTCACCGTGATCGGCACGCCCAGCAGCGGCCGGCGTTCGCCGCGCGCGAGCGCAGCGTCGGCTTCGCGGGCCGCGGCGCGGGCGCCTTCGTCGTTGCGCGCGACCACGGCATTGATGTCGTTGTCGAAGCGGTTGATGCGCTCGAGCACATGTTCGAGCAGATCGACGGCCGACACGCGGCTCGCGGCCAGCGCCTCGGCCTGCGCACGTGCGCTCGCGAAGGTCAACGAATCGAGGAGGGTGCAATGCAGATCCTGTGTGGTCAGGGGTGCTTTCGGGCGGTCACTTCTTCGGTTCGATCCATGCATCCGCCAGGTCGCCGGACATCAGGTCGATGCTGTTGTGAAAGTTGTGCAGGCGCATGCTGTGCACCACGATCGAAGGCACGGCG
>CAMATD010000411.1 GCA_945860785.1 Variovorax sp. YR752 | reverse complement strand
CTTGTGCTCCGCCCCGGCGGGCGGGCGGCCTTCATCGCCTCGGGCCCGAAGCCCCCGCCGACGCCGCGCACGGATGTCATCGGGCTGCGTCCGGCCGTCGGGCGCGACCGGCCCCACCTGGAGCGTATCTCTGCGCTGGTCTCGACGGGCGCAGTGCGGGTGCCGGAGATCACCGTGTTTCCGCTGGCCGAGGCCGCGCGCGCCAACAGCATCAGCCAGGGCCGGCATTTCCGCGGCAAGCTCGTTCTTCAGGTCCGCTGAACCTCGAGCACTCCGGCTTTTCCAGATCCATGTCCATGTCCATCTCCACTGCCGACAGCAGCGACGTCCTTTCCATCGACCGTTTCGTTCCCCATGTGTCCACGGTCGAGGCGAACCGCGGCCAGACGGTGGGGCTGTTCCTGCGCGAGCGGCTGCTGGCGCCCGGCAGTGGTGGCGCTGCGTCCCGCCCGGTCATCCTGATGCTCCATGGCGGCTTCGCCCCGTCGATCGTCGCCTACGACCTGCGCTACCGCGACTACAGCTTCATGGAGCAGATGGCGCGCGCGGGCTTCGATGTGTTCACGTTCTCGCACACCGGCTATGCACCGTCGCCGCGGCCACGGATGGACGATCCGGTCAACGTGGACGCCTCGTTCCAGCAGTATCTGGTGCCGCATGTATTGCCAGGACCGCAGGCGCCCCGCTACCCGTTCAAGCTGGTGTCGAGCCGGACCGAGTGGGACGAGATCGAGACGATCGTCGACTTCATCCGCGACCTGCGCGGCGTGGCGCGCGTGCATCTGGTCGGATGGTCGACGGGAGCGCCACGGGCCGGTGGATATGCCGCGCTGCATCCCGACAAGGTCGGGCGCATTCTGCTGTACGGGCCGTCGCAGTTCTTCGATCGCGAGGATCCGCCGGACACGGTGCCCGAGTCGGGGTCGCCGACGCTGCTGCAGACCCGCGAGTTCCTGCTCGACCGGCGCTGGCGTGACCACGTGCACGATGATGGGCAGATCGAGGACCCGGGCGTGTGCGACGCGTTCTGGCGCGAACTCATGGCGATCGATGAGATCGGCGCGCACTGGGGACGCGAAGGTCTCGGGATCATGCGTGCGCCGAACCGAACGAATTTCGGCTGGCGGGCGAGCCTCGCGCACATCGCCGCGCCGACGCTCTACCTGCTGGGTGAACACGACAACTACTTGCGGCGGCTCGAGTCATGGAAGGCGCTGGCGGCGCCGCAGCGCATGTTCGTGCGCGTCGCGGGCTGCTCACACTTCATGCAGTTCGAGCGGGCGCGGCACCTGTTGTATCGCGCCACTGCCGAATGGTTGTCCGAAGGCGCATTCATGGGCTACGAGGCAGGCGAATTCGCCGCCGACACCGCTTGCAGGGTGTACGGCGCAGCGGCCTGAGGGTGCGCAACAAAGGGGGATCGGGTGACCACTGCCGCGCCGATCACCGACGTGACCCAGAGCGTGAAGGATGCCATGCCCTCGGGCGCGGGGTGCACATGCTCGTGGGCAACGTCGAGCACCGCCGCGCCGTCGACACCCACGGAACTGGCCGAACTACGCGAACCGAGACCCCGAAAGGGGCATTCGTGTCGACTGAAAGCGCCGTGTCTTCCCGTCGCGCGCCAGCCGGTCACCCTGTGCATGTCGTTGAAACCGGTCCTGCGCATCGACTCCTCGCTATCATCGAGCCAAGTCTTTCCTGCTTCGATGGGTCCGAAAATCGCCGATCATGCCACCTGAACCCGTGAAACACGGCGCCGCAGAGGCGCCCCCCCTGACCGTGTTGTACGACGGCGCCTGTCCGCTGTGCCGCCGCGAGATCGGCGTGTACCGTGGCCTGAAGCCGCTGCAACCGGACAGACCGGTGTGCTTTACCGATGTCAGTGACGCCACGGTACCTCTGCCACCCGGTACGACCCGCGAGCAACTGCTAGCACGCTTTCATGTACGCAGCCGGAACGGCGAATTGCTTAGCGGCGCGCGGGCCTTCCTGGCGCTGTGGGCCGCGCTGCCCGGCTGGCGCTATCTGGCATGGGTCGGAAGGCTGCCAGGCGCAGCCTGGGTAATGGAGTGCAGCTACGACGTTTTCCTGCGCTGGCGGCCAGCGCTGCAACGCTGGGCAACCCGCCTGGACCGCCCGAAAGCCGACCATAGCGCACCTCCCGCTGCCAAGTGACCTCAAGGAATACACCATGACTGAAGACACACGCTGCTGCGGCAGCGGCGCCTGCATCATCGACAGCGCTGGCCGATGCTGGTGCGGTCAGCAGTGGGATGGCCACAGGATGTGCCGCGCGCCCCTGTCGCCTGCGACCGCGCCTGTCTTGCAGCAAAGCCCGCCTGCGCCACCGGACGCGAAAGACACACCTCGCAGGTCTTGTCCGCAGGATTGAAGCAGTGACGCAGTTCGGCGTAATGCCTGCCAACGGTGGTGAACGAATGCAAAGCTGTACGGCCGTATGTGCCGGTTGCCATCGCCGAGTGGCGGGCCGCGGGCATCCGGTCCTAGTAACATTCCACCTGCACGGTGGATCTGCGTGAACGCTCCACGAGGTCAGCAGTATCCGCGGGGGGCTTCGCCCCGGGCTGCGCCATCAGGTACGCAACCGAGTGGGTATCCAGGAAACTGCCGACCGTCGCGAGGTTGATGCCGAAATTCACGTTCTGAGGGCTCCCCGGTCCGGCGGGCAGCAGGCGCGCACGCACGATGCCCACCAGGCTTCCGCCTCGATCGAGGATCGGTCCCCCGCTCGAGCCGGGCTGGACGGTGGCCGACATCTGGAACATGGAGGTGTCGTCGTTCAGCCCGGTCATGGCGTTGACGATCCCGGTGGTCACCACGGTACCCGAGGAAAGCACGCCCCTCAGCGGATAGCCCAGGGCCACCACCTCGTCACCCAGGCGCACGGTGCGCCCTGCGCGCAACCTGACCGGCGGCAGCGCCAGGCCCTCGCCGCGCAGCAGGGCCAGGTCGTTGCGTGCGTCCTTCGCCACGACCTTCATCGTGGCCCCGGACGGCTGGATGCGCACGCGTGCGCAATTGTTGATCACGTGCTCGTTGGTCAGCACATCCCCGGCCTCGCTGACCACGACCCCGCTGCCATAGACGCCGGTACGCGCCGCCCCGGCCGGCGCCGTGCCGGTGGCGTTCTTCGTGGTCATGGTGCTGATGATGGTATTGACCACCACCGTTTTCCATCGCTTCTCGGCGTCTGCGATGTCGGCGGCCGACATCGTTTTCGAAAGGCGTTCCTTGCCCTCGGCTGCGGCCTTGATGGCCGCTGGCGTGCCGTTGGCTGGCACGGCGGAATACCACATATAGGCGAGCACCGGGTTCTTCCAGATGCCGCCGCGGCCGAATTCGTAGACACTGGCAATCCACGGGAACGCACTGATGTTAGGCAGCGCGGCCGCGCGGTGCAGCCAGGAGAGCGCTTCGGCACCATTCGGGCTGACGCCGCGCCCCAGCGCATACATGCGCCCGGCGGCGACCATCGAAGCGGTGTCGCCGAGGTCGCCGGCCTTCTTGTACCAGTCCAGCGCAACCAGGTTGTCCTGCGCAACTCCCGCACGCCCGCTCTCGGCAAACGCGCCGAGCCAACCCAGGGCGGCCGGGTGCTTCTGGTCGGCTGCCAGCTTGAACCAGCCGAGCGCGCTGTCGTCGTCCTTGGCGAAGCCGTTGGTGCCGTTGGCGAGCCATGCCCCGATCGCATTCTGCGCCGCCGGATCGCCCGTTTCTGCGGCGATGCGCATGATGTCCGTGCCCTTGGGCCCGTCGCGCTCGACGAGGTTGCCGGCCAGGTACATGTTGCCGAGAAGGAATCCGGCGCGCGGGTTTCCGGCGGCATGCGCACGCGTGATGTAGTCGCGCGCCTTGAGCTCATCGCGGGT
>CAMATD010000410.1 GCA_945860785.1 Variovorax sp. YR752 | reverse complement strand
TGCGCATTCCGACGATCGTGACCGACTACTCCGGCGATGGTGACCGATAGCCGAGTGAGGATGCGTGGTGCTGAGATTCTACCGCGGTCGGTCACGATGACGGTCGGACTGGGTCACGATTTGACGCTCTTGCGCATCGACTCGCCGGTCAAAGCGAGCTTGTGGGCCGAATGCAGAACTCGGTCGAGAATTGCGTCGGCCAAGGTCGGCTCGCCCAGATAGTCGTGCCAGTGCTCGATGGGCAACTGGCTGGTGATGACCGTAGAGCGTGCCGCGACGCGGTCGTCGAGTACCTCGAGAAGATCGGATCGTTCCTTCGCTGAGGGTGGCGCCAGCCCCCAATCATCGATGAGCAGGAGATCGGTCTTGGCCAGCGCCGCCAGGCGCTTGCCGAAACTGCCATCGCCGTGGGCGATGCGCAGCTCCTCGAACAAGCGCGGCAAGCGGACATACTGGACGGACAGTCCCTGCCGGCATGCCGAGTTGCCCAATGCGCAGGCCAACCAGGTCTTGCCGCTGCCCGTCGGTCCGGTGATGAGGCAGTTGTGGTGACGGCGAACCCAGTCGGCGCCGCTGAGCGAGGCCAGGAGCTTTCGATCCAGGCCACGTCCTGCGCGGTGATCGACATCCTCCAGGCAAGCCCCGCTGTTCTTGAGCCTGGCGTACTTGAGCAGGCGATCCACCCGCTTGGTGTCGCGGCAGGACACTTCCCGATCGATGATCATCGCGATGCGTTCCTCGAACGACAGATCGGCGCATCCCGGCTGCGCCATCTGCTCTTCGAACGCGCGGGCCATGCCGTCCAGGCGCAGATGCTTCAGTTGAGTCAGGCTGTGATGAGCAAGCATGAAGGTCCTTTCGAGGGTCAGTGGTAGTAAGTGCTGCCGCGCACGTTGCCGTGACTGGGCAGGGACAGTTCGGGCGGGGACTGCTCGGGGAGTGGCTGGCGGTCAAGACCGGCCTTCAGGATCGAGGCGATCGATCGGTAGCTCGTCGAGCCCAGGGCGACAGCACGAGCGCAGGCCGCCTCCAAGCGGTCCTTGTCGTATTGGCGGGCCATGCGCATGATTCCCAGACAGGCTCGATAGCCCTGTTCCGGATGCGGTCGCGACTCGAGCTGGTGGCGAACCACATCGCCCGTCCGAGGGCCAATCGATAAAGCCCAATTGATCATCCGGCCCGGAGACCACTCGGAATGGGCCCGGTGCGAGGCTGGCATGTGTTCGGCCAAGGTGGTGTGCGCGCCCCGGTGGTTGCTGCGCAAGTGAACGGCGACGCGCTTTCCGCGCACGAAGCACTCGACAGACTTTGCCGTCAGGCGAACTTCGATCTGCTGGCGCACCAGTGCGTTGGGGACGCTGTAGAAATGCCCGTCGACTTCGACGTGGTAGTCGATATTGGCCTTGCACATCTTCCATTGCGCCAGCTGGAATGCCGTTGCTGGCAGCGGCCGCAGGGCGGGTCGGTCGAGCGTCTCGAACGCTTCTCTTCTGCAGCCAGGCAGCTTGCGAAAAGGCCGCGCATTGAGATCCTCCAGCAGTTCAGCGATGGCGGCGTTGAGCTCCGCCACACTGAAGAAGCGCTGATTGCGCAGGCGGGCGAGGATCCAGCGCTGGACGATCTGCACGCCCACTTCAACCTTCGCCTTATCCTGCGGCCGATACGGCCGCGCGGGCAGAATCACGGTGCTGTAATGAACGGCGAACTCGGTGACCGTTCGCTGCAGCTTGGGATCGTAGGCGTTCGCCTCGCCGACCAGGGCACGCGGATTGTCGGGGACGATCAACGCAGGCACACCGCCGATGAAAGCGAGCGCCCGACCGATGGAACCGAGCCAGTCGAGCTGGCCCTCCGCCGCCGTGGCACAGGCGTAGGTATAGTTCGAGGCGCCCAGGACGGCGACGAAGACGTGCGCGCGCCAGATCTCGCCGCTGCCCGCATCGACGATCGGAACCGTATCACCGGCGAAGTCGACGAACAGCCGTTCGCCAGCCCGATGGGTCTGCCGCATCGAGCGCTTGAGCCCGCGAGCGAACTCGCGATAAAGATCGCAGAAACGCGAGTACTGGTAGCTCGTCTCACCCTGAGCTTGCCGATACTCCTCCCATAGCAGCGCCAGCGTCACGCCGTTCCTCTTGAGCTCAAGATGAACGTGGGCAAAGTCGGGCGCGATGTGCTGCAGTGCCGGGCCGCGACCGTGGCGAAGGTTCAGACGCCGATCCAGCTCCGCATCATCGAGCGTGCTCAGCGTCGGCCAGTCAACAATTCCAGCGACCTGCGCCGCCTTGATGTACTTGGCGACGACTCCCTTCGAGACCTTCAGCGCGAGCGCGATACGCTCGAACGACAGGGCGCATTCATACCTGAGCCGCAACAGCTCCTTGATCCTGTGCATGGCAATCCGTTCCGTCGGCATCCCGCTCCCCGCGAAAACACGGGAGGGTAGCCGCCTGGTTAAACGTCCTTGCCACACATCCACGACTCGCTCCGACATCGTGACTGCAGATTCCGATCTACCGTGACCGTGGATTCCGACAACCTCGGATTTCGGTCACGACTATTTCGGAACGCACGGTCACGACAGCGGAACCAGCGGTCACACCTTTTCGGAATCAGCGGTCACGTTGCGTCGGAATACGCACCTGACATTTGGAACGCGCTGCAATTTGGGAACGTACGCACCGGCATAGATCCGCTGAGCGTCGGCGCGCTGTACGCGTTCGAGAAGATGCTGCCCGACGACGTGCGGGCTCGAGGCATTCGACTACAGAATGGCGATCGCTCAGCCACGGGGCCAAGGGCATTCGCTGGAAGGCTCGACCATGCCTTTTCTCCTCAGATGGTGAGCCGGTTCGTCCGAATCGACCTCTCGCTTCCTGACGACGTGCTTCGCGCTGATCTCGATGCGTTTCTCGCTTCAGAACGCCGAAGCCTGGCGCAGATTGGTGGCGAACAGCCTTACCGCGAAGCCGCGGGCCTGAAGTTGAAAGCTCACGAACTTCGTACTCTCTCGAAGGTTGGCCTTCTACAGTTCCTTGACCTAGACCGTTGGCAACGGGCGCAGGGGCCCAATCTCAGCCTGTACGCGGTCCGAGAGATGGCCGACGTCGTCGATCGTTCGCGTGAAAGCGAACTGCGTCATCGTGTGCAGCTAACGCTGAATCAGTTTCAGGTCCACGCGTGGTTTGCACGTCTCGACAGGGGCGGCGGAAGGTCTAGGCGATCCTAGCTGGAACTTGTGTCGCCATCCTCCTGCATACATGCCTCCGAACGACGCGGATTATTCCGATGAGCCTAGCGTACCTACCCGACGGCGTCTTGTAGGACGAACTGGCGATTGACGCGAGGGGCCTATGTCCGAGCAGAAGAACGTCTACGCTAGCTTCAAGCGCGACCGGGACAGGCTATGGGCCCTGATCTCGCGCGACCTTCGAATCGTGGCCATCACCGCAATCTGCGCATTAGCCGGTACGCCCTCCCTGCTGCATGCCGTCACTCGTTGGCTCTGACGTGAACTGCTCGCCGGGGGACGTCGCCGCCGGTCGCTCGATGAGCCTGAGGAACGCTCGAATCTTGCGCGGCAAAACGCCCGCTCTGGGCAAGAGCCGTCACTGGGTAAGTCGTAGCGAATGTCCGCAACCAGTCTGTTCCGGTCAGCCAACTACCGACCATTGTTTACAGCAGACCGCCGAACGCCGCCGATCAGGCCCCCTTCCCCAACCTGTCCACATACTCCCCCCAGAACCCCAGCATTTCCCTCCGCTGCCCCGCGTACTCCGCCCGGTTGTACACCCCGCGCACACCGCCGATCGTGTGGTTCAGCGCCTTCTCGACCACATCCGCTGGCCAGCCGTGCTCGTGCAGCAGCGTTGACGCCGTGCGCCGCAGATCATGAATCGTGAACGCCGGAATGTCCT
>CAMATD010000409.1 GCA_945860785.1 Variovorax sp. YR752 | reverse complement strand
GGCGTGATCGCGCCCTGAACAGCGCACGAGCTATACGGCGAGCCTACTTCCGCGCGGAGCCGGCGACCATGTCGAAGCGGAACAGCCGGCACTCGATCGGCCCGTTCCACATCGGCACACGGCGCGATTCCTTGAGCCGCATGTGCTTGGGCAGCTTCAGGTCGGGCGTGAGCACCCAGGCTGTCCAGCCGGCATAGTTCTTCTTCCAGTGGGCGGCCAGCTGCGGGAAGAACTCGCCACCGTCGCCCTCTTCGGTCTGCGCCGATTCGCGGGCGCCGAAGCGGCCCGTGCCGGCCACGCCGCCGACTTCGATGCGCTCGCCGTACGGCGGGTTGAGCACGATCACCCCGCCCTCGGCCGGCGGCATGCGCTGCAGTGCGTCGCCGCCGCGGAACTCGATGGCCTCGGCCACGCCGGCGCGCTCCGCGTTGCGCTCGGCAAAGTCGACCATGCGGTGGGACACGTCCGATCCGAAGATGGCGACCTCGCCCGCTTTCACGGCCGACTCGGCGTCCTTCTTGATCGCGTCCCACACATGCGCCTGGAACGGCAGCAGCTTCTCGAAGCCGAAGCGCCGCAGCGACCCCGCAGCGATGCCGCGCGCGATCTGCGCCGCCTCGATGGCGATGGTGCCGCTGCCGCAGCAGGGGTCGTACAGCGGTTGTCCCGCCGCCACCTCGCCGGTCTCGGGGTTCCACCAGCCGCTGGCGGCCAGCATGGCGGCGGCCAGGGTTTCCTTCAGCGGGGCATCGCCCTTGTCCTGGCGCCAGCCGCGCTTGAACAGCGGCTCGCCCGAGGTGTCGATGTAGAGCGTGCAGCTGTCGGTGGTCAGGTGGGCGAACACGCGGGTGTCGGGCCACTGGGTCTCGATGCTGGGGCGCACGCCGTTGGCCTTGGCGCGGAAGCGGTCGGCGATCGCGTCCTTGATGCGCAGGGTGGCGAAGTTCAGGCTCTGCAAGGGGCTGTGCTGGGCCGTGGTCTCGATCTTGAAGGTCTGCTTCGGGGTGAACCAGATCTCCCAGGCCACGCCGCTCGCGATGGCGTAGAGGTCGTTCTCGTTGCGGTAGGGCGCATGGGCCAGCTCGACCAGCACGCGCTGCGCGAGCCGGCTGTGCAGGTTGAGCTTCAGCGCGTCGCGCCAGTCGGCGCGCACCCGCACGCCGCCGCGCAGCGTGAGCAGGTCTTGCCCGGCGCGGCCGGTCAGGGCGTGCACCTCCTGGGCGAGGAATTCCTCGACGCCGGCGGCGCAAGGCAGGAAAAGAGAGAGATCGTTCACGGAAAGTTGGCCATCGGGAAGCCCGACTAGGGGACGCCATTGTCGCCGCGTCACGGTCTTCTCTATATAGTCGATTTGCCGATGAATCCCACCCCCGCACCCCCGGTTGCTCCGGCCGCCGCCCACAGCGACCGCTTCGCCATCCAGTGCGAGGTGCTGCGGCTCTCCATCCGGCCGATCGGCCCGGTGCTGCTGGTGCAATACCTGCTGAACTGCGGCGTGGCCGCCCTCTTCGCCTGGCAGTACTCGCTGCCGCGCGCGCTGCTGTGGATCGCGCTCATCACCGGGGTGACGGTGATGCGCGGCTTCTTCCCGCAGCGCCTGCCCGATCCCTTCACGCCCGGGAGCCTGCGCCAGGCCCAGCACGCGCACACGCTGCGCACCGCCGTCTGGGAGCTGGCGCATGGCTTGGCCGGCCTGCTGCTGTTCAACCCGGACAAGCCCGACCAGCAACTGCTGCTCGGCTTGATGCTGATGGGCATGACGCTGTCGTCGGCGTTCTCGGTGTCGTTCTACACGCCGGCCACGCAGCTGGCGATCACGCTGCTGCTGGCCCCGGTGATCGTCACCGGCCTCTGGCTGAGTGCGCCGGTGATGATGGCCGTCTCGGTGATCGGCATCGGCCTGACCGCGATGATGTGGAAGCTGGTGGCCGAACGCTCGCGCCAGCTCGAGGAAAACATCGGCCTGCGTCTCAACGAGCGCACGCTGCGCGAACAGGCGCTGGCCGGCCTGCGTGCCTCCGAGCAGGCGCAGACGGAGCGGCTGCGCTTCTTCTCGGCCGCCAACCACGACCTGCGCCAGCCGGTGATGGCCATCGGCCTGCAGGCCGAGGTGCTGCGCCAGCAGCTGAACAACGGCGCGGACACCCCGGCCGTGCAGCACACCGTGACATCGCTGGCCCGCGCACAGCAGGCGCTGGAGGGCCTGACCAACCAGTTGCTCGAAATCGGCCGCATCGAGGCGGCTGTCGATCCGCTGCGGCCCGTGGCGGTGGCGCTGGCGCCGCTGCTGCAGGACCTGGCACGCCAGGCCGGCAATGGCCGCGTGATGGTGCGCTGCCCGGCCGGGGCCGTCGCCTGGACCGACGCGGTGTCGCTGCGGCGCGTGCTGGCCAACCTGGTCGACAACACCGTGAAGTTCACGCCGCGCGGCCGCGTGCTGCTGGCGGTGCGGGCGTGGCGCCGTGGCACCGAACGGGCCTGGCGCGTCGAGGTGCGCGACAACGGCATCGGCATCGCGGCGGAATCGCAGGAGCGGGTGTTCAACGACTTCGAGCAGATCGGGAATGCCGAGCGCAACCTGCAGCACGGGCACGGCCTGGGCCTGGCGATCGTGCGGCGGCTGGCGGCGCAGCTGGGCATCCAGGTGGCGCTGCGCTCGGCGCTGGGCCGGGGCTCGGTGTTCAGCTTCGAGCTGCCCGCGGCCCTGGGCTATGGGACGGCAGCGACGCAGTCCGCACCCACGCCGCAGGCCAACCCCGATGCGACGTCCACGCTGCGCCCCGGGCTCGCCGTGCTGGTGGTGGAAGACAACGCGGTGGTGGCCGACAGCCTGTTCGCGCTGTTGCGGCCATGGGAGGTGGAGCCGCGCGTCTACGCCAGCGCGGCCGAGGCGCTGGCGCTGGCGGATCTGCACGCGCTCGACGCGGCGCTGTGCGACATCCGGCTGCCGGGCGCGCTCGACGGCATCGCGCTGGCGGAACGGCTGCAGCGGCAGAAGCCTTCGCTCACCATCGCGCTGATCTCGGCCGACATCAACGAAGCCACCCAGCGGCTCGCCACGGAGCGCGGCTGGCATGCGCTGCGCAAGCCGGTGCAGCCGGACGAGCTGCGCGGCGTGCTGCTGCGGGCCCAGCAGCGGCCACAACAGACCTGACTGGGCGGCGGCTCGTGCTGGCACGGGCTGTGCAAAGTGTCATCGCTTCCGAGATATGCTCCGCGCACAGGCCGCAGGTCCTGCCCCCGATGTCCGCCGACACACCCCTTCACCCCATTGCCGCCGATTCGCGCAGCTTGCGCTATGGCGGGGTCGCGATCGTGCTGCACTGGCTGCTCGCGGCCATGATCGTCGGCTCGCTCGGCGTGGGGCTCTACATGACGGGGCTGCCCTTCTCGCCGCAGCGCATCAAGCTCTACAACTGGCACAAATGGGCGGGCGTCACGATCCTTGTGCTGTCGGCGCTGCGGCTGCTGTGGCGGCTCAGCCACCGCCCGCCCGCGATACCGCCACGCGTGCTGGCCGTCATGCCGCGCTGGCAATTGGCGGGCTACCGGGTCAGCCACACGCTGATGTACCTGCTGTTCTCCGCGGTACCGCTGTTCGGCTGGGCCTACACCTCGGCACTGGGCATTCCGGTCGTGTGGTTCGGTGTGCTGCCGCTGCCCGATTTCGTGCCGGTCGACAAGGATTTCGCCGAAGCCATACTCAAGCCGCTGCACAAGGGCAGTGCCTTCACGCTGGCAGCTGTCGCACTGCTGCACGTGGCGGCAGCGCTCAAGCACCACTGGATCGACCGCGACGGTCTTTTGAAACGCATGTGGCCCGGGCCACGCAACTGAAGGAATCTGCCGGATGAAGCGCCTCTCTCTCCTGATCCTGCCGGCACTGGCCTTCACCGCGACGATGCCCGCCGCGGCCGATCCCGCC
>CAMATD010000408.1 GCA_945860785.1 Variovorax sp. YR752 | reverse complement strand
AGCGACTGGTGGCTGACCGCAGTGGGCGAGGTGCCGCAGCAGACGCTCAATGCATTCGCCCAGAGCCTTCACGCACACGCTGACTGACGACCGTCGAGGCGCGATGGCGCTGAACCAAGCAAGCATCGCCGACTCATAGCCTTTGTTATTTTAGCCGCTCTCTGTTCTTTTGAAAGAAAACCGATGATGTTCAAAGTCGAGGGACACAAGCTTCGTTCCGGTGTGCTGGCTTTCGCGCTCGCACTGACAGCCGGGGCCACTTTCCTGCCGGTCGAGTCCATCCATACGCAGACGCGCACGCTGCCCGATTTCACCGACTTGGTCGACCAGGTCGGCCCCTCGGTGGTCAACATCCGTATCGTCGAGAAGGTCGCGCAGCGCAGCGGCAACGGCGAGATGGACGAGGAGATGCAGGAATTCTTCCGTCGCTTCTTCGGACAGCCGCTTCCGGGCACGCCGCGCCAGGGGCCGCGTCCCAACCGGCCGCAGCAGCCGCAAGAGGAAGAGCGCCCGCGCAGTGTCGGCTCCGGCTTCATCCTGACGGCCGATGGCTACGTCATGACCAACGCGCACGTGGTGGAAGACGCCTCCGAGGTGCTGGTCACGTTGCCCGACAAGCGCGAGTTCAAGGCCAAGATCATCGGCGCCGACAAGCGCACCGACGTCGCAGTCGTCAAGATCGAGGCCACCGGCCTGCCCGCCGTGAAGGTGGGCGACATCTCCAAGCTGCGCGTCGGCGAATGGGTGATGGCCATCGGTTCGCCCTTCGGCCTCGAGAACACCGTCACGGCCGGCATCGTGAGCGCCAAGCAGCGCGACACCGGCGAATACCTGCCATTCATCCAGACCGACGTGGCCATCAATCCCGGCAACTCGGGCGGCCCGCTGATCAACATGCGCGGTGAAGTGGTGGGCATCAACAGCCAGATCTACTCGCGCTCGGGTGGCTTCATGGGCATCTCGTTCTCGATCCCGATCGACGAGGCGATTCGCGTGAGCGAGCAGTTGCGCACGTCGGGACGCGTCTCCCGCGGCCGCATCGGCGTGCAGATCGACCAGGTCACCAAGGACGTGGCCGAAGCGATCGGCCTGGGCAAGGCGCAGGGCGCACTGGTGCGCGGCGTCGAAGCCGGATCGCCAGGCGAGAAGGCCGGCGTGGAGCCGGGCGACGTCATCACCAAGTTCGACGGCAAGGCGATCGAGAAGCCGAGCAACCTGCCGCGCCTAGTGGGCAACACCAAGCCCGGCACCAAGAGCACGCTCACCGTGTTCCGTCGCGGCAACTCGCGCGACCTGAGCGTGGCCATTGCCGAGGTCGAACCCGACAAGCCAGCCAAGCGCGCATCCGACCGCGACGAGTCGGCACCGAAACCATCGGCTTCCGCCGCCGCCAAGTCGCTCGGCCTTGCCGTGAGCGATCTCAACGACGCGCAGAAGAAGGAGCTCAAACTCAAGGGCGGCGTGAAGGTCGACACCGCCAGCGACGCGGCTGCGCGCGCGGGCCTGCGCGAAGGGGACCTCATCCTGGCCGTGGCCAATGTCGAGGTGGCCAACACCCGGGAATTCGAGTCCGCGATTGCCAAGGCAGACAAGAGCAAGGCGCTCAGCGTGCTGTTCCGTCGCGGCGATTGGGCACAGTACGCCCTGATCCGTCCCGCACGCTGATCTGGCGCTGCCGTCAAGTGGCCCCACCCCGCAGTCGGGTTTGGGGCCGTTTTTTTGAGGTGTTTACGACGTTCCGGCGCCGGCCTTCAAAAAAATTTGGAGCGGCCAAACCAACGGAATTTGTTGGCGATCACTAACTTTTGAACAGGCTAAGGACGGTTTTCGGTAGAATAGGGCACTCTCGACAGCCAGTCAGCGCATAAGGAGTGCAACGACCTTCACGATGCGAGATGTCAGACAGCAGTCCACCGGTGCTCCACAGATCGCCCACAAATTGTTCAGTGACTGCTCCACCGATCCTGTTGATAACCTATTTATATCTTTGATGTTGTGGACCTGCAACGAGCCCTTTGGACCCTGTTCCCGGATGTACGTGCTTCCCTTTTTGCCTACAATGAAGTTCCAACTACTGCAGTTGCCATTGCTTGTTGGTTCAGGGCGCGTCTCCAGAAGACGCGCCCTTTTTTCTTGCCTGCTCACCGCTGCGCACGAGCCAATTCAAGTACTTAAGCGTTCCCGTTGATGAATCACATCAGAAATTTTTCGATCATTGCGCACATCGATCACGGCAAGTCGACGCTCGCAGACCGTTTGATCCAACGTTGCGGCGGCCTCGCAGAACGCGAGATGGAAGCGCAGGTGCTCGACTCGATGGACATCGAAAAAGAGCGTGGGATAACCATCAAGGCACAGACCGCTGCGCTGCACTACAAGGCACTCGACGGACAGGTCTACAACCTCAATCTGATCGACACACCGGGCCATGTCGACTTCTCTTATGAAGTGAGTCGTTCGTTGTCGGCCTGCGAAGGCGCGCTGCTCGTCGTCGATGCATCGCAAGGCGTCGAAGCGCAGACGGTGGCCAACTGCTACACCGCACTCGACCTCGGCGTTGAAGTGGTGCCTGTGCTCAACAAGATGGATTTGCCGAACGCCGATCCCGACAACGCACGCACCGAAATCGAAGACGTGATCGGCATCGACGCGACCGACGCGATTCCGTGTTCCGCCAAGACGGGCATGGGCATCGACGAGATCCTCGAAGCCGTCGTCCACAAGATGCCTGCGCCGCGCGGCAATCCCGACGGCCCGCTGCGCGCGATGATCGTCGACAGCTGGTTCGATGCCTACGTCGGCGTCGTCATGTTGGTCCGCGTGGTGGACGGCCGGCTGGTGAAGGGCGAGCGCATCAAGATGATGGCGTCCGGCGCCATGTACAACGCCGACAACGTCGGTGTCTTCACGCCGGCCACCGAAGCGCGCGCTTCGCTCGAAGCGGGCGAGGTGGGCTACATCATCGCGGGCATCAAGGAACTGCAGGCCGCCAAGGTCGGCGACACCGTGACGCTGATCAAGCCGGGCACGGGCGGCGCGGCCGCCACCTCGACCGAGGCGCTGCCGGGCTTCAAGGAAATCCAGCCGCAGGTGTTTGCCGGTCTGTACCCGACCGAAGCCAGCGAGTACGACTCGCTGCGCGACGCACTGGAAAAGCTCAAGCTCAACGATTCGTCGCTGCGCTACGAGCCCGAGGTGAGCCAAGCGCTCGGCTTCGGCTTCCGCTGCGGCTTCCTCGGCCTGCTGCACATGGAGATCGTGCAGGAGCGGCTGGAGCGCGAGTTCGACCAGGACCTGATCACGACCGCGCCGAGCGTGGTCTACCAGGTGGTGCGCAACGACGGCGAAGTGATCATGGTCGAGAACCCGTCCAAGATGCCCGACGTCGGCAAGATGAGCGAGATCCGCGAGCCGATCGTCACCGTGCATCTCTATATGCCGCAGGAATACGTCGGCGCCGTCATGACGCTGGCCAACCAGAAGCGCGGCGTGCAGATGAACATGGCCTACCACGGCCGCCAAGTCATGCTGACCTACGAGATGCCGCTCGGCGAGATCGTGCTCGATTTCTTCGACAAGCTGAAGTCGGTCAGCCGGGGCTATGCCTCGATGGACTACGAGTTCAAGGAATATCGTGCGTCGGACGTGGTCAAGGTCGACATCCTGCTCAACGGCGAGAAGGTCGATGCGCTGTCCATCATCGTGCACCGCAGCCAGTCGCAGTACCGCGGCCGAGCGGTGGTGTCGAAGATGCGCGAGATCATTTCGCGCCAGATGTTCGACGTGGCGATCCAGGCGGCCATCGGGGTCAACATCATTGCGCGTGAGACAATCAAGGCCCTCCGCAAGAACGTGCTGGCCAAGTGCTA
Source organism: Variovorax sp. YR752 (assembly GCA_945860785.1). Taxonomy (GTDB): domain Bacteria; phylum Pseudomonadota; class Gammaproteobacteria; order Burkholderiales; family Burkholderiaceae_C; genus Variovorax. The sequence goes on along the minus strand of CAMATD010000408.1, from coordinate 57 downwards.
CGGCGGCGACATCACCCGCAAGAAGAAGCTGCTCGAGAAGCAGAAGGCGGGCAAGAA
>CAMATD010000407.1 GCA_945860785.1 Variovorax sp. YR752 | reverse complement strand
TCGCTGACCGGTTCGGTGCAGGGCGCCAACAAGAAGAGCTCGTACGTCGCAGTGGCCAACCCGGGCGTCGATCTCGGCTTCGGCACCTTCGGCCAGACGACCTACTCGCCGAACAAGGCGCGCTTCATCCTCACGCTGACGAAGACGCTGTAAATAAAACAACGAGGTGCGGCCCAAGCTGCTGCACCATTCCATTTCCATCCAAAGGAGAAGCTCATGAAGCTGGTCACAGCCATCATCAAACCGTTCAAGCTCGACGAAGTGCGTGAAGCACTGTCGGCCATCGGCGTGCAGGGGATCACCGTTACGGAGGTCAAGGGTTTCGGTCGCCAGAAAGGCCACACCGAGCTCTACCGCGGCGCGGAGTACGTGGTCGACTTCCTGCCGAAGGTCAAGATCGAAGCGGCCGTCTCCGACGACCTCGTCGATCGCGTAATCGAAGCCGTCGAAGGTGCCGCACGCACCGGCAAGATCGGCGACGGAAAAATCTTTGTCTACAACCTCGAGTAGGTCGTACGCATCCGCACCGGTGAAACGGGCCGCGAAGCCCTCTGATCGAGTCCAGGCCCGAAAGAACAACGACTATGAAAAAACTGCTTGTCTCTCTTGCGCTCGGTTTGAGCGTTCTCGCCGCCGGTACGGCCGGCTTCGCCCAGACGCCCGCGGCCCCTGCCGAAGCACCGGCCGCTTCCGCGCCGGCCGCCGCCGCAGCCCCTGCGGCCGCTCCCGCTGCGGCCGAAGCTGCACCTGCAGCAGCCCCCGCGCCGTCCTTCAACAAGGGCGACACCAGCTGGAGGATGCTGTCCACGCTGCTCGTCATCATGATGACCATCCCGGGCCTGGCCCTGTTCTACGGCGGCCTCGTGCGCAGCAAGAACATGCTGTCGGTGCTGATGCAGGTGATGGTCACCTTCTCGCTGATCGTGGTGCTGTGGCTCATCTACGGCTACAGCCTCGCGTTCACCGAGGGGAATGCCTTCTTCGGCGGATTCGACCGGCTCTTCATGAAGGGGATCTTCGATCCGGCTACCGGCGTGTTCGCACCCGGCGCCACCTTCAGCAAGGGCGTCCACATCCCCGAGCTGCTGTTCGCCGCCTTCCAGGCCACCTTCGCCGGCATCACCTGCTGCCTGATCGTCGGTGCCTTCGCGGAGCGCGCCAAGTTCTCGGTCGTGCTGCTGTTCATGGTGATCTGGTTCACCTTCAGCTATGCGCCGCTGGCCCACATGGTCTGGTTCTGGATGGGTCCTGACGCCTACACGGCAGCCAACGTGGTGGACGCCACCAACGCCAAGGCCGGCCTGATCTGGCAATGGGGCGCGCTCGACTTCGCAGGCGGCACCGTGGTGCACATCAACGCAGCCGTTGCCGGCCTCGTGGGTGCCTTCGTGATCGGCAAGCGCATCGGCTACGGCAAGGAAGCCTTCACGCCGCACTCGCTCACCATGGTCGGCGTTTCGCTGCTGTGGGTCGGCTGGTTCGGCTTCAACGCAGGTTCGGCCCTCGAAGCCGGCACCAGCGCCGTGCTCGCCTTCATGAACACCTTCTCGGCCACGGCCGCTGCGGTGCTCGCATGGTGCATCGGTGAAGCGCTGATGCGCGGCAAGGCCTCGATGCTGGGTGCCGCCTCGGGCGCCGTTGCAGGCCTCGTGGCCATCACCCCGGCCGCCGGCAACGTCGGCCTGATGGGCGCCCTCGTGATCGGCTTCGTCGCCGGCTTCGCCTGCCTCTGGGGCGTCAACGGTCTCAAGAAGCTGCTCGGCGCGGACGACTCGCTCGACGTGTTCGGCGTGCACGGTGTCGGCGGTATCGTCGTCGCGCTGCTCACCGGCGTGTTCAACACCCAGGCCCTGGGCGGCCCCGGCCTCGTGGGCGACTGGGTCACGGCCAGCGTCGTGTCCAACGGCATCGGTGCCCAGGTCTGGATCCAGCTGAAGGGCGTGCTGCTGACGATCGTCTGGTCGGGCGTGGTCGCGTTCATCGCCTTCAAGATCGCCGACTTGACCATCGGTCTGCGTGTGTCGGAAGAAGAAGAGCGCGAAGGCCTCGACATCTCGGCCCACGGCGAAACCGCCTACAACCGTTGATCTGCCACTGCGGGGCCCTCCGGGGCTCTGCAGCCGGATGACCACCATCCTTTTTTACAACAACAAATCTTCGTAACGAGTTTTTCAAGCGAGAGTCTCCTTTGGATGTTCAGCCCGCGAGCGCCTCGGCGCCAGCGGGCTTTTTTTGCCCGCCGCTTCGATGGCCGGGGGCACAATCCACGCACCATGTGGACCTCCATCGACAACAGCCTCTGCGAGCTCGGCGAGTCCCCGTTCTGGCACCCTGAAGAACGCTCGCTCTACTGGCTCGACATTCCCGGCCGCGCCGTGCTGCGCACGCGCGGCGACATCGGCACCTCCGCCGCCACGGTCGAGCGATGGCCGTTGCCCACCGAACCCGGTTGCACGGCGCCGGCCCGCAGCGGCGGCCTCGTGATCGCGCTGCGCGACGGCATCTACCGGGCGCGCGAATGGGGCGGCGAGCTGGTCGCGATGGCGCGTGTCGAGCACGACGTTCGCACCATGCGTTTCAACGACGGCAAATGCGATGTGCTGGGCCGCTTCTGGGGTGGCTCGCTCAACGAGGCGAAGGATCGGGCCAATGCCGCGCTCTACTGTTTCGATGCGCGCCCTGACACCGACATCGCGCCCACGCTGACGCAGATGGCCAATGAGTCCACCACCGCCAACGGGCTCGCGTTTTCGCCCGATGCCCGCACCCTCTACTGGGCCGACACCGCCGCGCACGTGGTGTGCGCCTGGGACTGGGACGCCGAGGCCAACTCGCTCTCGCATGCCCGCGTGTTCCACCAGTTCGAGGTCAAGCCCGAGGGCTGGACGACCGAGGCGCCGCTGGGTTACCAGGGCCGACCCGACGGGGCCACCATCGACGCGCAAGGCCACTACTGGGTTGCGATGTTCGAAGGCGCCCAGCTGCTGCGCTTCGCGCCTTCGGGCGAGATCGTGGCCTCCGTTCCTGTTCCCGTTCAGTGCCCGACCATGCCCTGCTTCGGCGGCGACGATCTGAAGATCGCTGTTCGTCACCAGCGGCCGCAAGGGTCGGCCCGCCGCAGAGATCGAACAGCGTCCGGCATCGGGTACGGTGATTTCGACGCGCGTCGATACGCCTGGGTTGCCCGTCAGCTTCTTCGAGGACTAGGGTGGGTCTTGGGTTTTCGATTCGTCGCGTTGTGCGTTTAGCGCTTTGTTCAGGGCGCGCTCACGCCGACGGTGTGCTCTGCTCCGCGCATGTCCCCCGGCGCGGCCTAGGGCCGCATGCCTCCTCCTTTATTTCGCTGCGCAGAGCACACCGCCGGCGTGATCGCTCAGAGCACTGGTTGATCGGCTAGCACGACAGCCGCGCCTCTCGTGCACAGGACACCGGGTACTCCCCTCCGCGAATGTCCCCCGCTTCGCTCCTCCTTTATTTCGCTGCGGGGAGTACCCGGTGTCCTGTGCACGCACCCCGAACAAATGCGCCGTGAACAAAAGCACCCAGCGATCAGAAGAGGGTAGAACCCCATGACCCTCCAGCACATCCCGCCCATCCAGTGCCTGCTGACCTTCGAGGCCGTGGCGCGGCTGCGGCACGCGGGCCGCGCGGCGGACGAGCTGTGCGTGACGCCCAGCGCGGTGAGCCACCGCATCCGGCAGCTCGAGTCGCATGTGGGCTTCAAGCTCTTCGGCCGCAGCGACTTCAGCCTGACGGCCGACGGCGCGGCCTACCTCGCGAACGTGCGCACCGGCCTCGCGGCGTTGCAGGCCACGCCGGGCAGCAATGCGGCACAGCGTGCGACGCGTCTGCGCATCGCCGTCACGCCGACCTTCAGCCGCCAGTTCCTGATGCCCCGGCTCGAACTCTTCCGCAACATCTACCCGGACATCGAAC
>CAMATD010000406.1 GCA_945860785.1 Variovorax sp. YR752 | reverse complement strand
TCGAAGCCCTGCGCAAAATTCATCGCTGGCCACCAGCTGTCCTGGCAGGTCGGGAACTGGGTGCAGGCCAGCACCGCGTAGTTCGTGCTGACCCAGCCGCCCAGCGCGATCTGCAGTACGAGCAGCACGGAGGTCGCGATCAGCCCGTTGCGCAAGGCCGGCGACACCGGGGTCGGCAAACGGTCTGCGGCAGCCTGCCGATAGCGGACCGCCTGGATGCACAGCAGCGCGAGCAGCACGATGGCGCCCAGCAAGTGCATCGTGACGATCGCGGGGAAGAGCTTCCAGGTGACGGTCATCGCGCCGAAGGCGCCCTGCAGGCAGACCCAGACCAGTGTCGCGGCGGGCCACCATGCGCTGAGCGTGGCGTGGTCGCCATCGGCCGGCGACACAGGCAAGCGCTGCTGCCGCCGCCGAACGATCCAGGTCGCGCCCGCCAGCACGAGGATCAGCACGCCCACGCCCGTTGCGAGGTAGCGGTGAACCATCTCGACCCAGGCCTTGCTGTGCGTGACCGGCCCGGTTGGCTGGGCCGACTGCGCCATCGCGATCTCGTGGCGCGCGCCGGTCGGGCTGGCGTTGCCGTAGCAGCCGGGCCAGTCGGGGCAACCAAGGCCCGAATCAGTGAGCCGGGTGAAGGCGCCGAACAGCGTGAGGTCGAAGGTGAGGAACAGCGTGAGCACGGTCAGCGCATGCAGCCGCCACGCCGGGCCGGAACCCGCGTTGCGGCGCCACACCCAGACCAGCGGTCCGAGCGCGATCAGCACGCCGGCCGCCATCAGCCAGGCGATCGGTGTGAGGTCGTACAGGGAGCTCGTGTCCATCATGGGCAAGTCAGCGGCCGGGTTCGTCCCACGACGACGAGGCGCACAGCAGGCGGTCGATGTCGCGCTTGGCGCGGCTCGCGCCCGCGGCGTCCATGCGGGCCGGGAAACGCATCATCCAGTTGCCCATCGGATCGACCACGTAGAGGTGCTCCGCCAGGGTGTGACCCGAGACGGGTGCGAGCCACCTGGCCAGCTGTTCTGCCGGCACGCGCAGCACGGTCGCACCGTGCAGGCCGTTGTTCAGGCGCTCCGGCACCGGTGCGGCGTCGCTCACGAGCCAGACGCGGTCCATCCGGTCTTTTTCGCGGCCCAGGCTTTCGCGCAGTTGCCGCTGCAGGTAGAGTTGCTGCTCGCACAGCGCATCGCAGGCCGCATCGGCCACCGCGACCAGCAGCCACTGGCCCTTGAGCGTGGCGATGTCGACCGGTGCGCCGTTGCGGTCGGTGGCCGTCAGCGCGGGCAGCGGGTGCTGCGGATCAATCAGCTCGCCGTAGACGCTGCGGCCTTCGGGCCGCACCACGTAATAGGTGAAGTACGAGGCGATCACCGGTGCCGCGCACATCAGCATGACGGCGATCATCTTCCAGCGCCCGACGGCCGTGCGCCGGCCTTCGGCGCCGTCGAGCGCCTGGTTGGGCGACGGCATCGAATGCACTGTCAGGCCCAGCGGCTCGTCAGAAGCGGCCATTGCGTGCGCGGCGCCTCGAGCGGCGGAAGGGGGTGATGAATTGGAACCAGACATAGAGGATGACGACGAGGGCCGAGAGGCCGAACCACTGGAATGCATAACCGTAGTGCCTCTCCAAGCCCAGCGCCGGGGCCGGCCAGTCGCGTTGCAGGCCCTCGGAGGCCGGCCCGGTCTGCTGCAGCGACACATCGGTTCGCAGCGGCAACTTGGTCTCGGCACGGAATGCCTCCAAGTTGAGATTTTGCCGGATGGGGGAAGACCCCTCGGCGGCCGGTACCGGGGCGGCCTCGGATGCAGTCTCGGATGCGGTCGTGGCAGGCGCCGATGCGGCCGCCGCGGGCGTGCCCAGTTCGAACAGGTGGCTCGGCGGCGGCTCGATCAGGCCCGTGACCTCGACGATGCCGGCCGGCGTTTCGACCGCGCCCAGCTGCGTGCGATCGACGAAATTGCGCTGCACCCAGCCGCGCTGAATCATCACCGTCTGCTCGGTGCCTTCAAGGGCAAAGGGCGTCAGCACATAGAAGCCCGGCACGCCATGCATCTGGCGGTTGTCCAGGTAGACCGTCTGCGGCGTGAGCCAGAGGCCGCGCAGGCGCACCGGCCGGTGCAGCGAGTCGGTCGCCTTCTCGAGTGCCAGGAACTCGGCCTGGTCGAGGGCCGGCTTCTGCTTCTGGGCATCGATGCTGGCCTGCAGCGCTTCTTTCTGCGCGGCGCGCGACAGCTGCCAGCGGCCCAGCGAGACGGTGGCGGCCACCGTCAGGATGGCCGCGATGGTGATGAGCCAGAAGCGGCCAGCACTGCCACGGGGGCGCGGCGCTTCGGTGTTCAGGGGTTCAGGAGTCACTGGAGAGGACGGGGCGTGCGGCCGATAATGCGGGTCATGAAATATTTCGTCGCCCTGGTGTTCCTGGGCATCTTCGCGAGCCTCAAATTTGCGCTGTACTTCATGTTGAAGGACGGGCGCAATGGGCGCGCCAAGAGCGGCAGCATGGCGCGCGCCCTCACCTTTCGGATCGGCCTCTCGGTGTTTTTGTTCCTCTGCATGCTGCTCGCCTGGAAACTCGGCTACATCCAGCCCACCGGGCTCCCGCTCGGCAAGTAGATGGTGCTCGTTCCACGAGAACCATGAAAAAGGCGCCTTACGGCGCCTTTTTTCTTGAATGCCGCTAGGGTCTGTCAAAGCCAGTAGACCAGCATGTAGAGGCCCAGCCACACCACGTCCACGAAGTGCCAGTACCAGGCTGCGCCTTCGAAGCCGAAATGGCGCTCGGGCGTGAAGTGGCCCTTCTGCAGGCGCAGGGTGATGAACAGCAGCATCAGCATGCCGATGAACACGTGCAGGCCGTGGAAGCCGGTCAGCATGAAGAAGGTCGAGCCGTAGGTGCCCGAGCTGAGCTTCAGGTTCAGTTCGGTGTACAGGTGGTGGTACTCGTAGCCCTGCACGCCCAGGAAGGTGACGCCAAGCAGCACGGTGAGCCACATGAAGCGGATGGTCTGCGCACGATGGCCGGCACGCAGCGCGTGGTGGGCAATGGTGAGCGTCACGCCCGAGCTGAGCAGCAGCGCGGTGTTGATCGTGGGCAGCCAGAACGGGCCCACGGTCTGGAAGGGTTCGACGATGTCGGCGGGCGAGGCGGTCGCACCGGCGGCGACGCTCGGCCACACGGCCTTGAAGTCGGGCCAGAGAATCGCGTTGTCCAGGCTGCCGAGCGCCGGCAGCGAGTGGGTGCGGGCCCACCACAGCGCGGTGAAGAAGGCGCCGAAGAACATCACTTCGGAGAAGATGAACCAGCTCATGCTCCAGCGGAACGAGAGGTCGACCTTGTGGCCGTACTGGCCGCCTTCGCTTTCGCCGATGGCGGTACGGAACCACACGAAGAGCGTGCCGAGCCAGCCGAGCATGCCGGCCAGCAGCGACCAGGCGCCCCACTCGTGGCCGTTGATCCATTGCGCGGCACCGAGGATCACGAAGAACAGGCCGGTCGCGGCCATGACCGGATAGGCCGATGGTCCTGGCACGAAGTAGTAGGGCGTGGTGCCGTGGGTGGTTGAAGTCATATCAGCTCCTGGCTTTCTTTCTTCTCTCGATTCAATGGATTCTGCTTGTCGTGGGTTTTCGTCAGGCCGTGGCAACCACATGCCGCACCAGCAGCACCAGCCCGACGACGAAGAGGATCACTGCGACGAACGCCACCGCAATGACGTGCAACGGATTCAGCTTGCCCAGGTCTTCCTGGTAGGCGCTGTTCTTGCGGACGCCGAAGAACGACGAGCCGACCGCCTTGACGGTGTCCCACAACGAGGCCTTCCTGCCGGGCAAGGTCACGAGCGCGGCTCATTGGCGGTGTTCGAAACAGCAGCCACCGGCGCCGGCGGCGTCTTGCCGCCCACCTCGAAGAAGGTGTACGACAGCGTGATGGTCTTGACGTCTTTCGAGATCTTC
>CAMATD010000405.1 GCA_945860785.1 Variovorax sp. YR752 | reverse complement strand
GCGCATCGACGCCGATGCGGCGTGGACACTGTTGAACATCGAGGCCCTGCAGTGGAACTATGCGCCGCGCGGCACGCCCCCCCCCAACGGATCGGCCGGCGAACCCGCGCGCAGCGGCCTGCACGACGTGGCGCTGGCACTGCGCCGCGGCGAACGCGTGGCGCTCGTCGGCCCCAGCGGCGGCGGCAAGAGCACGCTGCTGCGCGTGCTGGCCGGCCTCTATGCACCGCACGGCGGCACGCTCGCCCTCGACGGCCAGCCTGTCGACTGGCCACAGCTGCGCCGGCTCGCCACGCTGATCCCGCAGGAGACCGAGCTGTTCGAAGCCAGCGTGCGCGAGAACCTTGCCTTCGGCCAGCCATGCAGCGACGCGTTGCTGCTCGCGGCGTTGCACACCAGCACCTTCGACGAAGTGCTGAAGGCCACGCACGGCGACCTCGACACGGCCGTGTCGGAGCGCGGCTTCAACCTCTCGGGCGGCCAGCGCCAGCGCCTGTGCCTCGCACGCGGCGTGCTCGCGGCGTGCTCGCGGCTGCTGCTCGACGAGCCGACCAGCGCGCTCGACGCCGCCACCGAGGCCCGCGTACTGGAGCGCATCGCCAACGCCTTTCCGCGCGCCTGCGTGATCGCGTCGATCCACCGCCTGAGCCTGCTCGACCGCTTCGACACCGTGATCGTGATGGAGGCCGGCCATGTGCTCGATGCCGGCCCGCGCGACGCGGTGCTGGCGCGGCAACCGCTGCTGCAGCGCATGGTCGCGCCGGCCGGCGCGACCTGACCAGGAGCGCCTTGAACGCGATCGAAGCGCCCGCGTCTCAAGTAGGAGAGCTCTTGCGCCATGAAGCGGCTTCGGCGCCCCCGATATCACTCACCGTTTCTGCAAGATCTCCTCTTAATATTCCGAGCAGGAGCAAATCGATTCATGACGAACAAGGCAGCACGCGCGAGAACGGTCACTTTCCGGATGCTTCGCAAGCACGGAGTTCTGCTCGGCGTCGGTGCCGTGGTGACGTTGGCCGGGTGCGCCGGCTCCACCGAAGCGCAGCGGCAGGCGGCCAACAGCAAGCCACCGCCCACCGACTGCAGCGCCTGGGTCGGCACCGACCGCAATGCCATGATGAGCGGCTACCTGTTGCCCCAGGGGCCCAAAGGCGCCGGTGGCAAGGAGTGCGTACCGGTGCTGATGACGGCCAACCCCACGCCCGCGGACTATGCCGGCGGCGACTATCACGTCAGCGAATTCACCGACGGCAAGCTCAAGGCCCGCTGGCAGGCCTGCAAGGAAGACCCGGCCTGCTTCAAGCGCATCGACGCCCAGATGCAGCGCTGGCTGCCTCCCAACAAGGAGCGCGCCACGCGCTCGACGGGCGTGGTCGATCCGTCCGGCAAGATCGACCCCGACAGCCAGGTCGACCTGCGGCAGATCCGCCGCCTCGCCTTCTTCGCGAAGGCGCCCTACCGCGAGGGCATCGCCGACGCCGAACGCCAGACCTACACGGTCGAATTCACCGTGCCGCACGACGCCTTCGAGCGCATCGACCTGAAGATGACCGGCCTGATCAAGCTGCGCGGCTGGTACATGGAAGGCGCCGGTGTGGACAACGGGCACGGCGGCAAGGTGCGCGCCCTCGCGGTCATGGCGCCGGGCGGCGGCGGGCAGCTCACGGCCATCCAGCATCCCGACGAGGCCTCCTACCGGATCGACGAGAAGACCGGCAAGACCATTCCCATCAGCTTTCCCAACAAGACCATCGAGACCATGGGCCAGCGCTGGTGGCGCGAGAACCTCCATGCGCTGCACTAGGCAGGCTTCGACGTGCTGGCCTACGACCGGCGCGGCGAGGGCCTGTCGGGCGGCTTCAGCGACACCAACACGCTGGAGCAAGGCGAAGGCGTGTTCCGCGTGCTCACGCAGCTGGAAGACGGCCGCGGCCTGCGCATCCTCACGCCCTCCGGCGAGTTGCTCGAAGGCCCCAGCGCCAAGGGCCGCCTGCTGGCGGGCATGAAGGCGAACGAGATACCGCTGGTGCTCGGCGGCTATTCGCGCGGCTCGATGTCGACCGCCTGGGCCATGACGAGCAACTACGTGGCCGCCTGCACCTTCGACATGCCCGTGCCCAACTGCACGCCGCCCAAGGGCTGGCGGAACATCCGCGGCGCGATCCTGCTGTCGTCCTTCGCGAGCGGCGCGGGCTACGTGGGCGACTCGCCCGACCTCGCCGACCGCAACCTGTTCCTGGGCGGCATGGCGGCAGACCACCACATTGTGTTCTATCCCAACTCGGCCACGCTCGCGGGCATGGACCGGTGGCCCGCCGCCTTCTTCGGCAAGGGCCTGTGGGACCGCGCCGAAACGCTCGAGGGCACCGTGGCGGCCTACAACCGCATCCGCGGCGTGAAGGAGATCGTGCTGGCGCGCGGGCCGCACTCGATCGAGACCTGGCCCGAATCCAACCGGCGCTACCTGCGCGAACGCATGGTGGCGTATGCGAAGGTCGTGGTGGTCGGCGGGCGCACCGTGCCTGACGCCAGGACCTGGAAGGACTTCAAGTCGCTGGTGGCGAGCACGCCGGATTCGTGGGAGCCCTCGTCGCGACCGAAGACAGCCGCTGGGGGGCCGGAACCGGCTGCATCGCGGAGACCGTGACCGCCTCGCGTCGACGGCCGGAAGCCGGCGGGTTGAAAACCGGGGAGGCGCCGCCATTTCTTCCGGATCTGCCGACCGAAAGAGGCGCTCCATGGGCTCACGCGACGATTTTCTTCACGACTCCTACTCGGCCACCGTCACCCAGGTGGCCCACACCGCCAGCGCCGCAGTCGCGCACATCAAGGTCCGAAAACCGCCGCAGCGCGGCAACGCCGGCACGCAGGGCAGCGGCTCCGGATTTCTCTTCACGCCCGACGGCTTTTCGCTCACCAATGCGCACGTGGTCGAGGGCGCGAGCGAGATCCGCGCCGCCTTCGCCGACGGCACCGAAAGCGTCGCCCGTCTCGTCGGGCTGGATGCCTCGACCGACATCGCGGTGCTGCGCATCGAGTCGCACCCCGGCGCGTTCCTGCCGCTCGGAAGTTCGGCAAGCCTTCAACCGGGCCAGTTGGCCGTTGCCGTCGGCAATCCGCTGGGGTTCGACTTCACCGTCACCGCCGGCATCGTGAGCGCACTGGGTCGCAGCCGGCCGTCGCGCGGCGGCCGGATGATCGAGGACGTGATCCAGACCGACGTAGCGCTCAACCCCGGCAACTCGGGCGGCCCCCTGCTGGACAGTGCGACGCAGGTCATCGGCGTGAACACGGCCGTGATCCCCTCGGCGCAGGGCCTGAGCTTCGCGGTGGCGATCGACACGGCGCGCTGGGTGGCGGGAGAGCTGATGCGCCATGGCACGGTGCGCCGCGGAAAACTGGGCGTGCAGTGCGCCGCTGTCACCTTGCCGCGGCGCTGGGTGCGCGAGAACGAGTGGCCGGTCGCCACCGGCGTTCGGGTGGTCGAGGTGATCGCGGGCTCGGCCGCCGCACGCGACGGCCTGCGCAGCGGCGACATCCTGATCGGCTGCGACGGCACACCGCTCGCGCAGCTGTCCGACCTGCTCAAGCGCCTGGCGGGCGAAGGCTACGGCCGCCCGTTATTGCTCAAGCTGCTGCGGCCCGTGGCGGGGACGCTCACGCCGTTCTATCTGACAGTGTCGCCAGGCGGTTGAGCCGCGCCGGCCCGTACCGACGAGCTTGTGAGGCGCGAGGTCAGTCCCTCGGCCTCGCGCCCCACTCCTTGACGAAGTGGCCGGCCCGGAGCTTTGCGCGCTCCAGGGCCGCATCCCAGGACAGTTGCCCGGTGATCACGAGCACACACCGCTGCCGCCGCCGAGGCTCAAGCTCGCCATTCCAACGTAGGTGCCGCTCGGCGTCTGCTTGAGCTTGAACGAACCGGTCCAGTGATCGGGCAGGTCGATGGCGAGAGGCGTGGCAGC
>CAMATD010000404.1 GCA_945860785.1 Variovorax sp. YR752 | reverse complement strand
TGCGATGAAAGAGCTGCCGGCCACGCTGCTGCTGCGGCCCGCCAACTTCGACACCCATGGCCACATGGCTCTATGCCGAGGTCGCGCGCGGCACTTACAAAGAGGGCGCGATCGCGGCGCTCGCCATCGTGATGGCCGGCCTGCTGCCGGTGGTGCTGCTGGCGCGCAATCAGCTGGGCACGCCGCCGGTGGCACCCGTTCCGGACAAAGCATGAGTTCCCCCCTGCACCTCGATTCGATCCAGCTCGCGTACGAAACGCCACGCGGCCTGCACACCGTCGTCGACGATTTTTCGCTCTCGCTGGTCGCGGGCGAAATCGCCTGCCTGTTCGGCCCTTCGGGCTGCGGCAAGACCACGGTGCTGCGCGCCATCGCGGGCTTCGAGCCGCTGCGTGCGGGCACGATCCGCCTCGACGACGTGCTGCTCTCTTCCGCCCAGGCACATCTGCCGCCCGAGCAGCGTCGCGTGGGGATGATGTTCCAGGAGTACGCGCTGTTCCCCCACCTGTCGGCCGCGAAGAACGTGGCCTTCGGCCTGCGCCGCCTGAATCGCGCCGCACAGCAGGCGCGCGTGACCGAGATGCTGGCGCTGGTCGGCCTGGCCGAGGCCGGCGAGCGCTATCCGCACGAACTCTCGGGCGGCCAGCAGCAGCGCATCGCACTCGCCCGTGCGCTTGCACCTTCGCCGGCGTTGCTGCTGCTCGACGAACCTTTCTCCAACCTCGACGGCGGCACGCGCGAACGCCTGACCGCGGAGGTGCGCGGCATCCTCCAGCGCGCCGGCCAGACCGCCATCCTGGTCACGCACAACGAGGCCGAGGCGCATGCGATGGCCGACCGCATCGGCGTGATGCACTGCGGCCGCATCACGCACTGGCTCGACACTGCGCCCTAGCACAAGGGGCCCGATTGCCGAATGGGCTTTTCGGGAAAAGGTTGTTCGAGATCGCAAGAATCGCGGCGATCCAAGTACACAACCCAAGGACGGAAGCCCCCATGTCGCAAGCCCTCACCCTCGTCAGCCATCTGCTGTGCCCCTACGTCCAGCGCGCCGCCATTGCACTGGGCGAAAAAGGCGTGCCCTTCGAGCGCGTCGTGATCGATCTCGCGAACCAGCCCCAGTGGTTCCTCGACATCTCGCCGCTCGGCAAGGTGCCGCTCCTGAAAGTGCAGCGGCCCAGCGGCGGCGAGGCCGTGCTGTTCGAAAGCAACGTGATCTGCGAGTACCTCGAAGAGACGCAGCCCGGCGCCCCTCTGCACCCCGAAGACCCGCTCACCCGCGCCGAGCACCGCGCGTGGATGGAGTTCGGCTCGGCCGTCCTTGCCGATCTCTGGGGCTACGAGACCACGCAGGATGCCGCCGTGTTCGAGCAGAAGCGGTTGGCGCTCGTCGCGAAATTCGAGCGCGTCGAAGCGGCGCTCGGTGCGGGCCCCTATTTCGCGGGCGAGCGCTTCAGCCTGGTCGACGCGGTCTTCGCGCCGGTGTTCCGCTACTTCGAGCTGTTCGATCAGATCAGCGACTCGCACGTCTTCGACACGCTGCCCAAGGTCGACGCCTGGCGCAAGGCGCTGGCCGCGCGCCCCAGCGTGCGCAATGCGGTGGTGCCCGAGTACCCGCAGCACCTGATGGAATTCCTGAAGAAGCATCAGTCCCACCTGCTGACGCTGGCGGCTTGATCACCGCGGCCGGAAGCCGACAATAGCGGCTTCCCACCCCACAACTACACGGCACCACGAGATGCGACTTCTTCACACCATGCTGCGCGTTGGCAACCTCCAGCGCTCCATCGACTTCTACACCCAGGTGCTCGGCATGAACCTGCTGCGCACGTCCGAGAACCTCGAGTATAAGTACAGCCTCGCCTTCATCGGCTTCGACAAGGGCAACCCCGAGCAGGCCGAGATCGAACTCACCTACAACTGGGGCACCGAGAGCTACGAACTCGGCACCGCCTACGGCCACATCGCACTCGGCGTGCCTGACGCGTATGCCGCCTGCGAAAAGATCAAGGCAGCGGGCGGCAACGTGACGCGCGAGGCCGGCCCTGTCAAAGGGGGCACCACCGTGATCGCCTTCGTGACGGATCCCGATGGCTACAAGATCGAATTGATCCAGCGCGCCGAAAGCGACGCCGGCGGCGGCCTGCGCTGAGCTGCAGCGGGCAGCAGCACCATGGCCAGCCCGAAGAAGAAGCAGACCACGCGCCATGTGGCGCTGCTGCGCGGCGTGAACGTCAACGGCATCACGATCAAGAGCGCCGACCTGAAGGCGCTCTTCATCGAACTCGGCTTCGGCGCGGTGCGCACCGTGCTTGCGAGCGGCAATGTGCTCTTCGATACCGACGAGAGCGATGCCGGCGCGCTGCGCACGCGCATCGAACAGGCCCTGCGCAAGCGCTTCGGCTACGACGCGTGGATCGTGCTGCTCAAGCAGAAGAGCGTGGCCGAGATGGCCGCGGGCTATCCCTTCGAGCGCATCGACGAGGAACGCCATCCCTACATCGTGTTCGGCTCCGACCCGGCGATGCTCGATGAAGTGATCGAGAAGGCCGGCACTGTCGACCCCAAGGTCGAACGCCTGAAGCAAGGCAAGGGCGTGCTCTATTGGCAGTGCCCGCGCGGCGAGAGCACCGACACGCCGGTGTCCAAGCTGCTGGCCAAGACCCGCTACAAGTCGAGCACCACCACGCGCAACCTGCGCACGGTAGAAAAGCTGCTGACGGACTGATCAGCAGCCCAGCAGATCGGCCAGCTCGTTGATGTCCCGCGCGTGCAGGCTGTTGTCCGGCTGCGGCGACACGTCCTTCGGCTTCGCGCGCCCGAACTCATGGGGCCGCTCGATGTAGCCGGTCTTGAGGCCGCATGCGCGCGCCGCGGCCAAGTCTTCATGGTGCGCGGCGGCCAGCATGACCTGGCCGGGCGTTGCGTCGAACACGCCCGCCACGCCGAGGTAGGTGCGCGGATCGGGCTTGTAGGCCTTGAACACCTCGGCCGAGAGCACGCAATCCCAGGGGAGCCCTGCACGCTTGACCATCTCGGTCAAGAGGCCGATGTTGCCGTTGGAGAGCGTGCAGATGGTGAACTTCTTCTTGAGCCGCGTGAGCCCCGCCACCGAGTCGGGCCACGCAGGCAGCCGGTGCCAGGCGCGGCTCAGGTCGCGCTTGGCGGCCGCATCGAGGCGGTCGCCGAGGCCGGCATCGTGCAGCACCTGTTCGAGCATGCTCAGGTGCAGTTCGTCGAGCAGCGTGAAACCGCCCTCGCCCGCCGCGATGCGCTCCATCACGGCCTTCATCGCCGGCTGGTAGCCCGCGCGCCAGGCCAGCGCGAAGGTTGCGCCATCGACGCCCGGCAATGCGCGCTCGGCCTCGGCGGCGATGCCGCTGTGCCAGTCGACCACCGTGCCGAAAACGTCGAAGGCGATGACCTTCAGGTCGCTCGCGTCGAAGTCGGTGCGCATGGTGGTCAGCGCTGCAACTGGCTCGCGGCGCGTGCCAGTTGCTCGATGCGTGCCCAGTTGCCTTCGCGGATGGCATCGGCCGGCACGATCCACGAGCCGCCCACGCAGGCCACGTTCGAGAGCGCGAGGAACTCGGCCGCGTTGCCCACGTGAATGCCGCCGGTCGGGCAGAAGGTGACGTCGCCGAAGGGCCCTTGCCAGGCCTTGAGCATCGGCAGGCCGCCCGCCTGCAGCGCGGGGAAGAACTTGAGCTCGGTGTAGCCGTCTTCCTGCGCCGTCATGATCTCGCTGCCGGTGGCCACGCCGGGCAAGAGCGGCAGGCCGAGGTCGTGGCAGGCCTTGCCGACCGAGCGCGTGTAGCCCGGGCTCACGCCGAACCTGGCGCCGGCCAGTGCCGAGGCCTGTGCATCGGCGGCGCTGCGGATGGTGCCGGCGCCGGCCACGGCCTCGGGCACGTCCCTGGCGATGGCCTCGATGCATTGGAGCGCCTGCGGCGTGCGCAGCGTGACCTCGAGCATGCGGATGCCGCCGGCCACGAGTG
>CAMATD010000403.1 GCA_945860785.1 Variovorax sp. YR752 | reverse complement strand
GAGCAGTACCAGTACATCCTGCGCGACGAGTCGATGCACTGCAATTTCGGCATCGACCTGATCAACCAGCTCAAGCTCGAGAATCCCGGCCTCTGGACCTCCGAGTTCAAGGCCGAGATCAAGGACCTCTTCATGAAGGCCGTCGAGCTCGAGTACAAATACGCCGAAGACACCATGCCGCGTGGCGTGCTCGGCATGAACGCCTCCATGTTCAAGGGCTACCTGCGGTACATCGCCAACCGGCGTGCACAGCAGATCGGCCTCGAAACGCTCTTCCCGAACGAAGAAAATCCGTTCCCCTGGATGAGCGAAATGATTGACCTGAAGAAAGAGCGCAACTTTTTCGAAACCCGCGTGATCGAGTACCAGTCGGGTGGTGCGCTTTCTTGGGATTGAATCTTTCCGACAAGAATTAATGAATTCAAGAATTGCCCTTGCCACCGATCGCGCCAAAGAGCGCGGCATGGATGAGGGCTCAGGTGTTCATGGTGCTGGAGCTCAGATTCCAACGCCATGAATCGCTTCACGCTACCAACGTGCGTGGAGTGCTTCAATAGGTTGATTTTTTCAACTTGATCAAGGAGAAATAGAAATGGCAACTGCAAAGAAAGCGCCGGCTAAGAAAGCCGCTGCCAAGAAGGTAGCAGCGAAGAAGGCTGCTGCCAAGAAGGCTGCTGCCAAGAAGGCTGCTGCCAAGAAGGCTGCAGCCAAGAAGGTAGCAGCGAAGAAGGCTGCTGCCAAGAAGGCTGCAGCCAAGAAGGTAGCAGCCAAGAAGGCTCCTGCCAAGAAGGCTCCTGCCAAGAAGGCTCCTGCCAAGAAGGCTGCAAAGGCTCCCGCCAAGGCTGCAAAGGCTCCCGCCAAGGCTGCCGTAGCGCCTGCTCCTGCTGCGCAAACGACGCTGAACCCCCAGGCAGCATGGCCGTTTCCGACGGCCAGCAAGCCCTGAGCTTCTCAGCGGCCTGGACGGCAAAAAGCCTGGCACCTCACGGTGTCGGGCTTTTTTTATGGGCGCCCGGAAAGAGGCGGCCTACAGGCCCAGTGCCTTGCGGTCGACCTGGTAGTTCTGCGGCCCGCGCTGCGCAATCTTGAGCGCGCCGATGCGATTGCCCAGCGCCGCGCATTGCGCGAGCGGCCATTCCTTTTCCAAACCGAACAGCAGCGCGCCACGCCAGGCATCGCCGCAGCCGGTGGGCTCGACCACGGCGGTGGGCGTCACGCCCGGCACATGCTCGCGCTCGCCATCGATCCAGACCTCGCAGCCCTCGGCCGCCAGCGTGACCACCAGGCCGCGCACGCGCTTGGAGATCTCGGCCAGGCTCCAACCGGTGCGCTGCGACAGCATCTTTCCTTCGTAGTCGTTGACCACAACCCAGCTCGCGAGGTCGACAAAGTGCTTGAGCGCCTCGCCGTCGAACATCGGCAGGCCTTGGCCCGGATCGAACACGAACGGAATGCCGGCAGCGGCGAATTGCTCCGCGTGCTGCAGCATCGCCTCGCGGCCATCGGGCAGATGATGCCGACGCGGATGTCTTCACGCGCGGCGATCTTCGTGATGTGCGCCTGCTGCATCGCACCGGGGTGGAAGGCCGTGATCTGGTTGTTGTCGACGTCGTTCATGATCATCGCCTGCGCGGTGAAGGTGTCGTCGAGCTAGCGCACGAACTCGGTGTCGATGCCCAGCGTGCGCATGCGCTCCAGGTAGTCGGCGCCGTCGCTGCCGAGCGTGGCCATCGGCAGCGCCTTGCCGCCCAGCGCATTGAGGCTGTAGGCGATGTTGCCGGCGCAGCCGCCGAAGTCGCGCCGCAGGCCGGGCACCAGGAACGACACATTGAGGATGTGCAGCTGGTCCGGAAGGATCTGGTCGGCGAACCGCCCCTCGAAAGTCATGATGGTGTCGAACGCGAGGGAACCGCAAATCACTGCTGCCATGGGTGGACCGTTTGTTGAAGAAGATGAATGGAAAGAAGGACGCGCGCGTTCAGGCGTCCGGCTAGGGGTAGAAGGCCTCGACGCGGTAGCCTGCGATGGGCGGCAGCGCTGACGCTTCCGTGGCGGACAGGGTCAGGGGGAGCGAAGCGGCCCGATCGGCACGCGCCGGCAGCACCGCAGGCGCACCGTAGTCCACCGGCATCAGCACGCGCCGCACGACCGCCCGCTCCTGCGTGTCGAGCAGCGACAGCTCGACGGCCGGCATCGCGAGCGGCACGGTGGCGCCATTGCGCAAGGTGAAGCTGAGCCGGTAGTCGTTGCCGCCGCTCTTCTCGCGCGCAAAGGCGGCGCCTTCGATCACGATGTCGCCGATCTGGCGCAAGGCCGAGAGTTCGCAGCCGGTGTACTGGCACAGCGCCGCAAGTGCGGGGCGCAGGCCCGGCTGGCGCGCGACGATGCCATCGCGCTCATGGCGAATGATCTGCACGATGAGCAACAGAACGGCGAGCACGGCCAGCACCACAAGCCAGCGCCGCACGCCCTTGCGCTGCCAGAAGCCGGGGGCCTTGGTGTCGTGCTCCTCGTCGTCGGCGAAAGGATGGCTCTCTTCGCGCTCCGCGAACATCGGCGGGAGCGAGGTGCTGTCCTCCGGCTCGCTCGCCACCCGCACCATCGACGCCGGCGCCTTGGCGGCGGCCCGCGCTTCGCGGGATTTGTTGGCGCTCGCGATCTTGGCCGACTTGATGCGTGCCCGGCGCAGCGCCTTCTGCATCTGCACCTGGTCGTGGTCCTTTTCGTCGTCTCCGCCGTCCCCGTCATCGCTGGCCTGCTCGACCAGCCCGCGCGCCTGGCGGGTGCGCGGAACAGGCAGCGGCGGTGCCGGCGGAGGGGGCGATGGCGGCGGTGCCGCGAGATTCAGGTCGATATTCGGGAACGGCGGCAGGGAGCTTGCCGGCGGCTTCCACACGGGCTCGCTGACATCCAGGTCGGACCACGGCTCGTCCGCAACGATGCCGTGTGTCGGCAACGAGAAGGCGGGCGGAGGTGGCGGCGCTACCTCCGGAGGCGAAGCGACCACGACTTCCACAAGCTCGACCTCCGGCTCGGGCGGAGGCGCCGACACGGCCGGCGCGTGCTCTTCGGGTTCGTCGTCGAAGAAGTCTGCGTCTTCAGCCCCGTGCGAAGGCTCGACCAATGCGGGCGTGTGGGTCGCCGCCGGCGCCGATGGCGAAGGCGCACCACCATCGGAGGCTTCGTGCAGGTCCAGCGTCGCATCGAACATATGGCTGCAGCGACCACAGCGCACCCAGCCATCCGAGATGCGCAGCTGATCGCGCACCACCGAAGGTGGTGGCACAGGCGGGGCAACGCGTGACGAGGCTCATGACCGGGCGATTGTAGGGTTCGGCCCTCGCTGCGCGAATGGCGCCGAGCGATGCGAAAACCCGGCCGCGCTGCTCAGCAGCGCGCTGTCATGAGGATCCAGCCGTCCTCGCTGTCGCTGACTTCGAGGGCCGCATAGGGCGCGTAGGCCTCTTTCAGCTCGTCGGCCTGGCGCTCGAGGATGCCGGCCAGCACCAGCGATCCGCCCGGCGCCACTTGGTTGCGCAGCAGCGGCGCGAGCACCTTGAGCGGCGTCGCCAGGATGTTGGCGAGCACGGTGTCGTAGCTGCCCTTGGCCGCTTCCGGCAGGCCGGCGTTCAGGCGCACGCCGTTGGCTTCGGCGTTGAGCCGGGTCGACGAGACCGCGGCTTCGTCGATGTCGACGGCATCGATGTCGAGCGCGCCGAACTTCGCCGCGCCGATCGCGAGGATGCCGGAGCCGCAGCCGTAGTCGAGCACGCGCTGGTCACCGAAGGCGCCCTGCTTCGCGATCCACCGCAGGCACATGCGCGTGGTGGGATGCGTGCCGGTGCCGAAGGCGAGCCCCGGGTCCAGCCGGATCACCTGTTTTGCCTGTTCGGGCGGCTCATGCCAGGTCGGCACGATCCAGAACTCAGGCGTGATCTCGACCGGCGCAAACTGCGATTGCGTGAGACGCACCCAGTCCTGCTCGGGCACCGACGCCACGCCAAGCAC
>CAMATD010000402.1 GCA_945860785.1 Variovorax sp. YR752 | reverse complement strand
TCTTCCGTCGCAATTGACGGCGGCAACAACGGCGGCAATAGCACAGACAACAGGTCGGCCGTCGCATCGGGAGACCGGTCCATTGCGATGGGCCGCAATTCGTACGCCAACGCCGCGAACACGGTGGCCATCGGCACAGGTACTACTGCGAGCGGCAGCGGCGCAATTGCCATCGGTGGCCTTGCCAACGCAACCGCGACCGGGTCTGTTGCGAATGCGGGGGCCACTGCCTCTGGCAGCAACAGTATCGCGTTGGGCGGATTGGCCCGGGCGACGGGGGGAACGCAGTGGCCGTCGGCACTGGTGCCAATGCTGTCAACGCCAATGACATGGCCTTTGGTGTGAATTCGACGGCAAAGGGTGGCGGTGGGGCGGCACCTGCCACGGCTTTCGGCAACGGTGCCAATGCCGTGGGCAGCGGTTCCACAGCGTTCGGGGTCATTTTGAACGCCGCGGGTTCGAACTCTGCCGCGTTCGGCTATGCCGCGACGACCGGTGTGAATGCGACGAATGGCCTGGCACTCGGAACCAGTGCGGTATCTCTTGGAGATCGCAGTCTTGCCATCGGTTCGGGGGCTAACGCCAGTGCTGATTTTTCCTCGACCATTGGTCGGAAGGCGAATGCGACCGCAGCCGGGGCCACGGCGCTCGACTCGAACGCAAGTGGTGGGGCATCGGTGGCCGCGACCAATGCGATCGCCATCGGCGGGCAGTCCAACGTCACTTCGGCAGCGACTTCCGGCATTGCCATTGGCCGCGGTGCGAACGCGAACAACGCGCGCAGCGTGACGCTGGGTGACGGCGCCTCGACCGCCGCGCCGACCACTGTCTCCAGTGCAACGGTGGGGGTGTTACTTATGGCGGTTTCGCCGGTGCCACGCCTGTCGGCGTTGTCAGCGTCGGCGCAGCGAATGACGAGCGTCAAGTCACCAATGTGGCCGCAGGCCGCGTCACGGCCGCTTCGACCGATGCGATCAATGGCAGCCAGCTGTATTCCACGCTGAGCACAACCAGCAGCAGCATCAGCAGCCTGTCGACCTCCACCTCGACCGGCCTGAGCACTGCGACCAGCGGTATTTCCAGCCTGTCCACAGGCTTGAGCACGACGAACAGCAATGTCAGCAGCCTGTCGACTTCGACGTCCACCGGCCTGAGCACGGCGACCAGCGGCCTCGCGAGCCTGTCGACTTCGACCTCCACGGGCCTGAGCACCGCCACGAGCAGCATCAGCAGCCTGAGCACGACGGTCAACACCATCTACAACACCGGCACCAAGTACTTCCACGCCAACTCGACGGCCGGCGATTCCCAGGCCATTGGGTCGGAAGCCGTGGCGATCGGCCCGCAGTCGCTGGCCAGCGGCGCTAACTCCTTCGCCGCCGGCAACGGCGCGAAGGCGACGGCCGACGGTGCGGTGGCGATCGGCTTCGGCGCCCAGGCCACGGGGGCCAACGCCATCGCGATCGGTACCGGCGCGTTGGCCACCGGCTCGCAGGCCATCGGCGTCGACTCCCGCGCAGGCGGCGGCGGCGTGGCGTTGGGTGACAAGGCCGACGCAGGCGGCACGGTGCTGAGCCAAGCCCAGAACATCTCCAAGGGCACGGCCATCGGCTTCGGCGCGGTGGTGCAGCAAAGCGGCGGCGTGGCACTGGGCTCGGGCTCGGTGGCTTCCAGGGCTGCGGGCGTGGCCGGCTACGTGCCGGGCAGTGCGACCGCGGACCAGGAGGCCGCGATCAAGGCGACCACCAGCACGCAGGCTGCAGTGTCTGTCGGCGATGCGGCCAACGGCCAGCTCCGCCAGATCACCGGTGTGGCAGCGGGCTCGGCCGACAGCGATGCCACCAACGTGGCGCAGCTGAAGGCCGCGTCGAACGCGAGCAAGGCCAGCAGCGTGCAGTACGCCACCAACCCCGACGGTACGGTGAACTACAACGAGGTCACGCTGGGTGCCGGCCAGGCCCCGGGCGGAACCCGCATCTCCAACGTGTCGCCCGGCATCCTGCCGGGCGACACGGTCAACATGAGTCAGCTGGGCCAGGTGCAAAGCCAGGTCGGCGAGGTGGCCCGCATTGCCTACTCCGGTACGGCCATGGCGTTCGCGATGTCGGGCACCTACCTGCCGACGCTCTACCCCGGCGAGAAGACCGTGGGCGTGGGCTTCGGCAGCTACAAGGGCTACAGCGCCGTGGCGCTGACCTTCAAGGCCCTGTCGGACGACGGCAAGATGTCCTGGGGTGCGGGTCTCTCGACCACCGGCAAGGAATGGGGCATCAACGCCGGCATCGGCTGGAAGTGGAAGTAATCGACATTTCCCGCCTCTGACCCGCTCATCGGATCGGGTAATCTGCTGGCTCCCGCGTCTCTGGCGCGGGAGCCAGCTTGTTTTCCAGGGCACACATTCACATGCGCATCGGCATTTCCGTCATCACCCGTGCGGGGCAGAACATCTGGGAGAACGGTCTCGGCCAGAACGTCGTGTTCCTGGCGCGTCTGTTCCAGCAACTGCCCTTCGTGGGCTCGGTGGTGCTGATCGACGTGGGCGACCAGCAGGTCATGCCGGCGCAGGTCGACCTGAATGCCCTGGGGCTGCGACTGATGCGCGCCCACGAGGCTACCGACGAAGTGGATGTGATCATCGAAATGGCCGGCGCGCTCGATCCGCAGTGGCTGGCCTTGCAGCGCGCGCGTGGCAAGAAGGTCGTGTACTACTGCGTGGGGCAGCCGTATGCGGCGCTGATCGAGCCGTCGGTGTTCGACAAGCCCGGCCATTTCTCGCGCCCCGACCGCTGCGACGAAATCTGGCTGCTGCCCGAGTACCAGGCCTTTGCAAGCTTCCAGCGCGTGCTGCACCGTTGCCCGGTGCGGGTCGTGCCGTACCTCTGGCACTTGCAATTCCTGCAGCAGCGCATCGCCGAGGTCGCGCAGCTCGGCTACCGCTTCGGCTGGCAGGCGGGTGTCCAGCGCGCCGGCCTGCGGGTTGCGATCTTCGAGCCCAATGTCTCGGTGGCCAAGACATCGAGCATCTCGATGCTGGCCTGCGACGAGGCCTACCGCGCCGATCCGGGCAGCGTGGCGATGATGAACGTGCTCAACACGCTGCATCTCAAGGACCATCCGACCATGCTGTACTTTGCGAACCAGCTCGACCTCGTGCAGCAGCACAAGGCGCTCTTCCTGGGGCGGCACGACATCGTGGGCTTCATGGTTCAGCATGCCGATGCGGTGGTGTCGCACCAGTGGACCAACGACCAGAACTACAGCTACCTCGACGCGCTCTACGGCGACTACCCGCTGGTGCACAACTCGCCGTGGCTGCAGGGCTTCGGTGTCGGGTACTACTACCCCGGCTTCGAGGCGGCCGAAGGTGGGCGGCAGTTGCGCATCGCGGCCAGCGAGCACGATGCGCGGCTCGACCACTACCGCCAGCGGACGCGGTAGGTGTTCGACGCGGTCGATCCTTTCAACGCCGCCAACGTCGAGCACTACGGCCGGCTTCTGCTCGCGCTGCAGGAGAAGCAGACCACGTCGGGGAGCATCGCGGCATGAAGGCGTTGAAAGTCGGCGTCTCGATCTTCGTGCGCAAGGGCGAGCAGTCGCTCTGGGAAAACGGCATTTATCAGAACTGTCTGTTCCTCGTCATGCTGCTGCAGCGCTCGCCGCTGGTGGGGCAGACCTTCCTGGTGACGGGCGGCGGCGACGGTGGGCTCGAGGACGCGGCCAGTTTTCTGGCCGATTCGCCGGTGCCTCTGATCGACATGACCCAGGTGGCGCAGGAGCTCGACGTGATGGTCGAGATGAGCGCGCAGCTGGGCCACGGATGGATGGTGGCGTTTCGCGAGCGTGGCGGCAAGATCGTCTCGATGCGCGTGGGCAACGACTATGTGATCGACATCGAACGCATGGTGTTCGACAAGCCGCACGGTCTCTTGCTGACCGGCGCGCCCTACAACGAGATCTGGACGCTGCCCGAGTACGAGACCACCTGCGTGCCGTACTTCGCCAGCGGCTTTCGCGCG
>CAMATD010000401.1 GCA_945860785.1 Variovorax sp. YR752 | reverse complement strand
GAAAAGGGGACATTACGACTTTGCGCTGTCAATCCCGTGCAGATCTTGACAACCGTACTCATAGGCTGATAATTCTTTTGGCGCCGAGCAACCACGTAGGGGTCAATATGGACGCGATCAAACGAGTAATTTTTTCCAAGAGCAGGCAGCCTCTCCTGTATCTTTTTGCCGCCTGTGCCGGGGCTGCACTGGCAGTCGCCCCCGCCCCCGCCAGTGCGCAGTACCCTGACAAGCCGATTCGCGTCATCGTCGCCTATCCGGCGGGCGGTGCCACCGACGTCATCGCCCGACTGATCGGCGCTCGGCTGGGCGAGCGGCTGAAGCAGCCGATAGTGGTCGAGAACCGGGCTGGCGCCAGCGGCATGATTGGCTCGGAGGCAGTGGCCAAGGCGGCGCCGGACGGTTACACGCTGATCTACACCGCCGCCGACACGCACTCGATCAACCCGCATGTCTACCCGAAGATCGCCTACGACGCGCGTCGCGACTTCACCCCCATCGCGCTCACCGGCCAGAATCCGCTGGGGCTGGTGGTGAAGACGGCGCTGCCGGCAAACAACGTCGCGCAACTCATCAAGCTGGCCAAAGACAGCCCGGGCAAGCTCACCTTCGCATCGTGGGGAGTGGGCAGCTCCAGCCAGGCCGCGATGGAAATGTTCAATGCGCAGGTGGGGGTCGACCTGCTGCATGTCCCCTTCCAGGGTGCCGCACCGGCCATCCAGGCGGTGATGGCAGGGCAGGTTGACGCGATGATGGTGCCGCTGACGCTCGCCGAGCCAAATCACAAGGCGGGCAAGGTGCGACTGCTCGCTGCGCTCACCCCCCAACGCTCTGGCGCTGCACCCGACGCGCAGACGCTGACCGAGCAGGACGTGCCGCTGAGCGTAGGCCCCTGGCAAGGCTTCCTCGGGCCGGCCAACCTGCCCCCTGCGGTGGTCGCGCTGCTGAACCGCGAGGTAAATGCGGTGTTGACCGATCCTGCAATGCGTGAGCAACTGCTGAAGGCGGGATTAGAGGTGAGCACCAGCACGTCGCAGGACTTCAAGGCGCTGCTCGACAGCGAGTATGAGCGCTGGGGCAAGACCATCCGCGCCGCAAAAATTCGCGTAGATTGAGCGACCGGGCCTTCAGTCAGGAGCCACTGGCCCGGTTTTCCTGACTCTCCGTTACCTTTCTGTGACTCCGCCCGCTTTGCTGCAGCAAACACCTGATTCTTGAGAGCGCGCCCCCAGGCCTGGCTTAGCCAGGCCCCACGAGGCGATTTCTGCGGCCATTGGTACCGGCCACCACCGGAGCATGGCACCGGCACTTTAAGTCTCTGCAAGACTGTTATACCGCCCAGGGCCAAGACCGGCAGGCACTACGCACCGTAGAGGAACAACATGCGCATATGGCACCAGAGTATGACGGTACTCGACGACCTGCCAGACTACCGTGACGCGCTGATGGCGCACATGCGAAAGATTGCCCGGCCAGGCACCAAAGTCGTGCTGCACGGTGTGCACGCGGGCACTTTCCCCGCGGACTACCCCGTGGATGACAACGCCTACCCCTACATCAGCTCGCTTCACAGCCATCAATGGGCGGCGGCGGCGATCAATGCGCAGCAGCAGGGATTCGACGCCTACGCGATGTGTACGCTGCCGGCCCCGATGATCCGAGAGATTCGCACGCTGGTGGACATTCCCGTAACCGGCTACGGCGAAGCCGCCGCGCACGTTGCCTCGATGGTGGGGAAGCGCTTCGGCATCCTGACATTCGTCCAACAGTTCCCGGCGATGTATCTCGAGCTCAACGAGTCGTATGGCCTGAAGGATCGCTGCGGCGGCGCGGCGTGGACAGGCTTCTCCTTTCGCGACGTGCTGGCGGGCTACGCGGAGCCGGGCCCGCTGCTGGAGCGCTTCACTGGCGCCGTGCGCAAGATGGTGAGTGAGAGGGACGTCGACGTGATCATCGCTGGATCCGTGCCGTTGACGCTGCTCGTCGCCATGCACGGCGTCAGCCGGATCGACGGCATTCCGATCATCGACGGCCTCGCAGTCACGATCAAGATGGCCGAGATGATGGCCGACCTGCGCAGCCTGACCGGGCTCAGCGCGAGCCGTCACGGCTATTTCAACGCGGCGCCGTCCACGGAGCGACTGCGCCAGGTGATGCAGTTTTATGGAATGTCGAAGTTCCTTGACGCCGACCGCTGATGTCGGCAACGGCGCCGGTTCGGCAACGCATTGCATCGTTTCTCAGCTGACCACCACAAGGAGAATTCAATGATACGCCGCATAACCCTACTGTTTCTGGCGCTGCTGGCAGCACCTGCCGTGCTCGCGCAGTCCTGGCCTAAAGGTCCGGTGCGTGTTGTCGTTCCATGGCCGCCGGGCGGGGGAACCGACAACGTGGCGCGCTTGGTGACCCAGAAGATGGCCGGGTCACTGCCGCAGCCGATCATCATCGACAACAAACCCGGCGCCGGCGGAAACATCGGCATCGAGTTCGCGTCCAGGGCCCCCGCGGACGGCTACA
Organism: Variovorax sp. YR752; assembly: GCA_945860785.1. GTDB lineage: Bacteria > Pseudomonadota > Gammaproteobacteria > Burkholderiales > Burkholderiaceae_C > Variovorax. Next base: position 1,526 of record CAMATD010000401.1, on the reverse strand, counting down.
CCTTCGTGGTGTCGACAGCGGGCGCCGCCATCAACCACACGCTTACGAAGAACCTGCCGTTCAATATCCTCAAGGACTTCGAGCCGGTAGTCCTGCTTGCTGTCAACCAGGGCGTGCTCGTCGTCAATCCGGCACTACCAGTCGCGTCGGTGAAGGAGTTTATCGCCCATGCCAAGGCGAACGCCGGCAAGCTAACCTACGGTTCCAACGGAAATGGCAGCGCGACGCATCTTTGGGCGGAGCTCTTCGAGATGAAGGCCGGTGTGGATCTCATGCACGTGCCCTACAAGGGTGCCGCGCCCGCGCTCACCGATCTGCTGGGCGGTCGGATCGACGCGATGTTTGCCGACATGGCGGCAGTACTGCCGCACATCAGGGACGGCAAGCTACGCGCGCTCGGCGTCGGCGCAACCGCGCGCTTCCAAGGATTGCCCGATGTGCCCACCATCAGCGAGGCTGGCGTGCCAGGATATCTCGCGCGCAGCATGACCGGTCTGCTCGTGCCAACCGGTACGCCGAAGGAAGCCATCGCGGCGATGAACGCGGCGGCGGTCAAGGCGCTGGGCGACCCCGACGTGCGCCAGCGCTTGACCGCGATGGCGGCGGTGCCTGGTGGCGACACGCCCGAGTCCTTCGCAAAGGCACTGCGCGAGGAAGTCGAGCAGTGGGCGGCGGTGATAAGCACCGCGAAGATCGAGACGCAATAGCGAGAATGGTCGCGTGCCCCTTGCGGCATGCGCGGCGGCCCCGTAAATTCGAAGGAAGCTCGATGGAACAACTGACGGTATGCATTGATGTCGGCGGCACATTCGTCGACCTAGCTCTGTTCGACAAGGCCGGCGCACTGGCGGCCACGCACAAGGTCCTCAACCGGCCGGGACGTGCCGAGGATGCGGTTCTGCAGGGCATCGACGAGATCCTGACCACTGGTGGCGGCCGCTACGAAGATCTTGCTGAAGCGATCTACTCCACAACGCTTGCCATCAATGCAATCATCGAGCGTCGTGGCGCACGGACCGCGCTCCTCTGCACGGACGGTTTTCGCGATGCGCTCGAGGTCAGACAAGAGTTGCCGTACGACCTCTACAACCCGTTCGCAGCGTTTCCCGAGCCGCTGGTCCGGCGCGCGCTTCGTATCGGCGTGCGCGAGCGGATGCTTGCCGACGGCACACCGCAGCAGGCACCTGATCGCGCGCAGGTCACAGAGATCGCGGCTCGCCTCCAGGCTGCCCAAGCGGAATCCGTTGCCATCTGTTTGCTCAACAGCTATGCCAATCCAGCGCACGAGCAAGCCGTGGCAGAGTGGCTCGCCGCCATGCTGCCGGGTATTCCGCTGACGTTGTCGTCGGACGTGCTGCCTGAGATCGGTGAATACGGGCGCACGTCCACGACCGTGACGAACGGATATCTGCTGAATGTGGTAGGGGCTCACCTACGGCGCTTGCGCAAGGGTCTGCGGTCACGCGGCTTTGCCGGTCGCCTACTCGCAGTGACCTCCGCCGGTGGCGTGATCGACGAACCGAGTG
>CAMATD010000400.1 GCA_945860785.1 Variovorax sp. YR752 | reverse complement strand
GGCTGCCGCGCAGGGCACCTCCTCGCCGAACAGTTCTTCCCATTCGAGCGCGGTGCGCCCGGCCAGCGCCGCGCGCAACTGCGGCACGATCTCGGCGAAATGCTGCGCGCGCTTGCGCACCGAGTCGTAGCGCTCGTCGTCCGCGAGTTCGGGCAGGCCCACCTTGGCGCACAGCGCGCGCCAGAAATGCGGCGTGTTGGCCGAGATGTAGATGTGGCCCTCGCGGGTCGGATGGAGGCCGGTGATGCCGCCCGAGCGCATGTCGCGCCCCACGTCCTTGGGCTCGCCCTCGGCCCACACCATGCGGGCCGACTGCATCGTGAGCGCCGAGCGCAAGCCGCGAGACGCCGACGAACTGCCCCTCCCTGCTCTTCTTGCGCTCGTACAGCGCCGAGGCCACGCCGGCGGCCACCAATGCGGCCGCGTAGTAGTCGACCACCGAGCCATAGATGATCTCGGGCGGCTCGCCGCGCTTGCCCTGCAGCGCGCACATGCCGGTCATGGTCTGCAGCACCTGGTCGTAGCCCGCCTTCTCGCGCAGCGGGCCGGTCTCGCCGTAGCCCGTGAGGCTGCAATAGATCAGGCGCGGATTGAGGGCCTTCAACTGCTCGTAGGCAATGCCCAGCCGCGGCGGCACGCTGGGCCGGAAGTTGTGCACCAGCACGTCGGCGGTGCGCACCAGCGCCATCAGCGCGGCAAGGTCGTCCGCCTTCTTCAGGTCGAGCACCACACCGAGCTTGCTACGGTTGACGCCGATGAAGGCGCGGCTCTCGGCTTCCAGCGTCGACGGGTACTTGCGCAGGTTGTCGCCGGTGGGCGGCTCAATCTTGATGACTTCCGCGCCCTAGTCGGCCAGCAGCGAGCAGCCGTACGGGTCCGCGATGTAGGCGCTCAAGTCGAGCACGCGCAGGCCGCTGAGCGGCCCGGCCGGGCCGCTGCGCGCAGGCAGGCGTGTGTCGTCAGGGGGGCGTCGAAGCTCATGGATCGTTCTTTCCTCAGTCGGCGGTGATGTTCTGCTGTTTGGCCAGCTTCTTCCAGCGCTCCACGTCGTCGGCGATGACGGTGCCGAACTGCGCGGGCGTGAGCGGCGTGGCGATGGCGCCCTCGCGCAGGAAGTTGGCGGTGATCTCGGGCTTGGCGAGGATCTTGTTGACGGCGCCGTTGAGCTTGCCCACCACGTCGGGCGGTGTGCCCACGGGTGCCAGCAGGCCCCACCAGAGTTCGAATTCGTAGCCGGGCACGGCGGTGGAGATCGGCGTGAGATCGGGCGCAATCGGGCTGGCCTTCAGGCTCGTGATGCCCACGGCGCGCAGCTTGCCGGCCCGCACCATCGGCAGCAGCGACGGTCCGCTGGAGATCAGCAGCTGCGTCTGGTTGCCGATCAGGTCGGTCACGGCCGGGCCCATGCCCTTGTAGGGGATGTGCGCGATCTGCAGGTCGCCCACCTTGGCCTTGAGCAGCTCGGTGCCGAACTGGTTGACGCTGCCTGAGCCGGACGACGCGTAGTTGTACTGCCCCGGCTTCGCCTTGATGGCCGCGATCAGTTCGGCCGGCGTCTTCGCCGGAAAATCGTTGTTGACTGCGACGATGAAGGGGCCCTTGGCGAACATGGCCACGGGCGCCAAGCCCTTGACCGGGTCGAACGGCAGCTTGGACTGCACGGCCGCGTTGGTCGTCATGCTCGAAGACACCGCCACCAGCGTGTAGCCGTCGGGCGTGGCCTTCGCGACCTGTCCGGTGCCGGTGTTGCCGCTCGCGCCGGGACGGTTGTCGATGATCACCGGCTGCTTGAGCTCCTCGCCCAGTTCCTTGGCCACCTGGCGCGCGAAGGTGTCGTTCGAGCCGCCCGCGGGATACGGCACCACGATCGTGATGGCCTTGCTCGGGTACGCGGCCTGTGCAAATGCGCTGCCGCTCAGCAGGCAGCCACCGGCGAAGGCGGTCACGGCGAGCGTGCGCAGTCGAAGGGACGAGGGAATCTGCATTGGTTTTGTCTCCTGGTATTTTTGAAAACGAAAGGGTCAGCCCGGTGGCAGCAGGCCGAGGCTGCGCGCGCTCGCGACGATGGCGCGCGCGCGGAGCACGAAGGGGATGTCGATCATTTTTCCGTCCACCACATAGGCGCCCACCCCGTTGGCGTCGGCGTCGCGGGCCGCTTCGACGACCTTGCATGCGTGCGCGATTTCTTCGTCGGTGGGACGGAACACCTCGTTCGCGATCGCGATCTGGCTCGGATGGATGCAGGTCTTTCCCAGAAAGCCGAGGTTGCGCGACAGCATGGCCTCGGCGCGGAATCCTTCGGCGTCGCCGATGTCCGCGAACGCACCGTCGTAGGCATAGACGCCTGCCTCGCCCGCGGCGATGCGCATCGCGAACATCGCCTGCTGGATCGCGGCCGGCTCGCGCCTTGCGATGCCCAGCGGCTCGAACAGGTCGCCCAGCCCCAATTGCAGCCCCGCCACGCGCGGATGCGCCAAGGCGAGCTCCGATGCAGTGCGTAAGGCGGACGGCGCCTCGATGTTCAGCAGCAGGCCGATGGGTGCGCGCACGCCATTGGCCTGCTCGGCGCGTTCGATGGCCTCGACCGCCGCGCGCACATGCGCCGGACTCTCCGGCTTCGGAATGTTGATCAGGTGGACGCCGGGTTGGGCCACCGCCGCGATGTCGTCGGCGAAATGCGGCGTATCCATCGCGTTGACGCGAACGATCACGGTCTTGCCCGATACAGCCGCGCCATCGCCTTGCAGCAGTTGCTGCACGGCATCGCGCGCCTCGCCCTTGCGCGGCTCGGACACCGCGTCTTCCAAGTCGAAACAGACGCCATCGGCCGCACCGCCCAGCGCCTTGGCGAACAACTCGGGGCGCGTTCCGGGAACGAAAAGTTTGCTTCTCATCCGCTGCAGTGTGCGCAGCGCATGAGCAAAGAAAAACACATGCTCCCTATGATCAGATCATAGAAAATCTATCTTTCATGGAAACAGCCTACCTGCAAAGCTTTCTTCTGGTGCTGGAGTCGGGCTCGATGTCCGAGGCCGCGCGCCGCCTCGACCTGACCCCCGCGGCCGTGGCCCAGCAGATCCGCACGCTGGAGCGCGAACTCCACGCGCCGCTGCTGGCGCGCGCCGGCCGCACGGTGCAGCCGACCGAGGCGGGGCACCAGCTGGTGCAGCGGGCCCGCAACCTCCTACGAGATGTAGGCGACATCAAGGCGCTGCTGAGCAGCGACGCGGCCGGCGGCGAGCTGCTCATCGGCACCATCAACACGGCCATCCACAGCCTGCTGCCGGACATCCTCGCGCGCTTCGTGAAGACGCATCCCGGTGCCAAGGTCTTCCTGCAATCGGGCACGACGGCCACGCTCTACAAGGCGGTGCAACAGGGCGAGCTCGACGCGGCCGTGTGCCTCTATCCGCCCTATGCGCTCGCGAAGACCTTCGACTGGTCGCTGCTGCGCGAAGAGCCGCTCGTGCTGCTGGCGCCAAGCCGCCTTGCGAAGCGCGATCCGCACGAACTGCTGCGAACCTCGCCGTTCATCCGCTACGACCGCGCGCTCGGCGGCGGCAAGCAGGCCGACCGCTACCTGCGCGCCGCGGGCATCGTGCCGCAGGAACGCTTCGAACTCAGTTCGCTGCTGGCAATTGCGATGATGGTCGACCGCGGGCTGGGCGTCTCGCTGGTGCCCGACATCGCATCGCCGCTGCTCGAAGGCCAGCGCGTTGCGAAGATTCCGCTGCCGCTGCCTTCGGAGCCGCGGCGCTTCGGCATCCTGTGGCTGCGCGCATCGCCTCGCCAGAGGTTGATTCAGGGGTTCGTCGAAAGCGCAAAGATCGTGACTGCTGCAAAGCGTCATGGCGCGCACGGCAAATAAAAAAGGGCCGCCCTCGGGCGACCCTTTTTCCGCAATCAGCGAGACGGCGACTACTTCTTGTCGCCGCCCGGCACCTTGCCTTCGACGCCCTTGACGTAGAAGTTCACGCCCAACAGGAACTTGTCATCGGCCACCGCGTCCTTGGCGATCACTTCCTTGCCGTCCTGACCCAGGATCGGGCCC
>CAMATD010000399.1 GCA_945860785.1 Variovorax sp. YR752 | reverse complement strand
CCCTCGACGCTGCGCACCACCTGGCCGGCGTTGTCCAGGAAGCTCTCGCCCGCCGCCGTCAGCACGACCGGCGAGCTGCCGCGCTCGATCAGCGCCGTGCCGGCCCACGACTCGAGCGCGCGGATGCGCCGCCCGAAGGCCGGGTGCGTGACGTGGCGAAGCTCGGCCGCGCGCGTGAAGCTGCGCGTCTGCGCCAGCGCAATGAAGTCCTCCATCCATTTGAATTGCATGGTGGTGCGGCGCGAGGCTGGCTAGTTGCCCAAGGGGAGTTCGTAGCGGGCGAAGGACGAGGTGCCCTTTTGAATCTCGCTGTGCAGCGAGAACCCGAAGCCTTCGTAGAGGCTTCGCAGGGTCGTCCGGTCCGCCACGCAATCGAGCCGGAGATGCCGGCGGCCGAGCCCGAAGGCGCGTTCGCGTGCAAAGGCCAGCAGCGCGGTCGATATGCCTTGCTTCGCCCAGTGCCGGCGAACCGCCAGTTTGTGGACGAAGGCCGAACTGCCGCTCTCGATCTCGGGCCAGAAGTACGGGTCCTCCAGGTCGAGCCGCACCACGCCGGCCACGTCACCGTTCTCCCGCGCGATGAAGTAACGCCCGGCATCAGTGTCGCGCTGCACGCGTTCGAGGCCGACGTCGGCGTCCGACCACAGCGGCCGACCATCGGCGGCGAGCCATTGGGCGGCTTCGTTGAGGACGGCAGCGACGGTTGCTGCCTCGGAGGGAAGTGCTTGCTCGATGTTCATCGCGGTGGCCGAGGATAGCCGACCGCGAATCCCTCGGTCAGTCGTGCAGCGACGAAAGAAACTGCTTGAGCTCCGCCGCTGCGGATTGCCGAACAGCTCCGCCGGCGGCCCCATCTCGTGCACGCGGCCCTGATGCATGAAGATCACGCGGTCGCTGACCTTGCGCGCGAAACTCATCTCGTGCGTCACCATCAGCAGCGTCATGCCCTCGTCGGCCAGCGACTCCACCACGCGCAGCACCTCGCCCACCAGTTCGGGGTCGAGCGCCGAGGTGATTTCGTCGCACAGCAGCACGGCCGACTCCATCGCCAGTGCGCGGGCAATCGCCACGCGCTGCTGCTGGCCACCCGAGAGCTGTTCGGGCATGGCATCGAATTTCTCGGCCAGGCCCACGCGTTCGAGCAGCTTGCGCGCCTGCGAAGCGGCTTCCAGGCTTCTGCGCTTTTTCACCAGCGTGGGCGCCACGCATCACGTTCTTGCCGACCGTGAGGTGCGGAAAAAGATTGAAGCTCTGGAAGATCATGCCCACGCGCTGGCGCAGCTCGCGCATGGCTATCGCGCTTTCGTGCAGCAGCGGCTGCTGTCGACGGTGAGCGAGCCTTCCTGGAACACCTCGAGCCCGTTGATGCAGCGCAAGAGCGTGCTCTTGCCCGAGCCGCTCTTGCCGATGATGGCGATCACCTCGCCGCGCTTCACGTCGAGGTCGATGCCCTTGAGCACTTCATTGGTGCCATAGGACTTGCGCAGCGCGGTGATGCGCACGATGGGCGCGGCGAACGTCACGGGTTCTTTTTGTTGTTTCTCAAGCATGGCGGCCATGGGATTTCCTCTCGAGGTTCTTGGCGTACAGGCTCACGGGAAAGCACAGCACGAAGTAAAGCAGCGCCACGCAGCTGAACACCACGAAGGGCTTGAAGGTGGCGTTCGAAATCATGCTGCCGGCCTTGGTGAGTTCGACAAAGCCGATCACCGAGGCGAGCGCCGTGCCCTTGATCACCTGCACCAGAAAGCCGACCGTCGGTGCGATCGCGATCTTCACGGCCTGCGGCAGGATCACGTGGCGCATCTGTTCGCCGAAGCTCAGTGCCAGGCTGCCCGAGGCTTCCCACTGGCCCTTCGGAATCGAGGCGACGCAGCCGCCCAGATCTCGGTGAGAAAGGCACTGGTGTAGAGCGTGAGCGCCACGCTGGCCGCGGTCCACGCCGACACGTCGATGCCGAACAGCGCGATGCCGAAGTAGGCAAGAAACAGCTGCATCAGCAACGGCGTGCCCTGGAAGAGCTGCACGTAGAGGCCGACGGCCTTGTTCGCGAACTTGCCGCCGCGCATGCGCAAAAACAGCAGCAGCGCGCCCACGATGCCGCCGCCGATGAAGGCGATCAGCGCGAGCACGACGGTCCAGCGCAGCGCCATCAGCAGGTTGCGCAGGATGTCCCAGAGAGAAAAATCGGTCATGGTGGCGGGGTTCCTGCGTTCAGCGGCCGAAGAAGAACTTCGGCCCCGCCCAATTGAGCAGCCGCCGCAGCGCCACCGACAGCGCGAGGTAGATCAGCGTGGCGATGATGAAGGCCTCGAAGGCGCGGAAGTTGCGGCTCTGGATCAGGTTGGCCGCGTCGCTCAGTTCCTCGGTCGAGATCTGGCCGCACACCGCGGAGCCCAGCATCACGATGATGATCTGGCTCACCATCGTGGGCCATACCTTCTTGAGCGCCGGCGGCAGCACCACGCGCTGCTTTTCCGGTGCAGTGAGCCACGGCGCCTGCGCCGGGTTGTTCGACAGGTAGCGGAAGGCCGCAAGGCCGAGCAGCACGCTCGGCAGCCCTTCGAGCAGGAACAGCCATTGCCAGCCGCGCAGCGCCAGCACGCCGTCGAGATAGGTCATCGTGAGCCCGGCGATCGGCCCCGCGACGATGGGCGCCGCACCGAAGGCCATGAAGAACAGCGCGGTCGCCTGCGCGCGGCGGTGCGAGGGGAACCAGAGCGTCAGGTAAAACAGCACGCCCGGCGCGAAGCCGGCCTCGAACACGCCGATCAGGAAGCGCAGCACATAGAACTGCGTGGGCGTGGTCGCGAACATCATCGCCGCCGAGGCCAGCCCCCACAGACCCATGCTGCGCAGCAGCGTGGCGCGCACGCCGATCTTCGCGAGCATCAGGTTGCTCGGGATCTCGAACACTGCATAGCCGATGAAGAAGATGCCTGGCGCCCAGGCCGAACACCGCGTCGCTGAAGCCCAGCTGGTCCTTCATCTGCAGCTGCGCATAGCCGACGTTGGTGCGGTCCAGGTAGTTCAGCACGTAGCAGGCGCACAGCAGCGGCATCAGGCGCCAGGTGATCTTGCGGAAGAGGGCGGCGTCGTCGCGCGCGCTGGCATCGGAGGAGGCGGGCGCGCGTGCATCCGTGGCATCGAGGGTGGCGGTGTTCATGGGGTGTCTCCTTCTGTTGTTCGTGTGCCGGCCCGTCAGGCCCGCACCGGTGCCCCGAAGCTCGTCTCGCCCCACAGGTGGCTTTTCGGCGCACCCGGAAAGAGCCAGTGCGGCGAGCATTCGGCCGACGGCACCACGTTGCTGAACCCGTGCGACGAGGAGGTGCCGGCAAGCGTCTTCTCCAGCACCATCGACAGGTACTGGTCGTTGCTGCCCTCCTGCGTGTTGCCGTTGAGGATCACCTCCGCGCCCGTCGCCTGCGCATAGCAGCGGATGCCGTTGTGGCGCGACAGCAGCGGCGCCCAGCTGTCGGCCGCCACCCCGTTCTCGCTGCTCACGCGCAGGCCGTCGGCGGCGCGGTAGACCAGCGAATGGTTGCCCTCGGTATGGCCCGGCGTGTGGACCAGCGCGAGCCCACGGCCCAGCTGGATGCTGCCGTCGAACGCGACGATGCGTTCCGCCGGAATGCCGTCGACGCCGTGCGGGCAGTACCATTCGGCCTGCACCGGCAGCAGGCCGTGCATGCTCGCGAGCTCCTGGCGATGCACCAGCAGCTTCGCGTTCGGCAGCAGCCCCGGCGCGTCCGCGCTGCCGAGCCAGCGGCGCACGTCCTGCGTGTGCAGGTGGTCGTAGGTGATGTAGTCGATCTGCCCGGGCGCCACGCCGCAGCTCGCCAGCGCCTGCAGCACGGTCTGGTAGACCGGTGCGATGGCCTTGTGCAGGAACTTCGGCGTCTGGTCGCCCAGGCGCTGGAAGTAGGGCGTCTCGTTGCCCGCCTCGAAATCGGCTGGCGTGAAGAGCAGCGTGCGCAGGCGGCCTTCGAAGTCCTCGTACTGGATCAGCATGGTGCGCGCCAGCAGGTGGACCATGTGCGGCTTGAGCAACTGCTGCGAG
>CAMATD010000398.1 GCA_945860785.1 Variovorax sp. YR752 | reverse complement strand
CCCCTGACCCCATGCCGCGTCTGACACTCTCCAGAAAGATCTTCCTGGCGCTCGCCGCCTTGCTGATCGTGCTGCTGCTCAGCTTCGTGGGCTTCTCGATCATCGCGTTGCAGCGGGGCCTGGGCGCCTACGTGGCCGAGATCGAGATCCGGCGCATGGACTGGCTCTCCCAGCTGCTGCTGAAACACTACGTCGCCAACGGCGACTGGAAGAAGCTGCGCGACAACGACGACGCCTGGCGCCGCCTCCAGATGGGGCAGCTGGCGATCGTGCTCGACGGCGCGACCAGCCCCGACGACCGGCGGCTTCCGCCCTAGTACGAGCGCCGCATGCAAGGCGCCGCCAAGGTCGAAGGCGACCCCGAGAACGGGTCGTCGCCCCCGCTCTCATCCGCGTCCTCACCCTCGCCCTCGCCACAGCTCGACCTGCTGCCCAGGCGGTTTGGAATGATGCCGCCGCCCTGGTTCTTTCCCGACCCGCGCAGCGCGCCGGATTCGATCTACCAGCGCCTGGCCGTGCTCGACGCGCAGGGTGCGCTGGTGGTCGGCGCGACCATCGACCCGGAGAATGCCGCGCGCATGCCGATCCGGCGCGGGCGCTCGGTCATCGGCTATCTGGCGCTCGCGCCCGTGCAGGGCCTCGAGAGCGAGGCCGACCGCGCATTCCTCGCGCGGCAGTCCGGCGTGATCGCCCTCACCGGTCTGTGCGGACTCGCCTTCGCCCTGGCGCTCTCGTGGCTGCTGGCACGCCGCTGGTTCAAGCCCATCGACGAGCTCACGCAGGCCGCCCAGGACGTGGCGCGCGGACGGCTCTCCACGCGCGTGGCCATCCACGGCTCGGACGAACTCGCGCTGCTCGGCAAGACCTTCAACGACATGGCGCAGCGCCTCGACACGGTCTCGGCCTCGCGGCGCGCCTGGCTGGCCGATGCGGCGCACGAGCTGCGCACGCCGCTGGCGGCGATGCGCGCGGAGATCGAGGCGCTGCAGGACGGTGTGCGCACTTTCGACGAACGCACCGCACTGCGCATGCACCGGCAGGTGATCCGGCTCGGCCAGCTGGTCGATGACCTGCGCAGCAGCATGCGCGAGCCGCAAAGCGACCTGCTCGCCACCACGGTGTTTCCGCTCTCGCCGCTGAAAGAGGCGCTCGACCACACGCGCGACCGCTTCGCCCAGCGCGGCATCACGGTCGACCGCCGGGCCATCGATCTCATCGCGGCCTCCGCGCAGCCCGTGATCGAGGGCGACGCGCACCGGTTGCACCAGGTCTTCATGAACCTGCTCGAGAACACGCTGAGCTACACCGATGCCGGCGGCCAGCTGCGCATCGGCGTCACCGTCGAGGGTGCATGGACCGGCAACTGCCTCACGCTGCTGTTCGACGACAGTGCGCCGGGTGTGCCCGACGACGACTTGCCGCGCGTGTTCGACCGGCTGTTCCGCAGCGAAACTTCGCGCAGCCGGGCCCTGGGCGGCTCCGGGCTCGGCCTGTCGATCTGCCGCGCGACCATCGAGGCGCATGGCGGCACCATCGAGGCCGCCGCTTCGCCTCTCGGCGGGCTGCACATGACCATCACCCTTCCACTGGCGGCATCTTCATGACACGCATCGTCATCGTCGAGGACGAACTCGACATCGCCGCTGTGGTGCAGGACTACCTGCGCCACAGCGGCTACGAAACCGAGCATTTCGCCGACGGGCAGAGCGCGCTCCAGAGCATCATCGCCTCGCCGCCCGACCTGACGCTGCTCGACATCATGCTGCCGCGGCTCGACGGCATCGAGGTGCTGCGCCGCGCGCGCGAACACACGGCCCATCCGATCATCATGCTCACTGCGCGCATCGAGGAGGTCGACCGCCTGCTCGGCCTCGAGCTCGGCGCCGACGACTATGTGTGCAAGCCCTTCTCGCCGCGCGAGCTGGTCGCACGCGTGCGCGCCGTGCTGCGCCGCACCGCGCCCGGCAACGCGCCAGGGCAGGACCCGCGGGAAGATGCACCGGGCCTCGTGCTCGACGATGTGCACTGGCGCGCCTCGCTCGAGGGCACGCCGCTCAACCTCACGCGCCGCGAGTTCGGCCTGCTGCAGGTGCTGTCGCGGCACCCCGGCCGCATCTTCTCCTTCTCGCGTGCGCGGCTGCTCGAGCTGGCCTACGACGACACGGTGGACGTGACGGAGCGCGCCATCGACAGCCACGTCAAGAACCTGCGGCGCAAGCTCGGCGCCGTGACGCCTTCGCACGACTGGATCCGGTCGGTGTACGGCGTCGGGTTCGCGTGGGAAGCACCGGTCGATCCGGCGCGCTGAACGCCCGCTTCAGGGCAGGCTCGCCACCACCGCGGACGTTGCGGGGCGCGTCAGCCCCAGCGCGCCTTCGAGCATCCGGATGATCGTCTCGCGCGCCTGGTCGAAATCCGTCGGTTCGAGCGCCTGCTTGCCGAGCAGCATCCGCATTTGCCAGGCGAAGTCGGCATAGGTCTGGGTCATGGCCCACAGCGTGAAGAGCAGGTGCGGCACCGGCAGCGGATCGATGTCGCCGTTCGCCATCCAGCGCTGCAGCACGGCCGCCTCGGCACGGAATGCGGGCACGAGCTTGGCCTCGATGTCGTCGGCGCATTGCGGTGCCTGCGACATGATTTTCCTGCGCGAACCGGCGTGAGCCCGAAGGGTGGTCGTAGGAGAACTGCAGCTTCTGCGTGACGTAGCGCTCCAGCGCGGCGTGGGGGTCGAGGTTCGCATCCGCCAGGCTGTTGAGGTTGGAGAGCCACGAATCGAGCACGTCGTTGAAGACGCGCCGGTACAGCGCCTTCTTCGAGGGGAAGTAATAAAATAACAGCAGGCATCTGCTTGGAGATGCCGGCATCGGCCGCGATCTCGTCGACCGACACGCCGCCGTAGCCCTGCAGCGCAAAGCGCTCCTGTGCGACGGCGAGGATGGCGCTCTCGAGGTTCTGGCGACGAGCCTGGCGCTTCACCGCCGGTGGGCGTGGCGTAAGGCTCATGGATTCTTCATCCGCGCCAGGAAGCGCACGAGCCGCTCGTCGCCGCACTGCGCGACGTTGAAGCGGAACCACGCAAAGGGTTGGGGCGTCGTGCCGAAGTCCGCGGCGGCGCTGAGCGGCAGGCTCTGCTTTCGCGCCTCCTGCAGCACCGCTTCGCCCGATGGCCGCGGCTCGCTGCCTGCCGGCCAGCCGGCGCAGAGAAAGGGTCCGCCATCGGGCACGCACAGCGCCTGCAGGCCGGCACCGGTCAGCAGCGACAGGGTGCGTTCGCCCGCGATCTTCAGGGACGTGTTGAGCCGTTGCAGAAAGCGCGGATGGCCGGCATCGGCCAGCACCTCGCAGGCCACGCGTTCCTCGAACTCGCTCGGGCCGAGGGTGGTGTGCAGGCACCGCAGCGCGGCGTCATCGACCCAGCGCTGCGGCAGCAGCACATGCGCAAGCCGCAGCCGGGCCGACAGCGTGGTCGACACGCTGCCGATCTGCGCCACGCGCTGCAGGCCGTCCATGGCCGCAAGGCTGGGCGCCTGCAGCGGAGACAGCCCGCGCCAGGTGTCCATTTCGATGACCCGGAGGTCGTGACGCTCGGCCGCCTGCAGCGCCTGGTGGGCGCCTTGCGGCGTCATGCAGACGCCCAGCGGGTTGGAGACGGCGGTCGAAAGAAACAGCAGCCGACGCTTGCCCGCCCCTGGCAGCAAGGCGGCGAGACCGTCGAGCGCGACGATGTCGAGGCAGCCGCCGCACCGGGGCACTTCCAGCATGCGCCGCCCCAGCGTCTGGATCAGGCTGCGCAGCTGGCACGACGCGGGCGATTCGATCAGCACCGCGTCGCCGGGCTCGGTCCAGGCCTGCAGCAGGCACATCGCGGCGCCGAGGCTGCCGGCGGCCGTCATCACCTGCTGGGCGCCCAGCGCGGGTAGCTCGGCCCGGTGGCGCGCCGCGATCAGTTCGCGCAGCCGCAGCAACCCGAAGCTGGGCCGGGTGCTGCCGTCCCAGTCGGGCGCGGCGCGGGCCACGCGGCGCATGGCTTCGCGCACCAGTTCGTCGCCGCGGTATTCGGCCGGCGGCGGCCTGTCGTGGCTTGCGGACTGTTCGGGCGCCGGCGCATCGGCCTCTTCCATGGCGCGCGCCGGCCGATGCAGCAC
>CAMATD010000397.1 GCA_945860785.1 Variovorax sp. YR752 | reverse complement strand
TCTGCATGAGGGCGCGCCGCGTCGTCAGAGGTTCACGCTCTTCAGCCGCGCGGCCTGCTCCAGGTAGAGCTGGATCGGCTTCTTCTCGAACAGCACCCACAGCCCCGCGTAGGTCAGGCCGAAGAGCTGGTTGACCTCGTCCAGGTGGTTCTGGCGGTAGTCACCGAGGTGCGTGCCGAGGCGGGTGGTGCAGGCGGCCAGCAGGCCGTCGTTGGTCTCGCCCGGGTAGGCGACGAGGCTCAGCCCGCCCATGGCCACATCGCTCGCGTCGAACGCGTTCGTGAGCGGCTGCGTGCCGGCCCACGAGTAGTAGCGCACGCCATTCACTTCGGCGGGGCCGCTCTTCACGTCGCACGAGGAACCGGCGGCAGGACGGCCCTGCGGAAACTTCTTGTCGAAGGCCGCGCCGCCCGCGGTGGTCAGCGAGTTCAGCGCGTTGAGCGGCACTTCGGGCAACTCGCTCGGGTCCTTGCCCGAGACGGCGCCGATGAGCAACATCGCGAGCTTCAGCGCCTGCGCGGTCAACGCCTCGGCGGCGCTGCCTTCAGGGATCTTCCGCAGCAGATCCGCCACCTTCGATCCGCCGTTGGCCCCGCCCACGGAGGTGACCGAGGCGATCATGCCGGGCTCCACTGCCGCCACGTAGCGTGCGGTGGGCGCGCCCTGCGAGTGGCCGATCAGGTTGAACTTGAGCGACGCGTTGCCGGACAGCGCCCGGAGGTTCTTGAGCTCCTGGATCAACTGCTCGCCGCGGATCTCGGAGCTGTTGGCACCCGAGACCTGGGCCACGAAGACCTTCGCGCCCGCGCCGGCCAGGCTCTCGGGGATGCGATAGAAGTAGTCGATGCCCAGCACGTTGTCGAAGCCGAACAGGCCGTGAACCAGAACGATCGGGTTCTTCGTCTTCGCTTCGCTGGACGTCACCCGGGCCTGGACTTGCTGAGGGGTGTCGGTGATGGCCGCCTGGCTCAGGCTCGTGGCCCCCGCCAGGCTGAAAAGCAGTGCGGCGCACACCGGACGGGCGGCGAGGCGCAGCAGCCTCGAATTCCTCTTTCTTGGCATATGTCATCCTTTGTTTTCAGATAAAAACACGAACGTTCGTTCTTCGACGAATTGCGCGCCCGCATTCTGTGGGGGTGCCCGCGGGGCCAAACTAGGGCTTTCCCGCGGGCGGCCGGGAACGACCTTAAAATGCCTGCCTCCCAAGGGGCGTTGCAGCGGTTCGCCAGGCGGGCCGTCAGGCTTGGGATCTCAAAACGACGCTCGCCTGTTTGTTCCTTTCGCAGGTGAGCCCATGGCCCAGACCCCACAGATCTCCGTTCCCCCCATGAAGCTGTCCGGCCTCGAGCCGGTCGCCATCGGCGCGGGCACGCTGTTCGTCAACATCGGCGAGCGCACCAACGTCACCGGTTCCAAGGCCTTCGCGCGGATGATCCTGAACGGCCAGTTCGAAGAAGCCTTGGCCGTCGCGCGCCAGCAGGTCGAGAACGGCGCCCAGGTGATCGACATCAACATGGACGAGGCCATGCTGGACAGCAAGGCCTCGATGGTCCGCTTCCTGAACCTGATCGCGAGCGAGCCCGACATCGCGCGCGTGCCGGTGATGGTCGACAGCTCCAAGTGGGAGGTCATCGAGGCCGGCCTGCGCTGCATCCAGGGCAAGGGCATCGTCAACTCCATCTCCATGAAGGAGGGCGTCGACAAGTTCAAGCACGAGGCCAAGCTGGTCCGGCGCTACGGCGCCGCCGCCGTGGTCATGGCCTTCGACGAAAAGGGCCAGGCCGACACCTACGAGCGCAAGATCGAGATCTGCGAGCGGGCCTACCGCATCCTGGTCGACGAGGTGGGCTTTCCGCCCGAGGACATCATCTTCGACCCGAACATCTTCGCGATCGCCACCGGCATCGAGGAGCACGACAACTACGCGGTCGACTTCATCAACGCCGTGCGCTGGATCAAGGAGAACCTGCCGGGCGCGAAGGTGTCCGGCGGCGTGTCGAACGTGAGCTTCAGCTTCCGCGGCAACGACCCGATGCGCGAAGCCATCCACACCGTGTTCCTGTACCACGCGATCAAGGCGGGCATGGACATGGGCATCGTCAACGCCGGCATGGTCGGCGTCTACGACGACCTCGAACCCGAGCTGCGCGAGCGCGTGGAAGACGTGGTGCTCAACCGCCGTCCCGACGCCGGCGAGCGTCTCGTCGAGGTGGCCGAGACCGCCAAGAGCGGTGCCAAGGACGAGAGCAAGCGCCTCGAATGGCGCGGCACGCCCGAGAACCCGGTGCACGTCAACCAGCGCCTCTCGCACGCCATGGTGCACGGCATCACCGACTTCATCGTGGAAGACACCGAAGAGGCCTACCAGCAGATCCTCGCAACGGGCGGCCGTCCGCTGCACGTGATCGAAGGCCCGCTCATGGACGGCATGAACATCGTGGGCGACCTGTTCGGCGCCGGCAAGATGTTCCTGCCGCAGGTGGTGAAGTCGGCGCGTGTGATGAAGTCCGCCGTGGCCCACCTGCTGCCCTACATCGAGGCCGAAAAGCTGCGCGACGAGGCCGCCGGCCGCGACGTGCGCACCAAGGGCAAGATCATCATCGCCACGGTGAAGGGCGACGTGCACGACATCGGCAAGAACATCGTCACCATGGTGCTCCAGTGCAACAACTTCGAAGTGGTGAACATGGGCGTGATGGTCCCGTGCCACGAGATCCTGGCGCGTGCCAAGGTCGAGGGCGCGGATATCGTGGGCCTGTCGGGCCTCATCACGCCGAGCCTCGAGGAAATGCAGTACGTGGCCGGCGAGATGCAGCGCGACGACCATTTCCGCATCAAGAAGATCCCGCTCCTGATCGGCGGCGCCACCACGAGCCGCGTGCACACGGCCGTGAAGATCGCGCCGCACTACGAAGGCCCCGTGGTCTACGTGCCCGATGCGTCCCGCAGCGTGAGCGTGGCGCAGTCGCTGCTGAGCGAGCAGGCCACCGCGTACATCGACGAGATCAACGCCGACTACGACAAGGTGCGCATCCAGCACGCCAACAAGAAGCAGGTGCCGATGTGGCCGCTTGCCAAGGTGCGCGCCAACAAGACGCCGATCGACTGGTCGAACTACACGCCGCCCGAGCCCAAGTTCATCGGCCGCCGCGTCTTCAAGAACTACGACCTCACCGAGCTCGCCAAGTACATCGACTGGGGCCCGTTCTTCCAGACCTGGGACCTGGCCGGCCCGTTCCCGGCCATCCTGAAGGACGAGGTCGTCGGCACCGAGGCCGTGCGCGTCTATGCCGACGGCCAGCGCATGCTCAAGCGCCTGATCGAAGGCCGCTGGCTCAGCGCCAGCGGCATCGTCGGCTTCTGGCCCGCCAACACGGTGAACGACGACGACATCGAGCTCTACTCTGACGAGACGCGCAGCGAAGTCGCGCTCACCTGGTACGGCATGCGCCAGCAGACCGAGAAGCAGGTGATCGATGGCGTGATGCGCCCGAGCCGCTGCCTCGCCGACTTCGTCGCGCCGAAGGACAGCGGCCTGAAAGACTACGTGGGCGTGTTCGCGGTCACCGCGGGCCTGGGTGTCGAGAAGAAAGAGAAGTACTTCATCGACGACCTCGACGACTACTCCGCCATCATGCTCAAGGCCCTGGCCGACCGGCTGGCCGAGGCCTTTGCCGAATCGCTGCATCACCGCGCGCGCACCGACCTCTGGGGCTATGCACCAGAAGAGGGCCTCAGCAACGAGGAAATGATCGGCGAGAAGTACCGCGGCATCCGCCCCGCGCCTGGCTACCCGGCCTGCCCGGACCACAGCGTGAAGCGCCCCATGTTCGACCTTCTGGGCTGCACGGACATTGGCATGACGCTGACCGAAAGCCTCGCTATGATGCCCGCCGCCAGTGTGAGTGGTTTCTACCTGAGCCACCCCGATTCGACATACTTCAACGTCGGCAAGATCGGGCACGACCAGCTGCAGGACCAGGCCGCGCGACGCCGGACCAGCGAAGCCGATCTGGAGCGCCTGCTGGCGCCCAACCTTTGAACCTGCCGGTCGGCGTGGCTGACCGGCGCCGGGAGTTGTTATTCAGAAGTTGATGTTTGCCGCCGTGCACTACGCGGCACTGACGGTTTTCGTGATCGGCTGTTGGGGATGGG
>CAMATD010000396.1 GCA_945860785.1 Variovorax sp. YR752 | reverse complement strand
CGCGCCATCACCAAGGCCGCGCCCGAATCCACCGAAAAAGACTACCTGGGCCGCCAGCTCAAGACGCTGCTCCATGAACTGGAGCATGTGTTCGGCGCCGGTGCGGGCGAGTACTACAACACCGCGATGGTGAAAGACACCACCGGCACCGCGCCACAGGCCGACCTGGCACTGATGAGCGACACCGACCGCTATTGGTGGACACGCCAGGACTGGCGACTCGACCCGCTGCTGGGCACCGTCTTCGAACAGCGGCGCGACCCGGCCACGAACCGCGTCATCACCCTGAACATGATCCGTTTCACGGCGGGCACCAAGGCCAACATCAACACCGACTGGAGCGACTGGCCCAAGTTCGGCACGTCAAAGTTCATGGTGGGCACCACGGTCACGCAGGTGCGAATCACCGATCGCGAAACGGGTGCCGCGCTGGCAGGTGCGCAAGTGTCGGTATGGCGGAACTCCGGTGCATCGTCTCAACAGCCGCTGACTTTGCTGGTACAGGGCGTGGCAGACGAAGCGGGTCGCTTCGCTTTCGACTGGGAGTGCTGCTTCACCTGCTTCAACAGCGCGAAGTCGACGCTGCTGGTCAAGGCCTCCGCGCCGGGCCGGGCGCCGACGGCGAGCTGGTTCACGATCTTCGATGCGTTCGAACAGAAGGCCGTGAAGGGCCAGTCGACGTTCACGATCGATGTGGCGCTGGGACGCGTCGACACCACCCCGCCGACGGTGTCACTGTCGGCACCTGCCATGGCCACGGTGGGCCAGCCCGTCACCATCGCGCCGCCGTGGTGGACAACGTGGGCGT
Organism: Variovorax sp. YR752; assembly: GCA_945860785.1. Classification (GTDB taxonomy): domain Bacteria; phylum Pseudomonadota; class Gammaproteobacteria; order Burkholderiales; family Burkholderiaceae_C; genus Variovorax. Next base: position 3,360 of record CAMATD010000396.1, on the reverse strand, counting down.
GTGGGGCGTGAAGGTGGCCGGGCTCGACGGCCTTCCGATCTGCACGTTTCAAGCGCCGCCCTACACCTGCACATGGACGCCGCTGGCACCGGGCATGCAGACGATCCGCGTGATCGGCGTGGACGCCGCGGGCAACTCGGCGATGGCCACGGCGAATGTGATGGTCAACCCGCCGGTGGACACGACGCCGCCCGTGGTGTCGGTGGCAGTACCCGCCGCCACCGGGGTCAAGAAATCGACGACGCTTTCCGCGGCAGCGCAGGCCAACGCAGGCATTGTCGAACTCCAGTTCATCGTGGATGGCAAGACGCTGTGCACCGTGAAGGTCGCGCCCTACACCTGCAACTGGACGCCCAGCGCAGCAGGCTACGCGAGCATCGAGGCGCGGGCCGTCGATGCCGCGGGGAACATCGCTAGTGTCTCGGCCAACATGCAGGTGAATGCGCAGATCACGCCTTATCGGGCGCTTGCTCTCCGAGGAGGCGAGAGCGAGCCTGCGGATAGCCTGCTTCCTCGGGCGGCAGCGCCGACGATGCCGAAGGTTCGCACGGCGGTGGCATCGCGTGACCACAGCGGGTCTTGACGCTGGGTGATTGGCTCCCCGAACACGGATCGAACGTGTGACACGCGCATGAACAGTGCGCCGCTACTACCAACTGAGCTACCGGGGAAAAATGAATGGAGGCGCGGACCGGAGTCGAACCGGTCTGGGACGGATTTGCAATCCGTTGCACTGCCGCTTTGCTACCGCGCCAGATACGTTTTCTATGGTGCGGGCAGAGAATTCCGAGATCTCGACCTGCCGGTTAAAAGCCGGCTGCTCTTCCTCTGAGCTATACCCGCGCGGATGAATGACTGAGTGAATGAATGGTCGTCGTGGGCGGACTCGAACCGCCGTCCTCTCGCTTATGAGGCGAGCGCTCGGGCCTGCTGAGCTACACGACGTTTTCCTCGACTGGTAGCCCCTGACGATTTCGAAACGTCGACCTGTCGGTTATCGACCGACTGCTCTGCCTCTGAGCTAAAGGGCTGGATGGCGTTCCGCAGGGGAGTCGAACCCCTGGCTTCCTCCTGGACAGGGAGGCACTCTGGCCACTGAGTTAGCGGAACAACAAGAAAAGAAAGATAGCAGACCCTCAAGGATTCGAACCTTGGATGCCGGGATCAAAACCCGGTGCCTTAGGCCGCTAGGCGAAGGGCCATCGAAACTGGAGCCTCGTGTGGGATTCGAACCCACGATCTTCGGGATGAAAACCCGACGTCCTGACCGCTAGACGAACGAGACAGATGGATGGAGATGGCGCGCACGGAAGGAGTCGAACCTTCAACCGCTGGGTTTGGAGTCCAGTGCTCTGCCAATTGAGCTACACACGCGTGAATGAAGAAGAAAAAAGAATGGTCTGAGTGGCAGGATTTGAACCTGCAGCCTCCTGCTTCCAAGGCAGGCCGTCTACCAGATTGACACTACATCCAGAGAAAAATCGATTGGTGCCCCAGGGGAGATTCGAACTCCCAGCATTCCGCTTCTAAGGCGGACACGTATGCCAGTTCCGTCACCGGGGCTGATTGGCTTGAAGCAACGATCCGTTCCAGTGACCGGTCGTGCTTCGATGCTGCAGATTTTTAATGAGCATCCACGGAGCCGAAGCTCTGTGTCAGACAGCGCGATCACTGCGTGTTTTGAAGGTTGAAAAACAAAGAGGCCCGGAACCTTGCGGTGTCCGGGCCTCTGCTTGAGAGAGCTTGGGAGTTGCGCGCTTACGCGTTTCCTCCACCCGGTGGCACCTGATCCTGATACTCGCAATCCCACAGGTTGGCCTGCAGGGCTTGCATCGGATACGGGCGCTGATTGAGCGGCGACGGCTGCATGCCGAGGCCATCACACAGCGAAACGCGCACGAGCGTCCGGCCCGATGCGGGTCGAATGTTGTGGATGCGGATGTCTGCTGCTTTCACGATGGTTCCTGTTTGCTTGCTGTGCGGCCGGGACCGCGAATGAGTTGAACTGTAAATAGTCTTTACTCCGACGTCAACAAGTCTCTTCACTTTTTTTCAACAGCGCGATCAGCGCAATGAATCGAGTGTGAGCCGGCTTCGCGCTCGGCCGCTTTCCGCGGAGCGTCTTTTCGTGGACGCGGTGAAGCCACAGAATGGCGTCCATGCCAAAGATGCTTCACTCCATCTTCTTCCGTGCCACGCTTGCGTGCCTCGTCTCGGCGTTCGTGGCGGCCTCTGCGTAAGCAACCACAAGGAGCCACCCATGCACATCCGCGAACTCGCCACCGGCCTACAGTTTCCCGAAGACCCGATTGCCATGGACGATGGCTCGGTGTTGCTGGTCGAGATCGCACGCGGCACGCTCACGCGCGTGCGGCACGACGGGCTGGTGCAGGTGGTGGCCGACCTGGGCGGCGGCCCGAACAGCGCGGCCATCGGACCCGATGGCGTGGTCTACGTGTGCAACAACGGCGGCTTCCGCTGGCACACCGAGGCCGATGGCTGCCATCGTCCCGTGGGCCAGGCCGCGGATTATTCGGGTGGCCGCATCGAGCGCGTGAACCTTGCCACCGGCAGCGCCGAGCGTCTGTACGACACGGTCGAAGGCGGCGCGCTCTGCGGGCCCAACGACATCGTCTTCGATGCGCAGGGCGGCTTCTACTTCACCGACCTGGGCAAGACGCGCGAGCGCGACATGGACCGCGGCGGACTCTTCTACGGCCACAGCGACGGCAGTGCCGCAAGCGCGATCGCGCGGCCGGTGATGACGCCCAACGGCATCGCGCTCTCGCCAGACGGCAACACGCTCTACTACGCCGAGACCGAAGGCGCGAGGGTCTGGGCCTTCGACATCACGGCGCCGGGGCGCGTGCGCAAGGACGGATGGCCTTCGCCGCACGGCGGCCGCATGCTGTGCGCCTCACCGGGCGGGCACTACCAGCGCTTCGATTCGATGGCGGTCGATGCGCTCGGCAACCTTTGCGTGGCCACGCTGCTGCATGGCGGCATCAGCATCGTCGCACCCGATGGCAGCACGGTCGAACACGTGCCACTGCCTGACCGCTACACCACCAACATCTGCTTCGGCGGTCGCGACCGGCGCACGGCCTACGTCACGCTCTCCGGCAGCGGCCGGCTGATCGCCATCGACGACTGGCCGACGCCCGGGCTCGCGCTGAACTTCGAGGCCTAGGACACCACCTGGTAGTACAGGTTCTGCGGGTGCTTCGCCTGTGCGAAGAAGAACCAGCGCTCTGCCAGCAGGCCCGGCGCCTGCACGAGCACCGCAAGCAGCCAGGGCAACACAGCCGCACTGGCCAGTCCCCACGCCAGCAGCAGCGCAGGCAGCACGAAAGCCAGCAG
>CAMATD010000395.1 GCA_945860785.1 Variovorax sp. YR752 | reverse complement strand
AATGCAGCGCCACTGGAAGAGCCTGCGGAAGCAGGTCCGATTTGGTCTATCTAGTTGGGGAGCAAAGAAGATATCGGGGTGCTGCGGATGCTGGCTTGGCTAAGTCAGAATGCGGCCAGAAGCAGCCAGTCGCCACGATGGCGTAAAGCAGGCGGACAGCCTGCATTCCTAGGTCAATGGCCTACCAACTACAGTCCACAAGCGGTCCTACGCGTTGAATGAAACCAGAGATTCAATCGAACAAGGTTGTCGTGCTATCGGGCTCTGGAGTCAGCGCCGAGAGCGGCCTACCAACCTTTCGTGATTCAGCAGGTCTCTGGAACTCGTATTCATGGGAGGAGGTATCCAGCCCGCAAGGCTGGCAGCATCGGCCAGAGGCGGTGCTCGACTTCTACAACCAGCGACGGCGACAGGCTTGGGAGGCGACGCCGAACGCCGCTCATCACGCAATCGCCGCCTTGGAATCTTGCTACGAAGTCATCGTCATCACCCAGAACGTCGATGAACTGCATGAGCGAGCTGGCTCAAGCAACGTCATCCATGTCCACGGGCAAATTGCGTATGCGCGCGGAACTTCTGCAGCGCGACGACGCTACAAGATTGGCGGCACACCCATTTCGATGGGGCAGCTTTGCGAAGATGGAACGCAACTTCGGCCAGATGTGGTCTGGTTCGGAGAAGACGTCGAATTTCTGGACGAGGCGAAACGTCACGTTGCGAGTGCAGGAAGAGTGCTCGTTGTAGGAACATCACTGTCGGTCTTTCCAGTCGCCACACTGGTGAAGGCTGCACGCGGCAGGGCCGACAAGGTCTTGGTCGCCTTCGACGTCACGAAGCCGCCATACGGCTACAAGTTCCTTCGGGGCAAGGCGGCCGAGCTTGTCCCAGAGGTGGTGGACAGATGGCTTGCCGACAGCGGGCCAAGCACCGACGCATAGCGGCGCTGCATTGAGCAGGTGCCAGCGAGGACTCGCGCGTTCACAACCAAGCTGGGACGGGCTACAGTCGGCCATGAGCGGACTTTTCGTCGCGTTAGGCCTCTTCCTTCGACATCTGATCTTCTCTCTCCATGATTCAAAGCTATCTGAAGAAACGTAACTTGGCAGCGCTTGTCTACTCCGCTGGAATCGGACTGATCATTTGGCACAACAAGGTGATTGGAAAAAGCGACGACTGGAGATCGAACGTGTTGCTGTTTGCGACGGCCGGCGCGTTAATCGCGGCATGTTGGTTCTACTTGAAGGCAAAGAAGCGCACGGCCGGATGGCTACTTTTGTTGCCGGCGAACGTCATAGCCCTCGTGGTCTATTGGGCACTGGAGGATCACTCCGAGCGACCGGACAATGTTCCGTGTCCCAAGTGTGGCGCACGAATCCGCCTGAAGACACAACTTGCCGCCTTTGCGATGCAGTACTGGCACCCAGCGCGCGCGATTCATCTGCAGCATCTTGAGTCACTCCGCCAGTCAACGGCCCATCCTCTCAGTCACAGGAACGTCTGGTGCAAGGCGCAATTTATCCCCTACGTCAAGCGTTAGGCGCTTCTTCTGAGCGACCGCTTCGTGGCGCCGCGTACTTCGGCTTCGGGCCCGCTATTGTCTTTCAGCTCCCGCTAAAGCAGCCACTCGCAGAGTGGCATCTGTACCGGAGCCCTACTCGAGGATGATTGCCTGCTTGCCGAACCGCAAGTCAAGCGCGATGCGGCTCAGGGCAGGCGAGAGATGCGCTGCGTCAGCAGATCGAAGAACCCCGGCGCATCGCCCTCGGCGATCCAATTCACGTTGGCCGGCCGCTTCAGGCCGCCGTACCAGTCCATCACCGTCTGGCCGAAGCCGAGGCCTTCGCGGCTGTCGACTTCCACGTTCACTTGCTTGCCCTTGAACAGCGACGGCTGCAGCAGGTACGCGATGACGGTGGCGTCGTGCACCGGGCCGCCGGGCAGGCCGTAGTACTGCATGTCGTGCTGCACATAGGCGTCGAGGATGTCGGCCACCGTCTTGCCGGCCTGGTTTCCGATGCCGCGCAGCTTGGCGATGCGATCGGGGCTCGTGAGGATCTTGTGCGTCACGTCGAGCGGCAGCATGGTGATCGGCACGCCGCTCTTGAGCACGATCTCGGCCGCATGCGGGTCGGCGAAGACATTGAACTCTGCCGTCGGCGTGATGTTGCCGCCGTTGAAATGCGCGCCGCCCATGAGCACCAGTTCGCGCAGGCCGCGCGTGATGTCCGGGGCTTGCGTCAGCGCGAGCGCCAGGTTGGTTTCCGGCCCGAGCATCGCGAGCGTCACGCTCTTCTCGGGTGCTGCGCGCAGCGTGCGGATCAGGTAGTCGACCGCATTGCCCTCGGCCAGCGGCTGCTTCGGCTCGAACACCTTGACGCCCGTGATGCCTTCGCTGCCATGTACATCGGCCGCGTAGATCGGCGTGCGCAACAGGGGGCGCGGTGCGCCGGCGTAGACCGGGATGTCGGGCCGCTTGGCCCACTCGCGCGCGAGGCGTGCATTGCGCGAGGTCTTGGCCAGCGGCACGTTGCCGGCCACGGTGGTCAGCGCTTGGATCTTCAGCCGCTCGGGCGCCGCCATGGCGAACAGCAGCGCGATCACGTCGTCGGCACCGGGGTCGGTGTCGATGATCAGCGTGTGCACCGTGGCGTCGGCGGCATGGGCAGCGGTCGGGGCGATGCTGGTGGTCAAGAGGGCGAATCCCGCGAGGAGGAACGAGAAAAGATCGGCTTTCCAGCGCGAAGAGAGAGGCATGAAATGGCTTCCTTGAAGCGCGGAAAAACGCGCGGTGAAAGTCAGTCTGCCAGAGCATTTCGCGTCGGCGGCATCAAATCGAAGGCGTGTTTCGGGCCTCTGCCTCGGGGCATCCGGCGATCCGCAAACCAAGGATTTCGCTTGCCATTTTCGTTGCAGTTGAAAGTGCGCAGTCTGCAAAAGAAAAGCCCCGCGAGCGGGGCTTCGAGAGACCGTCGACGGCCCCTTCAGTGTTGTGAAAATGCCGCTCGCTTATTTACTTCTTGCGCGCCGCAATCGCCTTCTCGGCATTCGCCACCAGCTCCACACCCACCGTCGACTTCCACTTGTCGTACACCAGACGCGTGGCCTTCACGAAGACTTCGCGCTCGGCGGGAGTGAGGCTGGTCACTGTCACGCCCATGGCGGCGATGTCTTTCAGCACCGGCTTGTCGGCTTCCACGAGGCCCTTGCGCGCGATCACGATCTCCTGCTTGCCGGCATCGACGGCGGCCTGGCGCACGAGGGCCTGGTCGGCGGGCGTCCATGAAGCCCAGATTTCCTTGTTCACGACGAACACCAGCGGGTCGGCCACATAGCCCCAGGTGGTCACGAACTTCTGGCCCACGGTCTGCATCTTGAGCACGGTGAACAGGAACAGCGGGTTCTCTTGTCCGTCGACCGCGCCGCTCGCGAGCGCGGGCTGCGCATCGGCCCAGCTCATCTGCGTGGGGTTGGCGCCGAGTGCGGTGAACATGTCGGAGTAGATGGGCGAGCCGACCACGCGGATCTTCATGCCCTTCATGTCTTCGGGCGACTTGATCGGCTTCTTCGAGTTGGTGATCTCGCGGTAGCCGTTCTCGCCCCAGGCGAGTGGCACCACGCCGGCCTTCTCGAGGGTCTTGAACATGTCCTTGCCCACCTCACCCTGTGTGAGCGCGTCGATGGCCGCGTAGTCGGGCATCAGGAAGGGCATGGAGAACAGGTTGAGCTGCTTGACCTGCGGCGACCAGTTGATGGTCGAGCCGACGGCCATGTCGATCACGCCCTGGCGCAGCGCGCTGAACTCGCGTGTCTGGTCGCCCTGGATCAGCGACACGCCGGGGTACAGCTTGATGTTGATGCGGCCCTGGGTGCGCTCCTTCACGAGGTCGGCCCAGATCTTCCCGGCCTGGCCCCAGGGTGTCGGGGGGCCGAGCACGAGCGACATCTTGTACTCGGGCTTGTAGGCGGCCTGCGCCATGGCGCAGGTCGAGAACATGCACAGGGCGGTCGCTGCAGCAGCGAGGCCGAGCAGGGTGCGGCGGAATTTCATGAGAGGTCTCCTGGTTTTCTGAACACAACTACACATTGAATATTCTCTGGGCGCTGCGGGACCGGGAGCGTTCGGGGTGCGTGCACAGGACACCGGGTGCTCCCCTCCGCGAATGTCCCCCGCTTCGCTCCTCCTTTATTTCGCTGCGGGGAGCACCCGGTGCCCTGTGCACGAGGGCAGGCGGCTGGTGTGCGGCCGATCAACAAGTGCTCTGAGCG
>CAMATD010000394.1 GCA_945860785.1 Variovorax sp. YR752 | reverse complement strand
CTGCTGTTGTGCCGGCGGATCAAGCGCTGCGCTGAGCGATCACGCCGGCGGTGTGCTCTGCGCAGCGAAATAAAGGAGGAGGCATGCGGCCCTAGGCCGCGCCGGGGGACATTCGCGGAGCAGAGCACACCGTCGGCGTGAGCGCGCCCTGAACAACCCGAAACCTTGGAACGAGTCCGGAGTCCTAGCCGAAGAACCAGTAGCAGACCGCAATCGCCGCGACCACGCCCGCCAGCTCGGCCAGCAGCGCACAAGAGACCGTGTGCCGCGTGCGCTGGATGCCGACCGCGCCGAAGTACACGGCCAGCACGTAGAAGGTGGTTTCGGTGCTGCCCTGGATGGTGGCGGCCACCAGCGCGGGGAAGCTGTCGACGCCCTGGCTCTTCATGGTCTCGATCAGCATCGCGCGCGCCGCGCTGCCCGAGAAGGGCTTGACCAGCGCGGTGGGCATGGCGTCGACAAAACGCGCGTCCCAGCCGCCCGCATGCACGAGCCAGCGCAGGCCGTCGAGCACGAAGTCGAGCGCGCCCGAAGCGCGCAGCACGCCGACCGCGCACAGCATCGCGACTAGGTAGGGCAGCAGGTTCTTCGCGATGTCGAAGCCTTCTTTCGCGCCTTCGATGAAGCACTCGTAGACCTTCACGCGCCGGATCGCGCCGGCCGCCAGGAACACCATCGTCGGGTCGTGCGCGCCCTGCTGCGCCCGGTACATGAAGATCGTGACGGGCAGCAGCGTCAGCGATGAGGCATTAAGTACAAGGAAAAGAATCTGCGCGTTGGTGGCGGTCACTGGGTCGGGGTTCAGCCGCTGCAGTTCGCGCATGGCCTTGAGGCCGATCGGCGTGGCGGCGTTGTCCAGGCCGAGCGCATTGGCCGCGAAATTCATCGTGATCAGGCCGAGCGCCGGATGCCCTGCCGGCACGCCGGGCATGAGCCGCCGGAACAGCGGCCCGAGCAGCCGCGCGAGCCAGCCGACCAGGCCCGCCGCCTCGGCGATGCGCAAAAAACCGAGCCACAGCGTGAGCGTGCCGAACAGCAGCACCATCACCTCGACCGCGAGCCGCGCCATCGCGAACAGGCTCTCCACCAATGCCGCGAACACGGTCGGGTCGCCCCCGATGAGCCACCGTCCCAGCGCCGCGAGCGCCGCCATCCCGAAGAAACCCAGCCACAAGCCGTTGAGCACGCTTTTTTCCTTTTGTGGGCGCGATCATAGGGCTCCGCGCGGGCCTGCCGCAGGCTACAGTTCGGGCCCTGGGAGCCTCTTCCACCGTCCGCCGTCTTGCCGCTCTGACGTTGAGTGCTGTGGCCTTTGCCTGGCTGGCGGGCTGCGTGAGCCTGCCGCCGGCAGAGCCGCGCCCGGCCGTCCATGCGATCACCGACGTGGCGGGCACCGAGCTCGGCCAGCTCGCAGTCGCGGGCACGCCGGGCGGGTCCACCGCGCTGTCGGGGTTCCGGCTGCTGCCCGAGGCGGCCTTCGCTTTCGATGCCCGCATCTCGCTCGCGCGGCACGCCGCAAAGTCGCTCGACGTGCAGTACTACCTGATCCAGAAGGACGACGTCGGGCTGCTCTTTCTGAAAGAGCTGCGCGAGGCCGCGGCGCGCGGCGTGCGGGTGCGCCTCCTGGTGGACGACCTCTACACGGCCGGCGAGGACGAGGTGTTCACCGCGCTCTCCGCGTTTCCGAACATCGAGGTGCGGCTCTTCAACCCGCTGCCCTCGCGCGCCAACTCGCTGACCACGCGGCTGTTGCTGTCGCTGACCGATTTCGGCCGCATCAACCACCGCATGCACAACAAGCTGCTGGTGGCCGACAACAGCTTTGCCGTGTCGGGCGGCCGCAATATCGCCAACGAATACTTCATGCGCAGCACGGCGGCGAACTTCATCGACATGGACGTGCTGTCGAGCGGGCCTGTGGTGCGCCAGATGTCCGAGGGCTTCGACCGCTACTGGAACAGCGAGCATGTGCGGCCCATCGAAAGCATCGCGCCGCCGCGCCTGCCGGTCGAGGAGGCGCAGAAGCGCTTCGACGCCATCGCGCGCACCGCGGTGCCCGATGTGCAGATCCGCCAGCGCGACGTCCTGAACAAGTCGCCTGTCGGCGAGCAGCTCACCACCGGCAAGATCGACCGCTACTGGGCGCCGTCACGCTGTTCGTCGACGACCCCGAGAAGATCACGCGCAAGGCCGATGCGGCCTACGAAGGCAGCGTGACCGAGGGCGCGCTCAGCGTCATCAACTCGGCGAAGCGCGAGGTCAAGATCGGGTCGCCGTACTTCATTCCGGGCGCGCGCGGCATGGCGATGATGAAGAAAGCCATCGAGCGCGGCGGCCGCATCACCGTGATCACCAATGCGCTGGGCGCCACCGACGAGCCGCTGGCCTATGCGGGTTACGAGCGCTACCGTGCCGACATGCTGAAGATCGGCGTCACCATCTACGAGATCGCGCCCACGCTCAGCGGACGCTCCGGCCAGTTCGGCGACTTCGGCAAGTCGATCAGCCGGTTGCACGCCAAGCTCGCGGTGATCGACGACGAGCGCTTTTTCGTCGGCTCGATGAACCTCGACCACCGCTCGGCCGCGGTCAACACGGAGATGGGCCTCGTGATCGACAGCCCCGAGCTGGTGGGCGACTACAACAAGCTCATGAACGGCGAGCGCATCAACCTCGGCTACCGGCTGCGGCTCGGGCCCGACGGCCGCCGCGTGCAGTGGCTGGAGTACGACGATGCCGGCGGCGACATCGTCCACGAAGACGAGCCCGGCGAGTTCCTGTGGCTGCGCTTCAAGAACTGGCTGCTGCTGCCCATCGTGGGCGAAGAACTGCTGTAGCCCGCCGGCCGGGGGGCGCCAACTGTCATCTCCAGCGCAGTGACGTGCGTTACATTTCTGATTGAAAAGTGAACTTTTGTCACTGAAATTCTGGAGACTTTGACCATGACCGTTCCCGAGCAGCGCGTACCCATTGCGCCGCCCACCACCAGCCGTCGCCGTGTGCTGACCGGCCTGGTCGCAACCGCCGCCGTGGGCCTGGGAGTGCCGGCCGTCGCGCAGGGCAAGTCGATCCGCATCGGGACCACTTTCGACAACAGCAGCGTCGAGAAAGCCAACGGCCAGGGGCTCTACCAGGGCTCGAGCGCGTTCTTCAACGCGCTGAACAAATCGGGTGGCATCAACGGCACTAAGGTCGATCTCGTCATGGCCGACGACACCTTCAAGCCCGACGTGGCCAAGGCCAATGCGCTGGCGTTCGAGAAGGACAGCGCGGTGCTCGCGCTGCTGCACCCGCTCGGCACCCGCCAGACGTCGGAAGTGATGGACGCCGTGCCTGGCATGGCCGTGGTCGGCCCGATCACCGGCACCGTCTCGCTGCGCAAGAAGACCTCGCCCAACACCTTCTGGGTGCGCGTCAACTACGACCAGGAAGTCGACAAGCTCGTCAGCACGGCGGCCGTGCTGGGCCAGAGCCGCATCGGGCTCGTGCATTCGAACGACCCGCTGGGCCAGTCGGTGCTGGCGGCCTTCAAGGCTGCACTCGCCAAGGCCAAGCTGGAGCCGACCGTCATCGCGACCACGCCCAACACCACCAGCATGGAAGTCGGCCCCGCGGCCGAGGCCATCGCCAAGGCCAAGCCGCAGGTCATCATCATCGGCCTGGCCGGCACGGCGCCGGTCTTCATGAAGGCGTTGCGCGATGCGGGTGGCAACAGCTCGGCCTATGGTCTGTCGATCACGGCCAGCGCGCTGGCCGCCATGGGCGATCTGGCGCGCGGCCTGGGCTTCGTGATCGTGGTGCCTTCGTCGTACTCGACCAAGTTCGAGATCGTTCGCCGCTACCAGGCCGACATGGTGGCCAATGGCACCAAGGATTTCTCGCTCACGAGCCTCGAGGGCTACATGAACGCCGCCGTGCTCGCCGAAGGCCTGCGCCGCGCCGGTGGCTCGCCCACGCGTGCTTCGGTGCTTGCCGGCATGGCCAGTATCGAGAACTTCGATCTGGGTGGGGTGAAGATCAACTACGGCCGCACGAACCGTGAAGGCGGGCAGTTCGTGGACGTGGCCGTCATCGGCAGCCGCAGACAGATGCTCAGCTGAATTCGATGCGTTGTGGGTCATTCAGGGCACGATCACGCCGACGGTGTGCTCTGCTCCGCGAATGTCCCCCGGCGCGGCCTAAGGCCGCATGCCTCCTCCTTTATTTCGCTGCGCAGAGCACACCGCCGGCGTGATCGCTCAGAGCACTTGTTGATCGGCCGCACACCAGCCGCCTGCCCTC
>CAMATD010000393.1 GCA_945860785.1 Variovorax sp. YR752 | reverse complement strand
GGCCGGGAAAGTCGAAGGAGGTCTTCATGTCAGTTGCTCCGCCTCAGCGACACGGTGTGCGCGAATTCCGAAGGTGCGTTCGGGGCGCGTGCACAGGACACCGGGTGCTCCCCTCCGCGAATGTCCCCCGCTTCGCTCCTCCTTTATTTCGCTGCGGGGAGCACCCGGTGCCCTGTGCACAGTGGACGCTGCCGGTTTGCGGCCGATCAACAAGTGCTCTGAGCGATCACGCCGGCGGTGTGATCGCGCCCTGAACAGCAGCGCCCCGAACAACGCACGTCAAACACAACGCGAAGAATCGAAAAGCAAGGGCTCATGTCAGTCGGTGCATCGCATCGCGCAATGCGGGGTAAAGGGATTTATAGATTTCGAAGCGCTCGCGGTACACGGCCTGCGCTGCAGGCTCGGGCCGCGCGCGCTCCACCAGCGTGACCCAGCCGCGCTCGGCGGTCGCTGCATCGACCAGCCCCGCACCGAGCGCCGCCTCGACTTCTTCCTCGATGGTGAACACCCGGTAGCCCGTGATGTCCGCGACGATCTGCATCCAGAGGTCCGAGTGCGCTGCGCCGCCGACCACGATCAGCCGGTCGTCCAGTGGCTAGCCGCTTTGCCGGCCGGCTTCGATGTTGTGCTGCAGCGCGAAGCTCACGCCCTCGAGCACCGCGCGGTAGAGATGCGCGCGGCTGTGTGCGAGCGAGAGGCCGATGAACGCGCCCTTGGCCTGCGCGTCCCAGATCGGGCTGCGCTCGCCCATCAGGTAGGGCAGGAAGACCAGGCCTTCTGCGCCGGGTGGTACGTCGACGGCTTTGCGCTCGATCAGCGCATGCGCATCCTCGCCGGTGCGCGCGGTCTCGGCCACCTCGGCCTGGCAGAAGGCTTCGCGAAACCAGGTGACGGCCGCGCCCGCCGTGATCGCGCCGCCGAACACATAGCTGCGGTCGGCGCCGCGATAGACGTGCGGCATCGTGATGAGCTTGTGACGCGCATCCACCGTCGGGCTCACGCAGCCCCAGCACATGCTGGTGCCGATCATCGCAACGTGGTCGCCGCTGCCGGTGACGCCTGCGCAGAAGGTGGCCACCGCTGCGTCGACGCCACCTGTCATCAGCGGCATGCCTTCGGCGAGGCCGAGTTTCGCGGCCCACTCGGCGCTCAATCCGCCGACCACGTCGCTAGCTTCGACCAAGCGCGGCGGCATCATGCGCGCCGGAATGCCGAGCATGCCGAGTGCTTCGTCCGACCAGCTGCGCCGTGTTGCGTCGTACACGCCACCGATGTTGCCGGCCGAGCTGTGATCGACCGCGAGCTCGCCGGTCAGCCGCCAGTTGATGTAGCTGTTGGGTGGCAGGAAATGGTGCGTCTTGGCCCACACCTCGGGCAGGTGCTCGCGGATCCACAGCATCTTGGTGAAGCCGTAGTAGCTGTCGACGCCGTTGCCGGTGATCGTCTGCAACCTCGCGACATCGACCTTCGAATTCACCGCATCGACCTCGGCGGTGGCGCGGCGGTCCATCCAGATCAGGCAGGGGTGCAGCGGCTGCATGGCTTCATCGACGGGGATGCCTGCGCCGCCGTAAAGACTGCTCACGCACATCGCCGCGATGTCCGTCGCAGCGACACCGCTCTTCGTCACGCATGCGCGCACGCTCTCGCACACGGTGTCGAACCACACTTCGCAGTCCTGCTGCGCCCACAGCGGCTTCGGCGTTTCGGGCTGATAGGTCACGCTGCTGTGCGCATGCACCTTGCCGTCGATGCCGACCAGCAAGCACTTGGTGCTCTGCGTGCCGATGTCGACGCCGATCACGTATTTCATGATGTCGTGCCTGGCTGCGGCCTGAGCAGCACCTTGATGGAATCGAGCGAGTTTGCCAGCGCGAAGGCGCGCTCCCACTCGGTCAGCGGAAAGTCGTGCGTCACGATGCCCTTCGAGGTGACGAGGCCGCGTGCCAGCAGGTCGATGGCGATCGGGTAGCAGTAGGGACCGAGGTGCGCACCGCGCACGTCGAGTTCCTTGCGGTCACCGATGATCGACCAGTCGGCACTCGTCTCCGAGCCGAACACGCTGAACTCGACGAAGCGGCCGAGCTTGCGGATCATCTCCAGCCCCTGTGTCACGCCGATGGGTGCGCCGGTGGTTTCGATATAGACGTCGCAGCCGTAGCCTTCGGTCAGGCCCTTGACGATGGCGTCGGCGTTCTCGGTCTTCGGGTTGATCGTCACGTCGGCGCCGAACTGCTTCGCGAGTGCGAGGCGCTCGGCCACGAGGTCGATCACGATCAGCTTCTTCGGCGTCTTCAGGCGCGCGACCTGCACCATCATCAGCCCGAGAGGGCCGGCGCCTGCGATCACCACCACGTCGTCCAGCTGGATGTCGCCGCGATTAACCGTGTGGATCGCGCACGAGAGCGGCTCGATGATGGCCGCGTCTTCCAGCGAGATGCCGGCGGGGATCTTGTGCACGCACGAGGTCGGCGGCAGCCGCATGTAGTCGGCCATGCCACCGTCGGCCACGATGCGCTGGAAACCGAAGATGTTGTGCACCTCGCACATCCAGTATTTGCCCGAGGTGCAGAAGCGGCACTTGCCGCAGGGCACGATCTGTTCGGCGATCACGCGGTCGCCTTTCTCCACGCCGAAGTGTTCGGCCGCGCCTTCGCCGAGCGCTTCGACATATCCGAAGAATTCGTGGCCTGGAATCACGGGCGCCTTAACCCACGAGGGCTGGCCGTCGCCGCCCCAGAACATCTTTGCACCGGAGTGGCACTTGCAGTCGGAGGCGCAGATGCCGCAGGCAGCGATGGAGATCAGCAGTTCGTTCGGGCCGATGGTGGGCATCGACACGGTTTCGAGTCGATAGTCTTTCGGGCCGTGGCAGACGACGGCCTGCATGGCGGCGAGTTCGCCGATGGCGCCCGATGCGCCGGGCTGGAGCTTTTGATAAGACATGGGTTCCTTGAGGTCAGAGAGGTTGTTGGGTTTGGGTTTTTCTCCCTCCCCTTCTGGGGGAGGGCCGGGGTGGGGGCAAGCGGCATCACCAATGGGCACGCTCTGCCTGCCCCCATCCCAGCCTTCCCCCGGGAGGGGAAGGAGCAAGACAGGAGGGGTCAGCGTTTCGCTTCGCGGCTGATGAAGATCGCGAGCAGCACGATGCCGCCCTTGATGATCAATTGCAGGTACGGCGACACACCGATCATGTTGAGCCCGTTGTTCAGCACGCCGAGCAGCAGCGCGCCGACCAGCGTGCCCACGATGGCGCCGCGCCCACCGGCGATGGACGTGCCACCCATCACCACCGCCGCGATGGCGTCGAGTTCGAAGCCCACGCCCACGCCGGGCTGTCCGCTCGTGACGCGCGCCGCCTGCACGATGCCGGCGATGGCCGCGGTGAGACCACTGAGCGCATACACCAGCAGCTTGTAGCACGACACGCGCACACCAGAGAGCCGCGTGGCTTCCTCGTTGCCGCCGATGGCATACACATAGCGGCCGAAGGGTGCCATGTTGAGCAGCACATACGCCACGAGATACGTCGCCAGCATGATGAGAATCGGCACCTTGATTCCCGCGAGCACACCGCCACCGAGGAAGGCGAACGAATCGGACAACCCGTCGATCGGATAGCCGCCGGTATAGATCAGCGCAATGCCGCGCGCGATGCCCATAGTGGCCAGCGTGACGATGATCGGCGGCATGCGCAGGTAGGCCACGCAGTAGCCGTTGAAGAGGCCGATCACCACGCCGACAGCAAGCCCGAGTGGCACGGCCAGCACCGGCGGTAGCCCGAACTGCACCATCATTCCCGAGGCCAGCGTGCCCGACAGTGCCACCACCGCGCTCACCGAGAGATCGATGCCACCGGTGAGGATCGCGGCCGTCATGCCCACCGCGATGATCGCGTTGATCGACGACTGCAGCGCGATGTTCTGCAGGTTGCCCCAGGAGAGAAAGTTGTCGGTCGCGACGATCATGAAGACCGAGATGGCGACCAGACCGACCAGCGGGAGGAAGGCTGTGGAGCGGCGCAGCTGGGTGAAGAACCCGCCGTCGGGCGTCGGCGGTGTGGGGTGGGTGGCGGTTGCATTCATTTCAGGTGCTCCATTGCGCATTGCTTGAGTGCGCGAAGACGGGGTGTTTGTGTTCCTTGGGCTTGTGTTCGGGGTGCGTGCACAGGACACCGGGTGCTCCCCTCCGCGAATGTCCCCCGCTTCGCTCCTCCTTTATTTCGCTGCGGGGAGCACCCGGTGCCCTGTGCACGAGGGCAGGCGGCTGGTGTGCGGCCGATCAACAAGTGCTC
>CAMATD010000392.1 GCA_945860785.1 Variovorax sp. YR752 | reverse complement strand
GGCCCGGTGGGCACGGTGAAGAACTGGCAGACGTACCGCAGCCGCTTCATCGACCCGGTGCGCATCGCAGCCGGCGTGCGCTTCTGGCGGGCCAACGCCGACACGCTGGCGCGGGCCGAACAGGTGTACGGCGTGCCGCCGGAAATCATCGTCGGCATCATCGGTGTCGAGACCATCTACGGCCGCAACATGGGCAACTTCCGGGTGATCGATGCGCTGGCGACGCTGTCGTTTGATTTCCCCCAAGACCATCCGCGCGCTGCCGAACGCGAAACCTTCTTCCGCGGTGAGCTCGAGAGCTTCCTGAGCACCGAGAGCCGCACGGCCGACGACCCCCTGACCCCCGTGGGCAGCTATGCCGGCGCCATGGGCATGCCGCAGTTCATGCCCAGCAGCATCGCCAAGTACGCGGTCGACTTCGACGGCGACAGCCGCATCGACCTCGTCAACAACCCGGCCGACGTGATCGGCTCGGTGGCGAGCTACTTCAAGGCCTTCGGGTGGAAGCCCGGCATGCCGGCGATCTACCCCGTGCATTTCGAGGAAGCACGCCTGCAGAAGGCCCTGCTGCTGGCGCCCGACATCCTCCCGTCCTTCAGTGCCGACAGCTTCGTGGCCGCCGGCGCGGTGCCCGAAGGCGAGGGCCTGCGCCACAAGGGCCTGCTCGCGCTCATCGAACTGCAGAACGGCGCCGACGCGCCGCCGACCTACGTGGCCGGCACGCGCAACTTCTACGTGATCACGCGCTACAACTGGAGCAGCTACTACGCGATGTCGGTGCTCGACCTCGGGCAGGAGGTCAAGGCCGCCATGGAGCAATAGCCGCCATGACGCCCGAGGCGCTGCTTGCGAACTGGACCGATGCCTGGCGCGACCTGGTCATTGCGGCGCCCGACGAAGCGCTGTGCGCCGAGTTGCAGCGCGCCTACAGCGAGCCGCAGCGGCACTACCACACGATGCAGCACCTGGGCGAGTGCCTTGGCTGGTTCGAGCGCGAGAAGGCGCTGGCCGAACGGCCGGCGAAGTGGCCCTCGCGCTCTGGTTTCACGACGCGATCTACGACGTGCACGCGCACGACAACGAAGCGCTCAGTGCCGAGTGGGCGCGCAAGGCGCTGCTTGCGGCGGGTGTGAACGAAGAAGCCGCCGGGCACGTGCATGCGCTCATCATGGCCACGCGCCATGACGCGGTGCCCGAGGGGCGCGATGTCGAACTTCTGATCGACATCGATCTTTCCATCCTCGGCGCGGAGCGCGTTCGCTTCGACGAGTACGAGCGCCAGGTTCACGCCGAATACGCCTTCGTGCCCGACGAAGTGCGCCTGCCGCGCCGGCGCGCGATCCTGCAGCGATTTCTGGACCGCGCGGCCATCTACGCCACGCCTCGCATGCACGGGTTGCTCGAAGCCCGCGCGCGCATCAACTTGCAGCGCTCGATCGCTGCGGCCTGAATTGAGGTGAGCTGCACGGTCTGTTCGGGGTGCGTGCACAGGACACCGGGTGCTCCCCTCCGCGAATGTCCCCCGCTTCGCTCCTCCTTTATTTCGCTGCGGGGAGCACCCGGTGCCCTGTGCACAGTGGGCGCTGCTGTCGTGCCGGCGGATCAACCGCTGCTCTGAGCGATCACGCCGGCGGTGTGCTCTGCGCAGCGAAATAAAGGAGGAGGCATGCGGCCTAAGGCCGCGCCGGGGGACATTCGCGGAGCAGAGCACACCGTCGGCGTGAGCGCGCCCCGAACAGCAGCGCCCCCAACGTGGCCCCAGATAGTTCGCAGACAAGCTCCCAGGCCCCTTTCTCCTCCCGGAACGTCGGCGCAACTTTGTTGCGTTGGCAACGCCGTGTTGCGTGCGGGAAATCACAAGCTGCGGGGCCAAATCGCACCCCTACACTGCGGCCGTCACGCACAAGCACCCGCACGAGGAGACACCACATGCATACGAACGTTTCGCCCAGCGGTCACGCCTGACAAGGCTCCGGCCGCGCCACTGAACGGGTCTCCGTTCCTCCCCTGAATTTCGCCGACGCGGAAGGCTCCGGCCTTCGGCGAGGGACAGCCGCGTCCTTTTTTTCCGCAGCGTTCATTCACCACAACAACAGATGGAGTCAATTCATGGAGAAGAAAAGAAACCGCAGGTCCCACCTACTGCTGACCGGCATCGCGGCCGTGGCCATGCTGCACGGCACACCGGCCTCCGCGGTCGAATTCGCCGGCATCAACTTCTTCGGCTACACCCGCTTCGGCACCTTCGACAGCTCCAGGGACGGGCAACTGGGCGGCTACACGCTGGGTGGTGACGCACAGAAATTCCGCCTCGGCAACGAGGGCGACAACGGACTGGAATTCGGCACGGGCAAGACCGTCGAGTTGTCCGGCGGCGTGAAGGTCGGCTTCCAGTACATGCCCATCATCTGGAACGGCCACACGCAGAATGCGCAGGCCTATGCCACGGTGTCGGGGCTGTCGTTCGCACCCGAGGCCGAGTTCTGGATCGGCCAGCGCCGCCTTCGCCTGCAGGACGTGCACATCGTCGACCACTTCTTCTCCGACTACGGCGACAACTACGGCGCGGGCTTCACGGGCTGGAAGCTCGGCGAGTTCGGCAAGCTGGGCGTGGGCGTGTTCAACAGCACCAGCACCTACAACCACAACACCGAGCTCAACGCCGCCAAGCGCGT
Source organism: Variovorax sp. YR752 (assembly GCA_945860785.1). Lineage (GTDB taxonomy): Bacteria > Pseudomonadota > Gammaproteobacteria > Burkholderiales > Burkholderiaceae_C > Variovorax. The sequence goes on along the minus strand of CAMATD010000392.1, from coordinate 1,656 downwards.
GAACGTCGATGTGTCGGACATCCAGACCAACCCCGGCGGCAGCCTGCGCGTCACCGGCACGGCGGTGAGCGGCAAGTTCAAGTACGGCAGCGGCGCTTCGACCGATGCAGCGGCGGCTGAAGTGCGCGCACGACAGCCGTTCTGGATGAGATCGCTGGTGCTCGTTCTTCTGCTGATCGCATGCGTGGCCTACGCGAGCAAGCCGTGGCGCCGGCTGCATCCCGCGATCTTCTGGGCCCACTGGTCGCAGTCCGTGCAGACGCAGCGCGCTGCCTGGGCCGACCAGCAAGAAGTGCGCGACCGCATGATGGCGCAGGCCAAGGCCATCGCCCCCGGGATGTCGCGGGCCGGGCCGTCCACGGTGGTGCTGGTCATCACCGACAGCATCAACCGCGACAACATGGCCCTGTACGGCTACGGCCGTCCGACAACGCCGCGTCTCCTGGCGCACAAGGCCCAGACCGGCGATCAGATGGCGGTGCTGAAGAACGCCTGGTCGGTGGACGCGAGCACCCTGCCGGCGCTGCGCAACATGTTCCACTTCGGCCTGCCCGGGAGCGAGAACCCGCCGCACCTGCTGGCGCTGGCGCGCGCCGCGGGCTACAAGGTCTGGTGGATCAGCAACCACGACGACCTCGCCATCGAGCAGCAGCATGCACGCTTCGCCGACGTGGTGGACATGGTCAACCGCACGCCCGGTCGCGCCAGCGCTTCGCTGGACGGCGAGATCCTCGACTGCGTGCAGGAGGCACTGCAGGACACGAGCACGGAGCGCAAGCTGATCGTGGTCCACCTCATGGGCGCGCACCCTCACTACAGCCTGCGCTTTCCCGAAAACGCCAATCCTTTCGACGACAACGTCGATGCGGTGGAGACCGGCTTGGTGAAGGACGGCCGTTCGGCCTGGGTGCGCCGCTTCCGCCAGGAGTACGACGCTGCGCTGCTGTATCACGACTTCGTGGTGTCGGAGCTTTTGCAGCAAACGCGCAGCGCGGGCAAGGCCGGCGACTACCGGGCGTGGATGTATCTGTCGGACCATGGCCAGGAAGTGGGCCACGGCAGCGACCGCGCGGGCCACAGCCCTGCGACCGCTTCGGGCTACCGCATTCCGGCCGTGATCTGGCGCAATCGGCAGGCCTTGCCGGCGGGCGCCACGCAACAACCCTTTCGCGCGGACTGGACGGGATGGGCGCTCATGGATCTGCTCAACATCCAGTGGCGCGGACAGGTGTCCGCGCGCAATGTGCTGGCCGATGCCTACCGATGGCAGGCGCCCAGGATTCCGGTGGCCGTCGAATCCTTTTCGCGCTAGCCGTGTCGAGGCGACAGATGAATGCCGGCGATCATGCAGCGCACCGATCCACCGGCCATCTCGATCGTCGGAACCGACAGCGGAACCAGGCGCGCCGAACGCTCGATGACCGCCTTCTGCGGGCCAGTCAGGCTGTCGCAGGCACGCTGCGACAACACGAGCACGCGGCCATCGCTGCCTGAGAGTTCGATCGCATTGCCGGCGAATTCGGCGATCTGCCCGGCCGTCAGCGCAATGACCTCGCGCCCCGACTCCTGCAGCCGCGCGCGCACCTCGGCCGCGCGGCGCGCATCCGGAATCATGTCGAAGCCCACGAGTGCGAACGCCGTGGCCACGCACATCAG
>CAMATD010000391.1 GCA_945860785.1 Variovorax sp. YR752 | reverse complement strand
CCAGAGCGCCGACGGCGAGCAGGTGGTGCACCGCGACCTCGACCTGCACATCGACCGCGGCGAGGTGCTCTCGCTGGTCGGCGGCTCGGGCACCGGCAAGACGGTGCTGCTGCGCCAGATCCTCGGGCTCGAGAAGCCCACGCGGGGCGTGGTCGAAGTGCTGGGCCAGGCGCCCGGCGAACTCAGCGCCACCGGCGCCGCCAACGTGGGCATGCTGTTCCAGCACGGCGCGCTGTTCTCGGCCTTCAGCGTGCTGGAGAACATCGCCTTTCCGCTGCGCGAACTCAAGCTGCTGCCCGACGACCTCATCCGCCACGCCGCGCTCGTGAAGCTGCAGATGGTGGGCCTCGAACCGCGGCACGCCAACATGAGCCCGTCGGACCTGTCGGGCGGCATGATCAAGCGCGTGGCGCTGGCGCGCGCGCTCATCATGGACCCGCCGCTCCTGCTGCTCGACGAACCCACGGCCGGCCTCGACCCCGAGGCCTCCGACAGCTTCTGCAACCTGCTGCGCGGCCTGCACCGCGAGCTGGGCCTGACGGTGGTGATGGTCACGCACGACTTGGACACACTGTTCGACCTGAGCACCCGCATCGCGGTGCTGGCCGACCAGAAAGTCATCGTCAGCGGCGCGGCGCGCGAGGTGATCGCCTACCCGCATCCGTTCATTCACGAATACTTTCTCGGAGGGCGCGGCCAGCGCGCCCTGGAGGCACTGCATGACAGACCAGCCACAGAACAACACGCGCCGCGGCCCGAAGCCGCACCGCGCTGAAAGGTAGGTAGCCACCATGGAAAACAAAGCCCATGCCCTCGCCGCCGGCGCCTTCGTGCTCGGCCTCATCGCCGTGCTCGTGGGGCTGGTGATCTGGTTCACGCGCGACAACACCGTGCGCAACGTCTACGAGCTGTCCACGCGCGACGCGGTCAGCGGCCTGCAGCCGCAGGCCATGGTGCGCTACCGCGGCATCGCGGTCGGCAAGGTGGCGTCGATCGACTTCGACCCCAAGACCAAGGGCAATGTGCGGGTGCGCATCACGGTCGACGAACGCGTGCCGCTCACCACCTCGAGCTATGCCACGCTGAGCTACCAGGGCGTGACCGGCCTGGCCTTCATCGCGCTGGACGACAAGGGCGAATCGAACGTCGCGCTCAAGCCGAACGACGACGACCCGCCGCGCATCCCGCTCAAGCCCTCGATGCTGGCGCAGCTGCAGGACCGCGGCGAAGCCATCCTCAACCAGGTGGACGAGGTCACCAAGCGCGCGAACACGCTGCTGGGCGATGCCAACCAGAAGCGCGCGGCCGATGCGCTGGAAAACATCGCGGCCGCCTCGGCCAGCGCCAACACGCTCATCAAGCAGCTCGACAACACGGTGAAGACCGGCCTGAACCCGGCACTGGCCGCACTCCCCGGCGCACTGACCACGGTGAAGACGGCGGCCGGCGACGTCTCGCGCGTGGCCAACAACTTCAACACCACCGTGGGCCGGCTGAACGCACCGGACGGCCCGATCGAGCGGCTGGGCGACGGCACCAAGGCGCTGGCGCAGGCGGTCGACTCCTTCAACTCGGCCACGCTGCCGCGCGTGAACCGCGTGGCCGACGACACCTCGCATGCCGTGCGCCGGCTGGGCCGCGCAGCCGACAGCATCAACGACAACCCGCAATCGCTGCTGTTCGGCAACGGCGGCGCCGCTGCGGGTCCGGGCGAACCCGGCTTCTCTGCGTCCGCCGCACGTCCTTGATCGAAGGTGATGAGCATGAAGAAAACCACCCACTCCCTTGCGACCCTCGCGGGCATCATCGGCTTCGCGTTGCTGGTCGCCGGCTGCGGCGCGCTGCCCGACAAGCCCGCCCGCGCGACGCTGTACGACTTCGGACCCGGCCTCGCCACCACGGCCCCCGCCGCGGCGCCAGCACCGGGAGCGGCCGCATTGCCGACGCTGGCACTGGCCGAGTTCGAAAGCAACTCCCGCATCGACGGCACGCAGATCCTCTACCGCCTCGGCTATGCGGACGCCAACGAGCTGCGCCCCTACGGCCAGTCGCGCTGGAGCCAGCCGCCCGCGCAACTGCTGCGCCAGCGGCTGCGCGACACGCTCGCCGAGCGCCGCACCGTGCTCGGCCCCGAAGAGAGCGCCACCATCGCGCGCAGCAAGGGCGAGGTGCCCGACACCCTGCGCATCTCGCTCGACGAGTTCAGCCACTATTTCGATTCGGCCAGCAGCAGCGTGGGCTTGGTGCGTCTGCGCGCCACGCTGATCCGCGGCATGACCGGCGGCGACCGCGTGCTGGGCCAGAAGACGTTCACGGTGCGCCGCCCGGCGCCCAGTGCCGACGCGCCCGGCGGCGTGAAGGCGCTGGCCGCGGCCAGTGATGCAGCGGTGGCCGAGGTCGTGCAGTGGGTGGGACAGTTGCAACAGCAACGGCAGTAAGCTGTCTTCTCCGCGCCCTTCAACCAACGAGGAGACCCGCCCCATGAACGCAACACGCATCGTCGGCATCCTGCTGATCGTGGCAGGCATTGCCGCGCTGGGCCTCGGCGGCTTCAGCTTCACCAAGGAGACGCACCAGGCCAAGCTCGGCCCGCTGGAGTTCTCGGTGAAGGAGAAGCAGCAGGTCAATTTCCCCGCCTGGGCCAGCGTGGTCGCGATCGTCGTGGGCGGCGCGCTGGTGCTGCTGGGCGGCAAGAAGGGCTGAACGCCCGCACACCGCCATGGCCAACGCCGAAGCCGGCGACAGCAACGCCGATCACAGCACCTTCACGCCGCTCGATGGCGGCTGCACCTGCGGCAGCGTGCGCTACCGCATGACCGCCCCGCCCCTGTTCGTGCACTGCTGCCACTGCCGCTGGTGCCAGCGCGAAACGGGTTCGTCCGTTGCACTCAATGCGCTGATCGAGCCCGAGCACCTGCAGCTGCTGCAGGGCACGCTCGACGTCGTGCTGACGCCTTCGGCCAGCGGTCGGGGCCAGAAGTACACGCGCTGTCCGCACTGCCGCATTGCGCTGTGGAGCAACTACGCCGGCGCCGGCGATGCGGTGAGCTTCGTGCGCGTAGGCACGCTCGACACGCCCGACCGCCTGCCGCCGGACCTGCACATCTTCACGATGTCGAAGCAGCCGTGGGTGGTGTTGCCGCCCGGCACGCCGGCGGTGAGCGAGTACTACGCACGCAAGGACTACTGGCCGGCCGCGAGCCTTGCGCGCTGGCGTGTGCTGCGCGACAGGCTGCGAGGCTAGGCGCTCGCCAGCCCCGCCAGCAGGCGCGGCAACAGATCTTCCGAAGCGCCGCGCAGCACCACCGCTGCCGAATCGTCCAGATGCGGCAGCGGTTCCATGTTGAGCGTGACGAGTCGGCTGCCGCGCGCCATCGCCAGTTCCGGCAGCTCGGCGGCTGGGTAGACGATGGTCGTGCTGCCGACCACCATGAAGAGGTCGGACTCCTGCGCGGCCACCTGGGCTTCGAGCAGCACGCCGGGGTTCAGCATCTCGCCGAACATCACGACGTCGGGCCGCGCGTGCGAGCCGCAGCGCAGGCACCGATGAAACGGCCAAGGGCCGCTGCGGTTGCCGCAGCGCCAGCGGCGCAGCGAGCCGTGGAGCTCGAGCACGTCGAGCCCGCCGGCCTGGGTCAGCAGGCCGTCGACGTTCTGCGTGACCAGCCGTGTTGCGGGGCGCAGCAGCTGCAGCTGGGCGAGCGCCTTGTGCCCCGGGTTGGGCGAAGCCGATTCGACGACCGACACGCGCTGGCCCCAGAACTTCGTGAAGCCGGAAGGGTCGCGCTTCAGGTCTTCAGCATGGGAGAACTGCAGGGCGTTCTGGTTCTTCCACAGGCCGTCCGCATCGCGGTAGGTCGGGATGCCCGAGGCCTGGGACAGCCCGGCGCCGGAGAAAACGACGATGCGCCGGGCGGCGCGCAGCAGCGCGATGGCGGATTCAAGAGGAGAAGAAGAAGAGGTGGCTTCGGGTGTGACTGGCGTCATCGCTCTGGTTTTCGAAGATCGGAAGGCCCGGCGGCGGTCGCGCCGAGCCGCTGCGACACGGTGCCCGCACAGGCCTTGAGTGCGCGCGAGATGTCGCCATCCCACGCGGTGCTGAAAATGCCGGCCGGGCCGATGGCGGTCACGGCCAGCACGATGGCGCCGGTGTGGTCGAACACCGGCGCGGCCATGGCGCTCACGCCCTCGATCACCTCGCCGTTGGAGCGGCTGATGCCGTGCTCGCGCACTTCCTTCAGCTGGCGCTCGAAGTCGCTCCAGGACGGCAGCGGCTGCACGGGCGGCATGCCGGCGGACGGGGCGGGCTCGGCGCCCTTGCGCTGCTTCTGGCGCTGGCGCTCTTCTTCGAGCAGTTGCCGCACA
>CAMATD010000390.1 GCA_945860785.1 Variovorax sp. YR752 | reverse complement strand
GGGGGACATTCGCGGAGGGGAGTACCCGGTGTCCTGTGCACGCGCCCTGAACGCAACGAGCCAGGCGCAACTCAAGTCGCCGCGTAGCGCCCCGGCTTGTGGTTGATCCACAGGAAGAGTCCCATCACCACCGCAGCCAGCACCGACCAGCCCACGCGCTGCGGCGGGATCACGAACAACGCGAGCAGCACCACTGTGCAGTCGATCCCGATCTGCACCTTGCCGGCGGGCCAGCCGCGCTTTTCCTGCAGGTACAGCGTCAACACGGTCGCACCGCCAAGGCTCGCGCGGTGGCGGGCGAGGAACAAGCAACCAGTGCCCAGCAGCAGGCCACCGAGCACGGCCGCAAAAGCCGGGTGCAGGGATTCGATCGAGATGTAGCGCGGCGCCCAGTCGGTCATCACCGAGAGCAGCGCGATGGCCGAGAAAGTCTTGACCGTGAAGGCCCGCCCCATGTGGCGCCACGCGAACCAGTAGAACGGCAGGTTCACCAGGAAGAACAGCTTTCCGAAGCTCACGCCGGTGGCGTAGTGCAAAAGGAACGCGACACCGGCCGTGCCGCCCGTGAGCAGGCCCGCCTGGCCGAACAGCATCATCGCGATGGCGACGAACAGCGTGCCCGAAAAGATGGCCTGCGCGTCGTCGAAACGGGAATGGCGCAGCAGATCCTGCGGGGTGGTGGATTGTGGCGCGTCCATGGCAGGCTTGACGCAAATCCCGCGCCACCCCGGGCGATTTCACACCAGGTGGGTCGCCAACATCTCCCGGGCCCGGGTCACGAACCCCGTCTCCCCCTGCGCCCAGGCAGGAACTGGAACGCCACCCGAGGCAAGGGCGGCAGCCCGTGCGGCGCCGCCACCCGGGTCACTCCGTCGCTCATCGCGGACTCGTTCAGGCAGGCCACGCCCAGCCCCGCGGCCAGCGCCGACTGCAGCCCCGCCACCCCCGAAGCCACGTGCGCCAGCACATACGGCACCCGCCGCCGCCGCAACAGCGCCACCGTGAACTGGTGCAGCGAGCAGGTGTCCGGCAAGGCCAGCAGGCGCACCGGCTCGCCCCGCGCCAGCCGCATGCCAGTCGCGCCGAGCCACGCCAGCGATTCGCGCCGGATGACCGGAGCCTTCGCGCCGTGCGCCGCTGAGGGCGATGCGCCCGCGATGTTCATCGCGAGCCCCACGTCGAAATCCCCGTGCGCATAAGCCGCCCGCAGCGCATCGCTCTTCAGGATGCTGAGTTCAGCCGCACCTGCGGATAGCTCTCGCCGGGGCGCCCCAGGAGCCGCGTGAGATCGCCAGGCCGAAAGTAATCGGTTACCGCGACCCGCAGCTCTCCTTGCAGGGTCTCGCCATGCAGATCCCGAAACGCCTCGTCGCTGAGCGCGAGGATGCGGCGCGCGTACGCCAGCAGCCGCGTGCCCGCCTCGGTCGGCGTCACGCCGGCCTTGCTGCGCGTCAGCAGCGACTGGCCGGCGCGCTCCTCGAGCTTGCGGATCTGCTCGCTGACCGACGACTGCGACAAGAACACCCGCGGCGCAGCGGCCGTGAGGCTGCCGGCGTCGATGACCGCGGCCAGGGTGCGGAGCTGCTCGAGATCGAAGTTCTGCATAGCGCGATCCATCCATCCGTTTATCCGATGGATTCCATCATATCTTCCCGCTTTTCCGATGACCATGGAATTCCCACAATCACCCCATCGTTCATTCATTCCACAGGAGCTCTCCATGCCCCACATCGTTGTCCACCTCTCCGGCGAGCCCGACGCCGCCCTCACCCGCAAGACCGTCGACACCGTCACCGAGCTGACCCAGAGCGTGCTCGGCAAGCAACTGCCGGTGATCGCCATCACCGTGCAGTACATCGCCGCCGACACCTGGTTCATCGGCGGCCAGTCGCTGGCCTCGCTCGGCAAGTCGGCCTTCCACCTCGACATCAGCATCACCGACGAAACCAACACCAAGGCCGAGAAGGCGCGCTACCTGCGCGAGGTGCATGCGGCCATGGCGAAGATCCGGCCGAACCTGCACGAGGTGTCGTACATCCACGTGATCGACGCGCGCGGTGCGGCCTACGGCTACGGCGGCAAGACCCAGGAGTACCGCCACCAGCAAGCCGGAGTTTGAAGGCTTTCCGGGGGCATGGCACCATGCCGCCATGCCCTCCGGAAATTCGCACGTCGCCGACAGCCTCGGCAATCCACTCACCCTCGACGACGACGCCAGCCTGCCGCTGGTCGACGACTTCGTCATGAGCTTCATCTCGACCGAGGCGCGCGCCGTCAACCTGCTCGCACTGGCCGAGGCCGATGCGAGCCCGATCGTGCAGGCGTACTGCGCCACGCTGCACCTGTTTGCCGAGTCGCGCGAGGCAGCCGCCAATGCGCGGCCGTTCCTGACCAAGGCCCGGACCGGTGCGGCGCGCACCACGCCGCGCGAACAACGCTACATCGCGGCCATCGAGGCATGGGCGGACGGCGACATCGCGCGCGCCATCGCGCTGCATGCCGAGCAGGCGCGCGAATACCCGCGCGACCTCGTCTCGGTCAAGCTGGGCCAGTACCACTGCTTCAATACCGGCGACTGCCCCGGCATGCTGCGGCTCGCGCTCGCGGTGCTGCCTGCGACGGCCGACGTGCCCTATGTGCACGGCATGACGGCCTTCGGCTACGAGCAGTGCCACCTGATGCGCGAGGCCGAAGCGAGCGCCCGCCGTGCGATCTCGATGTGCCGCAAGGAGCCCTGGGCACACCATGCGCTGGCGCACGTGATGCTCACCGAAGGCCGGCTTGCCGAGGGACTGGCGTTCATGGAGAGCGTGAGCGACACGTGGACCGGGCTCAATTCCTTCATGGTCACGCACAACTGGTGGCACGTGGCGCTGTTCCTGATCGACCTGGGCCGCGACGCCGAAGCGCTGGCGGTGTACGACGAGCATGCCTGGGGCGTGGTCAAGGACTACTCGCAGGACCAGATCGGCGCGGTGTCGCTGCTCGCGCGACTGGAGAGTTGGCAGGCATCGATGTCGGTGCGCGCTGGGACGATGTGGCGAGCTACCTGCTGCAGCGGCAGGCCGACCATGTGCTGCCCTTCCTGGATCTGCAGTACCTCTACGGGCTTGCGCGCGCCGGACGGCCCGAGGCCGACGTGCTGTTGCGCAACATTGAGGCCTTTGCACCCGGGGCGCCGCCTTCGACGCGCGCCGCATGGCAGCGCGTGTGCGTGCCGGCCGCGCACGGGCTCGTGGCCCATGCACGCGGCGACTTCGCCGCGGCCGTCGAAGGACTGGGCGTCGCCTTGCCGCGCTTGATCGAGATCGGCGGCAGCCACGCGCAGCGCGACCTGTTCGAGCAGGTGTACCTCGATGCGCTCGTGCGCACCGGCACCGAGAGCGCGCTGGCAGGTGCGCAGGGCATCCTGCAGCAGCAGCTCAACGGCCAGCCCGAATCGCTGCGCCTGCGTCGGCAGACCGGTGCGGTCTGTGCGCGGCTGGGCCTCAGTCCTTGTTCTTGAGGTGCCGCCGCTGATCGTGGGTCGGCTGGGGCGGCAGGTCGGAGAGATGGCGCGTGTCGGCCCACTCGACGATCTCGATGGCATCCGGTGCCGCAGGGTCGGCAATGCGGATGCGATTGAAGCCCGCATTGGGAATGTCGCTCTGCCGCGGCCCGCTGAGGCTCAACCCCTTGGCGGTGCGCCACACCATGTCGAGCACGCCGCCATGGGTAACGACGATCAGGTGCTGCCCCCGATGGACCGTGGCGATGGTGCCGAGCGCCGCGACGATGCGCGCATGGAATTCGCGCGCGCTTTCGCCCTCGGGCATGGCGTGGTCCTCGCGGAACTCGAGCCACTCTTCCCAGGCGCGCGGATGCAGGGTCTGGCTCTCGTCGGCGCGCATGCCTTCGACGATGCCGAAGTACTGCTCGCGCAGCGCCGCCGAAGTCACGACCGGCAGCGCGAGCTGCAGCGCCGCGGGCGCGGCCGTCTGCTGCGCGCGCATGAGGTCGCTGCTGATGAGGTGCTGCGCCGTTTCGCCCGCCAGCCGCAGGCCCAGGCGGCGTGCCTGCTCATGGCCGATGTCGTTGAGCGACACATCGGCATGCCCCTGGAAGCGCAGCTCGCGATTCCAGGCGGTTTCGCCGTGACGGATCAGGATGAGGTCGGTGGTGGAGTCGGGTTTGGGCGTTGGCATTGACGCCCATTTTCCACCGACGCGCGCGCGCGGCGCTCAGGATTTTGCGGTCGGCGTGCGCTGCATCGCTTCTATCTTTGCGAGGTCGAGGCCGGTAACGGCCTCGCGCACCACCGCGATATCGATCCGGTTGCCGCGCCCCTCGACCAGCACGCCATTGGCCAGGATCAGCATGTACTCGCCGTGCGTCTTG
>CAMATD010000389.1 GCA_945860785.1 Variovorax sp. YR752 | reverse complement strand
GCGGCGGGCTGGCGGCGGGCGTCGTGAGCCATTTCTGGGAGCGCTACGGCGCCGCACGGCCGGCCTTCATCGTCGTGGAGCCCGAGCAGGCGGACTGCCTCCTGCAAAGCGCCCGAAGCGGACGGCCCGACCGTGCCACCGGAACCGTCGACTCGGTGATGGCGGGCCTGGCCTGCGGCGAAACCTCGCCGCTCGCATGGCGCTTCCTGCAGCCGGCCGTCGACCTCTTCATGACCGTCACCGATGCCCAGGCCGAGCGGGCGATGCGCACGCTTGCGGCCGGTGAAGCGGGAGATATGCCCGTGCTGAGCGGCGAATCCGGCGCGGCGGGCCTGGCCGCGCTGCAGGTGTTGGTGACCGATCCACAAGCGCGCGACGTCGCCGGTCTCGACGCCAACTCGCGCGTGCTGCTGTTCAGCACCGAGGGCGCAACCGCGCCGGGCGTCTACAAGTCGCTGACCGGCCGCTCCGGCGAAGCGGTCGTCGCCGCGCAGAAGGAATGGCTTCTTCGCGAAGGCATCGCAGAGGACGCCCTCATGGCGCGCATCGACACGCACGCGGCCATCGGCGGACTGGAAAGCGGCGGCGTGTGCCGCATCGCGCTGACGGATGCCGACCGGCAGGGCCGCGACCAGCTGGTGCGCTGGATGAAGGAACTGGGGCTCGCGGTTCGCATCGACCAGCTCGGCAACATCTTCGGCATCCGCGCGGGCAAGACCGACACGGCGCCCGTGATGACGGGCTCGCACATCGACACCGTCGCGACGGGCGGCCGCTACGACGGCAACTACGGCGTGCTGGCCGGCCTCGAGGTGGTGCGCTGGCTCAATGAACGCCAGCGCCAGACGCTGCGCCCGCTCGTGGTCGCGGCCTTCACGAACGAGGAGGGCGTGCGCTTCATGCCGGACATGATGGGCTCGCTGGTGTATGCCGGCGGCTATCCGCTGGCTGCCGCCCTCGACACGATCGGCACCGACGGCGCACGGCTCGGCGACGAACTGGCGCGCATCGGCTACGCCGGAGACATGCCCTGCGGCGCCATCGTTCCGCATGCGTACGTCGAGCTCCATATCGAGCAGGGGCCGGTGCTGGAAGCCGAGGGCATCACCATCGGCGCCGTGCAAGACCTGCAGGGCATCTCGTGGCAGGAGATCTCGGTCACCGGCCAGTCGAACCATGCGGGCACCACGCCGATGCGCCTGCGCCATGACGCGGGCTACTGCGCCGCCGCCATCGCGGTGTTCGTGCGCGAGCTGGTGCAGCGCTACGGCGGCAGCCAGGTCGCGACGGTCGGTGCGATCGATCTGCACCCCAATCTCATCAACGTGATTGCGGCACGCGCCACGCTGACGGTCGACCTGCGCAACACCGACGAAGACACGCTGAAACGCGCCGAAGCGGAACTGGCCGCCCACCTTCTTCAGCTCGAACAGCAAGAGGGCGTCAGCATCAAGACCCGGCCGCTGGCCCGGTTCGAGCCCGTGGTGTTCGATGCCCGCCTGGTGCGCCGGATCGAAGCGTCGGCCAACGCACGAGGGCTGACGCACCGCCGCATGACCTCCGGCGCCGGGCACGACGCGCAGATGATGGCCCGCATCTGCCCGGCCGCCATGATCTTCGTGCCCAGCGAGAAGGGCATCAGCCACAACCCGAGGGAGCACACCGCGCCGGCCGACCTGGTGCAGGGCGCGAACGTTCTTCTCGACGTGCTGCTTGCGCTGGCCGACGTGCCGTAAAAAAGCTCAGGCCTGCACCCAGCCGAAGAAGCGCAGCACCTCGTCGCGCTGCTTCATCGCATCGGCGCGACCGAGCGCCATCAGCTCGCGCGTGTAGCCCGACTCGAACAGCAGGTAGCTCGCGAGCGCGCCGCCCTTCACGTCGGCCGCCGCCTTCGAGCCGCCCAGCAGGTGCCGCACCGCGCCGGGCAGCGAGTCCACGTGGCGCGCCGCGATCACGTCGAGGCGCTCCGAGGGCGAGATCACCAGCAGGTCGAGCGGGCGCAGCGCGCTCGACGCGCGCACCTCCTCGGGAATCAGCCCCAGCGTGTGGTTGATGCGGCGCAGCCGCTCGATGTCGACCGCCAGCGCATCGAGAAAGATGCTCGACAGCGCATGGCCCGCGATCTGCGCCATCGTCGGATAGCCGCTGTGGGTGTTGGGTGCATCGGTCTCGCGCGGCTCGTGCATGCGGCCCGCGCCGATCACGAGGATGCGTTGTGCGCCGAGGTGGATGGCCGCCGCGATGGGCGCCGACTGGCGCATCGAGCCGTCGCCGAAGTACTCGGTGTGCCCCTGCATCGGCAGGGCAGTGGCCGGGAACACGAAGGGAATGGCCGAGGACGCCAGCAAGTGGTCGTGCGTGATGCTGTCGCGCACCGAGAGGCGCTGCGAGCGGATCCAGGGCTCCATCGGCACGACGGCCTCGAAGAAGGTGACGTGCTCGCCCGAGCTGTAGCTCGACGCGGTCACGGCCAGCGCCTTCACGTGGCCCTGCTGCATCAGCTGCGGCAGGCGGTCGAGCGGCACCATGCGCTGCAGCAGGTCGGCCAGCGGCGCGTTGTCGAGCAGCGACTTCGGCTTGACGCGCATCCAGTTGGCCGCAAAGCGCCCGAACCCGAGCAGCATGCGCCAGCGCGCGCCGCTGCCGATCACGGAGAGCGAGTCGGCGCGGTACACCTGCTCGGCGCGAAAGCTGCTCCAGACCTCGGCGATGTGCGCCACCACGTGGTCGAAGTTGTCCGCGCCACAGGCCAGCGCCGCGGCATTGATGGCGCTGGCCGAGGTGCCGGTGATGACCGGAAAGGGGTTGCCGGTGCAGGCGGCCGGGCCGGCGGCGCGCCGCATCTGGGCAATGGCTTCGAGCACGCCGACCTGGTAGGCGGCCCGTGCGCCGCCCCCGGTGAGCAGAAGGCCGGTGGCGGGGCTTGTCTCTGTCATTTTGGCTATTGGCAGGCGGATCGGTGAGGGCTTGGAGAGCACCTTAGACTACCCGCCATTCAGGAGTTTGATCAATGGCAATCACCCAAGATGCGCTCATGGCCGCGCTCAAGAGCGTCGCGGACCCTAACACCGGCAAGGAATTCGTGGCGACCCGGTCGCTGAAGAACCTCCAGATCGCCGAGGGCGACGTGTCGTTCGACCTGGAACTCGGCTACCCGGCCAAGAGCCAGCATGCGGCGATCCGCAAGGCGCTGGTGGCCGTTGCCAAGACGGTGCCGGGCGTGGAGAACGTGTCGGTCAATGTCGTCACCAAGGTCATCAGCCATGCGGTGCAGCGGGGCGTGCAGCTGATGCCCAACGTCAAGAACATCATCGCGGTGGCTTCGGGCAAGGGCGGCGTGGGCAAGAGCACCACGGCCGCCAACCTGGCGCTCGCATTGGCAGCCGAAGGCGCCAGTGTCGGCCTGCTCGACGCCGACATCTACGGCCCCAGCCAGCCCATGATGATGGGCATCGAAGGCCGCCCCGACAGCGCCGACGGCAAGACCATGGAGCCGATGGAGCGCCACGGCGTGCAGGTGATGTCGATCGGCTTCCTGGTCGACCAGGACCAGGCCATGATCTGGCGCGGCCCCATGGCCACGCAGGCGCTGGAGCAGCTGCTGCGCCAGACCAACTGGAAAGACCTCGACTACCTGATCGTCGACATGCCCCCGGGCACCGGCGACATCCAGCTCACGCTGAGCCAGCGGGTGCCGATGACGGGCGCGGTGATCGTCACCACGCCGCAGGACATCGCGCTGCTCGACGCCAAGAAGGGCATCAAGATGTTCGAGAAGGTCGGCGTGCCGATCTTGGGCATCGTCGAGAACATGGCGGTGCACATCTGCTCGAACTGCGGCCACGTGGAGCACATCTTCGGCGCCGACGGCGGCAAGAAGATGGCGACGGAGTACCAGATGGAATACCTCGGCGCCTTGCCGCTGGACATCAAGATCCGCCTGCAGGCCGACAGCGGCGCACCCACGGTGGTGTCCGATCCTGAAGGCGAGGTTGCCGGCATCTACAAGGCCGTTGCGCGCAGCGTGGCCGTCGGTATCGCGGAAAAGGCCAAGGATTTCTCGTCCAAGTTTCCGACCATTTCGATCAGTAAGAACACCTAGGCATGGGAGCTTGCTTTTCTGTTTGTCGCGTTGTGTTTGACGTGAGTTGTTCAGGGCGCGCTCACGCCGACGGTGTGCTCTGCTCCGCGAATGTCCCCCGGCGCGGCCTAGGGCCGCATGCCTCCTCCTTTATTTCGCTGCGCAGAGCACACCGTCGGCGTGAGCGCTCAGCGCAGCGCTTGATCCGCCGGCACAACGGCAGCGTCCACTGTGCACAGGGCACCGGGTGCTCCCCGCAGCGCAATAAAGGAGGAGCGAAGCGGGGGACATTCGCGGAGGGGAG
>CAMATD010000388.1 GCA_945860785.1 Variovorax sp. YR752 | reverse complement strand
AAGAGCACGGGCAGTGCGACGAGCCAGGGGCCGGCAGGCCGCAGCACGCGTGCGACGCGGCCTGCGCGAGGCCCGAGCAACGCGACGACCAGCAGCAGCGCGCCCACGACGATGGCGGCAATGCCGCACTCGTTGGTGTACGCCCAATCGCTGAAACCCACGGCCTGGTTCGGCCAGTAGATCGTGAGCAGGCCCAGGGCGAACCATGCGACGGTGGCGGCAAAGCCGCTGCGCCATACGGGCAAGGTTGCTGAGGTACGGGGCAGTGCCGATGCGAGGGCTGCCGTGCGTTCAGGCGCCGCTGCCCCCACCCTGGCCCTCCCCCGGAAGGGGAGGGAATCGAAGCCCAATGCGGGGTCGGGGGTGCTCATGCCAACGGGTCGAAGGAAACGTGCTCGGCAAAGCGCACCGGATCGGTGGTTTTCTTGAGCACGCCTACGCTGCGGAAATCGCGCGCATAGAACTCCACCTCGTCGCGCAGGCTCTTGCCGAGCGGATGGTGGTTGTGCGTGAGCGTGCCCAGCAGCGCGCGCAGGTCTTCCACCGCCACCTTGGGCGAGTACTTGGCGAAGAGCTTGGCCGATTCGTTGGGTTCTCGCTCACGTAGTCCGAAGCCTGGGCAATGGAACGCACCAGCGCCGCCACGGTCGCCTTGTCCTTGCGCACCAGCTCGCCGCGCGCGCCAACGATGCAGCAGACCTTGTCCTTGTATTCGCCCGAAAGGTTGCTCGCCACCTCGACGAACACGCCCTTGTTGCGCTTCTCGATCAGGTACACGTTCGGGTCACCGTCGGCAATGGCGTGGATCTCGCCCTTCTGCACCGCGATGTCGAGCAGGTCGGCCGGGTACTGACGCCACGTTACGTCGCGGTCGGCGTCGATGCCGTTCTTGGCCAGCAGGATCGAGAAGAAATTCTTGCCCGGGCTCGCGATGTCCGACACGCCGATGATCTTGCCCTTGAGGCTTGCGATGTTGGTCACGCCCGCGCTCTTCGCGCCCACGAGCCGCACGCAGCCGCCGTGCGAGCTGCCGACGATCTTCACGTCGAATCCCGCCTCCAGCGGCTTGAGCCAGCGGTGGATCATGCCCACCGCCGCATCGGCCTTGGCCGTGGCCAGCGACTCCAGCAGCTGGTCGGTGGAGCCGGTGTAGTTGATCAGGTCCACCTGCAGCCCGTTGCGCTCGAAGTAGCCGCGCTCCTGCGCCACCACCACCGGCGAGAGGCAGAACGCGGTGGCGTTCCATGCGAAGGTGAGCTTGCGCGCCTGCTGCGAGAAAGCCTGCGAGGCGACCACGGCGGCAGCGCCGCCTGCGCGCAGGACACCCCGGCGTGATACGGGGCGCGAAAGGGATGCGGTCATCGAGAACTCCGGTAGTTTTTCTTCAGTCCAGCAGCTCGGGTTCCGCTTCGACAAGACCCTCGTAGAGGCTGTAGAAGGAATGGATAGCCCCCTCCGGGCCACCGATCTGGCTGTGTGTGTAGCGCGCCGTTTCCTCGTCGAGGGGCTGCGGCTTGCCGGCGGCTTCTGCCAGCAGCTGCGTGTGGCAGGCGTTGTCGAGCGCGATGTACCACCACGCGGCGGCCTCCACCGTGGGGCCGGCGGTCAGGATGCCGTGGTTCTTGAGGATCGCGCCCTTCTTGTCGCCCAGCGCCGTGGCGATGCGATCGCCTTCGCTGGTGTCGACCACCATGCCGGTGAAGTCGTCGAACAGCGCCACGTCTTCATGGAACACGCAGCTGTCCTGCGTGAGGGTGTCGAGCTTGCGGCCCAGTGTGGACCAGGCCTTGCCGTAGGTCGAGTGCGTGTGGGCGGCGGCAATGATCTTCGGGTTGTGCTCGTGGATCGCGGTGTGAATGGCGAAAGCGGCCTTGTTGAGCGGCCTGTCGCCGATCACGGTCTCGCCCTTCGAATTGACGAGCAGCAGGTCGGAGACCTTGATGCGCGAGAAGTGGATGCCCAGCGGGTTGACCCAGAAGTGGTCGGTGAGCTCGGGGTCGCGCGCGGTGATATGGCCGGCGAGGCCCTGCGCGAAGCCGAAGCGGGCGAACAGGCGGAAGGCGCCGGTCAGGCGCTCCTGGCGGTGGCGGCGCTCGGCCTGCACGCTGGTGCGCGGAGGGATCGGATCGAACCAGTATTTCTACTGCGGGTTCGGGTTGAGCTTCAGCGGTAGGGCCGCGTTGCGGTCAATCGAAAGAACGGCACTCATCGCTCAGGCCGCCTTGCGTTGCGATTGCAGACGTTGAGCCACCAGCTCCCGCGTGCGCGGAATCAGCTCGCGGCCGTAGTCCGTCGCGTCCTCCAGCGGATCGAAGCCGCGGATCAGGAAGGTGGTCACGCCCAGGTCGTAGTAGTCGAGCAGCGCGTCGGCCACCTGCTCGGGCGTGCCGACGAGCGCGGTGCTGTTCGAACGGCCACCGATTTCCTGCGCGACCGCGGTCCACAGGCGCTTGTCCAGACGCGGCCCCTTGTCGGCCGCTGCCAGCAGGCGCTTGGCACCCTCGCTCTACTGCGGCCCGCCGCGGTTGTAGCCCTGCACCACGCGCAGCCGCTTGGTCTCGGCCAGGATGTTGTCGGCACGTGCCCATGCGGCCTCTTCGGTCTCCGCCAGGATCGGTCGGAACGACACCGAGAAGCGCACGCTGCGCCCATGCTTCGCGGCCTCGGCGCGCACGCGCGTCGTCAGCTCGCGGGCCTGGTCGAGTGATTCGCCCCACAGCGCGTACACGTCGGCGTACTTGCCGGTAACCGGGATCGCAGCCTCCGACGCGCCGCCGAAATACACAGGCACATGCGGCTTGCCATTGCGCGTCTGCACCGGCTTCACTTCCGAGAAGGCGTTCTGGTAGTGGTAGTGCGCGCCTTCGTGGTCGAAGGGCTTCTCGGCGGTCCACACCTTGTGCAGCACCTCGAGGTATTCGTCGGTGCGGGCATAGCGCTGGTCATGGTCGAGCCAGTCGCCGTCGCGGCGCTGCTCTTCATCGGAGCCGCCCGAGATGTAGTGCACGCCCAGCCGGCCGCCGCTGAACTGGTCGAGCGAGGCGAACTGCCGCGCCGCCAGCGTGGGCGACACGAAGCCGGGACGGTGCGCCAGCATGAAATGGATGCGCTCGGTCACCGAGGCGGCATAAGCCACCGTGAGCGTGGCGTCGGGGCCGGTCGAATGGTACGGTACCAGCACGCGGTCGAAGCCGGCGTTCTCGTGCGCCTGCGCGAAGGTGCGCACGTAGTCGCGGTCGATGGCGGGGCCCTTGGCGGCATGGATCTCCGAGACCTTCTGGCCCTGGATCATGCCGATGAATTCAACGTCGTTCTGGCTCATGGGTGTGTCCTTTGTTGTCGAGGTGTTGGGTGTTTCAGGCGGCGGGCAGGCGCAGCACGCTCTCGAAGCTGCGGTCCCACAGGGGCTTCACGTCGGCCGGGCCGTCGAGCACGCCGATCCTCTGGAAGGTGTCGGCCACTTCCTGGTGGCTGCGCACCACGGCATCGGTGACCGGACCCAGGCTGTAGTCGCCGCTGCGGCCGTTGAAGAGTTCGACGATGTCGCCGACCGGCACGCGCGTCTCGGCCGACTGCGCGCGCGCATAGGCCAGGTAGTTGCCGTTGATCCACGCGAACGAGCGCTGCAGGCGTTGCAGCAGGTCGCTCAGCGCCGCGCGGCGCAGCGCGTCGTCGAGTGCACGCGGGTTGGCATAGATCGGGAAGTTGCCCGAGAGGTAGCCCACGCCGGTCTTGATGATCCGCGCGCCGTACTGCGTGCGCGCGATCTGGCCGTTGTAGCCGTAGATGGCCCAGGCATCGAGGTCGCCACGCGCGAAGGCCGAGAGGCCGTCGGAAGGCGTGAGGCTCACGGCCTGGATGTCGCTGAACGAGAGTCCCGCCTCGGCCAGCTGCTTGGCCAGGTAGTAAT
Organism: Variovorax sp. YR752; assembly: GCA_945860785.1. Lineage (GTDB taxonomy): Bacteria > Pseudomonadota > Gammaproteobacteria > Burkholderiales > Burkholderiaceae_C > Variovorax. Next base: position 543 of record CAMATD010000388.1, on the reverse strand, counting down.
GCGAGGTGGTGGCGCGCACATAGCCCACGCGCTTGCCCTTGAAGTCGGCGATGCTGCGGATCGGCGAATCCTTGCGCGCCAGCGTGGCCTGGTTGTTGAGGTCTTCGTGCGTCACGGCCACGAGCCGCACGCTGGATTTCTGACGCGCCGCGAACACCGGCGGGATCTCGCTGCCCGAGCCGAGGTCGAGCGCATCGCCGTTGATGGCCTCGATGTGCAGCACGCCGTTGTTGAGTTCGCGCCAGTCGATCTTGTAGGGCGTGTTGGCCTGGCCGGAGGCCTGCAGCAGCGGGCGCCAGAGGCCCTTGTAGGTACCGACGCGCAAGGTCACGCCCGAGAGGTCGCGCGACGGCGCGGCCGCCTGGGCGGCGCTGGCGCCCCAACTGGCCGTGGCGGCCGCGCCCCATGCGGCGGCGGCCTGCAGCAGGCTGCGTCGATCGAGGGGGAAATCCGGTTTCATGCGTTGAGTTCTTTCTTCTTCTCTGCCCAGGGGGAGAAGCGAGACCGTACCGAGGCGGCCGGCAAAAGCGAACGCAGAAAAAC
>CAMATD010000387.1 GCA_945860785.1 Variovorax sp. YR752 | reverse complement strand
GCCACCGCTGCCACCGCTGCCACCGCTGCCACCGCTGCCACCGCTGCCACCGCTGCCACCGCTGCCACCGCTGCCACCGCTGCCACCGTTCTCTCCGGCCATCTCGACCCGGTCCTCGCCGACGCGCTGGTGCAGGCTGCCGAGCATGCTCATGTCCATCTGCCTGAGCTGCGCCGGCAGCGCAGCAAACAAGGGCACTTCCGCGCGATAGGGCGGAATCGGGGAGCGCAGCGGCCCCGGGAGCTCCGAGCGCAGGTACCAGCTCTCACCGCTTCCATTGGCATCGGCCGCGAAGAGCCGGTACTCGTACGCGCCCGCATCCACATGCGGGTCGAACGCCGTCGGCACATCGCCCGCCAGCACACAGGCATTCTTGCTGGTCTGCGCGGTGCTCTTCGCGCCGTTGCGCGCATCGACCACCACGATGCCGTTGCCCCACGTCAACCCGCCCAGGCCGCCCAGGTTGGTGATCTGCAGCCGGGTGTTGCCGCTCGCGCTGGCATTGGCGCCATCCAGCACGAGCTTGTCGGACCCACCGTTGAACAACGGCCGGGTGCCCAGCCGAATCACGCTGCCGAACTACCCGACGTAGGCGCCCGTCACGCGCAGTTCAGTGCCGGGATTCGCCCCCACCAGCGACACCATGCCGGCGTTGTTGAGCGACGCCAGGCTCTGGTTGAAGCCGGCTAGGTCGAGTACCCCGCCCGCGGCCACGCTGTGCGCGGAGACCGGGCTGAAGGTGTTGACGGCCCCTGCCTGCAGCACGCCGGCGCTCACCAGCGTGGCACCGCGGTAGCTGTTCGCACCCGACAGCACCAGCGTGCCGCCACCGCTTTTCTCGAGGCTGCCCTCGTAGGCACGCGGCTTGTAGGTGATGCCGTCGAAGGTACCGCCCGCGACGGCCGCGGCGCGCGCCATGCCGACGGCGTAGTCGGTCTTGTCCTGCTGCGAAGCGCCCGCCGGCAGGCCGTTCTGCCAACCCTTGGTCACCAGCGTCTGCGCCCAGGCCTGCTGCTCGGCGACGTCCTCGGCCTGACGCTGCAGCAGCGCGGTGTCGGAGATGCCGTTCTTCCACTCGTCCCGGGTGTTCGCGGGCATGTTCACGTTGAAGCGACCCAGCAACTGGCCCGGGCCCTTCATCGCGTTCTCGAGGTTGATGAGGCCCCAGCCGATCAGGGTGTCGGGTGCCGCCTGCGGCGAGCCGTCCAGCTTCGTCGCGGTGGTGAACAGCACGTTCAGCGCCTGTTCGTTCGTCATGTAGGGGTAGCGTTCCATCACCACGGCGAGCGCGCCGGAGGCGTGCGGCGCGGCCATCGAGGTGCCGTTGGCAGACCGGTAGGCGTTGTCCGGCATCGTGCTCATGATGTTGGCGCCCGGGGCTGCCAGGCACGAGTACTTGGCCACCCCGCACCGGTTGGTGAAGCTGGGCAGCGAATAGCCGCCTCCGCTCTGCTGCACCGCCGCCACGCCCATCCAGTGGCCTTCCAGGTCGGGCTTGAAGTACGGCAGCGATGCGCGAATGCTGGCATTGGCATAGCCGTCGTTGCCCGCGCTGAACACGACGACGGGGCTCTCTATTCCGCTGGCCTGGGGCCTGGCCGCCTTGATGGCCGCGTCCAGCCAGGTGGTCGTTCCATAGAACCCGGCATAGCCTTGCTGCAGGTTCGCGAGCGTGTTGTAGTTTTCCTTGGCGGGCTTGCTGCCCCAGCTGTTGTTGATGACGCGAACGCCCGCATCGACCAGCCCCTGGTAGACCGCATCGAAATTGGCGGCCGTCGCATTGGGATGGCGGTTGTGCAGATCGTCGCCCGGCGGCCCGCCCAGGCTGGGGCCGAACCACAGCCCGTCCGATCCGTTGGTATTGCCCACCACGAGCTGCCCGTTGAAGGCCACCCCGTGCATGTCGTTGGGCTGTGCGGGGCTGGCGCCGTTGGCCAGGCTGTCGCGCGCGGCCGCCATGGTGCCGGTGACGTGGGTACCGTGCCAGCCGACGTGCGCGATGTCGTCGTTGTAGGCCGGATCGGGGTTGTACCCGCCGTACGAGGTCGGCGTTCGCAAGGGCGTGAAGCGCGAGAGCGGCGACTGCACGTTGAGCGGGTCGTAGCCCGAATCCACCGCGCCCATGACGATGCCCTTGCCCGTGAAGCCGAGCGCATAGGCGTACTCGGCCTTGATGGCGCCCAGGCCCCAGTCCTTCATGAACTCCGGTGTTCGCCAACTCGCCGGATCGCCGAGCCGTCCCGGCTCGACATAGGACTGCGCGCTGGCCGACAGCGCAAGAAAAGGCGACAGCGTCGCCAGCACGGCGCGATGGATCGCGCGCTGGTTGAAAGAGTGCGTCTTCAACGGATACCTCCCGGTGGATTTGGATTTGTGCGAACTGCACTATCGATCGATAGCGCAACCGGGTTGCACAAAATCTGCACCAAAAGGTGAGCAACTGTTGATGCGCGTGGCTTGCGCGCATCACCGTGCGAACTAACTCACTCACGCCACATGGCGGCTGCCAATTCTTCTCAAGCGGGAACCCTTAGAACTTTGCCCTCAACGCCATAGCGCGATGCGGGCACCGAGCTGGAGATCCGGCCCGACATGGCGCGCCGCGCCGCGTCGAAGGCATTCCACTCGTCCTGGCTCGGCAATCGTGACCTTCTCGCCCTGGTCGAGCCCCGCGAGCGCCGCATCGACCATGTCTTCCGCCGTCATGACGATCTCGGTCGGCAGGTGCTGCACCGGCAGGCCGGCAATGCCCCAGAACTCGGTGGCTGTCGCACCCGGCAGCACGGCCTGCACGCGCACGCCCTTGTCGCCCAGTTCATGCTGCAGCGACTGGCTGAAGGCAAGCACGAAGGCCTTGCTGCCGCCGTACACGCCGTTGAGCGTTTCGGGCGAGACCGCCACGATGGACGAGATGTTCACGATGGTCCCGGCGCCGCGCGCCACGAAGCCCGGTGCGGCCGCATAGGTGAGGCGCGTGGGGGCGTTCACGTTGATCGCGATCATCTCTTCCATCTTCTCGATGTCCGAGGCGAGCAATGGCGCGGTGGCGCCGACGCCGGCGTTGTTCACCAGCATCGTGAGGTCGCGGTTCGCGCGGATGGCGGCTTCGACGCGCGCGATGTCTTTCTTGTTCGTCAGGTCGGCGGCGATCGTTTCGATCTTGCGGCCCGTGTCCACCGCCAGCCTGCCGGCCAGCGCCGGCAGACGATCGTGGTTCCGAGCAACCAGAACCAGGTCGAAGCCGCGGCGTGCCAGCCGGTCGGCGTAGACGGCGCCGATGCCCGAAGAAGCGCCGGTGATGAGGGCGGTGCCTTGTTGTGTCGCAGTCATGGAGCTTTCCTTTTCTCGCCACGTTGTTGTGGGCGTGAGGGAAGTTTGCTCCGCAAGCGCTATGGCGTAAATGTCATATAAACCACCTTTTACGCCACATCGACGGTTTGCTTCGCCACCCGGCGCACGGCTTGTGGCGGCTGACCCAGCGTGCGCAGGAAGGCGCGGCGCATGCGCTCCGGGTCACCGAAGCCCGTTTCCTTGGCGACGACGTTGAGCGCGAGCCCGCCGGCGTCGATCAGCCCCTTGGCCGCTTCCACCCGCAGGTGCTCGATGGCCTGTGCGGGCGACTGGCCGGTTTCCGACTTGAAGGCGCGACTGAACTGGCGCGGACTCAGGTGCGCCACCTCGGCGAGGTCTGCGACCGACAGCGCATCGCGCAGGTTGGCGCGCGCATGCACCAGCGTCTGCTGGATGCGGTCCGACTTCGGCTCCAGTTCGAGCAGCGCGGCATACTGCGATTGCCCGCCCGCCCTGCGGTGGTAGGCGACCAGGTTCTTCGCGACCATGCGCGCCGCCTCGACGCCCAGGTCCTGCTCCACCAGCGCCAGCATCAGGTCGATGCCCGCCGTCATGCCGGCCGAGGTCCAGAGCGAACCGTCGTTGATGAAGATGCGGTCCGGCTGCACCTTGGCGAGCGGGTGGCGCTTCTGCAGTTCCTGCGCGAAGGCCCAGTGCGTGGTGACGCGCCGCCCGTCGAGCAGGCCCGCATCGGCGAGTCCGAAGGCACCGGCGCAGATGCTCGCCAGCCGGCGCGAACTGCGCTCGCCCGCGCGCAGCATCTTGCACAGGACTGCCGACGTGGGCTCGATGGTCAACGCGCCAGTCATCACCAGCGTGTCGAATTTCGACGCGGTAAACCGTTTGGTTTCAACGCTGATGCCCGACGAGCTGGGCGTCAATCCGCCGGTTTCGGAAAGCAGCTCCACCCGATAGAGTGGCTTGCCCAGGTGCTTGTTCGCCAGCTCGAAGGTGGCGAGAGCCGCCAGATCGAGGATCTGGAAACCCGGAAAAACGACGACGGCGATGCGCTTCTGCATGATGTCCTGAAAAGAGGTATTTTCGGCATTCCAGACAGCAGGCTACGTGACATCCTGTGTTCGGTCAAACAGCCGTCCCACGCAGCATACAAC
>CAMATD010000386.1 GCA_945860785.1 Variovorax sp. YR752 | reverse complement strand
GCTCCCCGCAGCGAAATAAAGGAGGAGCGAAGCGGGGGACATTCGCGGAGGGGAGCACCCGGTGTCCTGTGCACGCGCCCTGAAGGATCGACGCACATGACCCAACGCATCAGAGAACAACGCGCCCCCGGCTTCTGGCCCCTCGCGATCGTGTTCGCCCTGTTCGTCCTGTTCCTCTACGGTCCGATGATCACGATCTTCGTGCTGAGCTTCCAGGGCCCCGAGGGCGGCCTGACCTTCCCGTTGCGCGGGTTGTCGCTGCACTGGTTCTACAAACTGGCCGAAGGCCTGGGCACCGTCGACATCGGCGCAGCTTTCAGGCGCTCGCTGGCGCTGGGCGCGGTGGTGATGGCCTTCACCGTCGTGCTGTCGGTGCTGGCCGGGCTGGCGTTCCGCAAGAAGCTCAGGGGCAGCAACGCCCTGTTCTTCGTCACGGTCGCGAGCCTCATCATGCCGTCGATCATCATTTCGCTCGGCATCGGCCTGCAGTTCCGGCTGCTCGACACCGGCATCAAGAGTGTGCTGACAGCAGTGGATGCCACCACGCTGCTCGAAGGCTACGGCACCGCGCTCGGCCTGTTCAGCTTCGCCCTGGGTGCGCACCTGACGTGGACGCTGCCCTTCGGCCTGCTCATCATGTTCGCCGTGTTCAACCGCTTCAACCCGGCTTATGAAGAAGCCGCACGCGACCTCGACGCCACGCCGTGGCAGACCTTCCGCTTCGTGGTGCTGCCGCTGATCGGCCCATCGATCGTCGGCATCGGCATGTTCGGCTTCACGCTGTCGTGGGACGAGATCGCCCGCACCTCGCAAGCCATCGGCGACGTCAACACGCTGCCCCTCGAACTGCAGGGCCTGACCTCGACGGTCACCACACCTTCGATCTATGCGCTGGGGACCGTGACCACCGTTGTTTCGCTGCTGGTCATGGCCGTGGCGCTGGGCACGGCCGCGCTGCTGCGCCGGCGCGCCATTCGGCCTATGTGAGTGTTTTCCTACAGCCGCCTAAAATCGCGTTCCAACAAAGCACAAGCGAGAGAGGCGGACATGCTCGACAAACTGAACGACTTCACGGGGAGCCACGGCCAGCTGCAGCGCGGCCGCGGCCTCGTCACCGGAACCATCACCCTGAGCCTGGGCATCCTGTGCTTCCTCGGCGTGCTGGCCTTTCACTTTCCCCAGTACCTCACCACGCCCGAGCTGCGCAAGAGCTACAACGTCGACGTGATGCGCTTCATCCTGCTGGCGGCGCTGGTGATCTCGGGCGGGCTCTCGCTGGTCAACATCGTCTTCAACCGCTCGCGCTGGCTCTCGTCGGCTGCGTTCCTGCTGGTGGTGGCGTCCGCGCTGCTGGGCGGACACAAGGCGCCGGTGCACGACTTCGCCGACAACACGCCCTACATCGGGCTGGACTGGTTCATCCTCGACCTGCTGGGCTCGTCGCTGATCTTCATCTTCATCGAGAAGCTGTTCGCGCTGCGGAAAGACCAGCCCGTGTTCCGCGAAGAGTGGCAGACCGACTTCCATCACTTCGTGGTGAACCACATGATCGTGGGCTTCGTGCTGCTGGCCACCAACCTGATGGTGCACAAGTTCTTCGGCTGGGCTGCCAACGACGGCATCCGCGGCTGGGTCGGCGGCCTGCCCTTCTGGGCCGGCCTGCTGCTGATCGTGCTGGTGGCCGACCTCGTGCAGTACTGGACGCACCGCGCCTACCACGAGGTGCCCGTGCTGTGGCGCCTGCACGCGGTGCACCACAGCGTCAAAAGCATGGACTGGATGGCGGGCTCGCGCCAGCACATCCTCGAGTTGCTGATCACGCGCACGCTGGTGCTGGCGCCGATTTATGTCTTCGGCTTCAGCAAGGAAGTGATCGACGCCTACATCGTGGTGGTCGGCTTCCAGGCGGTGTTCAACCACTGCAACGTGAGCGTGCGCCTCGGGCCGCTGCGCTACATCATCGTCACGCCCAACTTCCACCACTGGCACCACAACCAGGACATCGAGGCGCTCGACAAGAACTACTCGGCGCACTACGCCTTTCTCGACTACCTCTTCGGCACCGCGGTCAAGAGCACCAAGCTCTGGCCCGAGAAGTACGGCGTGCTGGGCGACTACGTGCCCAACGGTTTCTTCAAGCAGCTGAAGTTCCCGTTCGTCTGGAAAGGATGATGCGGGCCCTTCTGCGCACCGGCGCCATCGTCCTGGCCGCCGCGGGTGCGGCATGGCTGCTCGCCGGTGCGTCACCCAGCTCGATCTGCCGTCCAAGGAAAGCAACAAGCTGAGCCTGCGCATACAGAACTCGGCCATCGCGCCCGGCAACGGCGGCGAACTCGTCAAGGCCGATGTGCTCTAGCCCGGGGACATCCTGCTGACCTCGGTCGCCACCATCAAGTCGTTCAGCATCCGCCTGGCGACCTTCGCGCCGGTGAGCCATGCCGTGCTCTACCTGGGCGACGGGCAGATCGCCGAGGCCGTGGGCACCGGCGTGCGCGCGCGCAGCCTCGACGAGGTGGTGGCCGAAGAGCAGATGGTGGTCGCCTTCCGCCTGCCCGGCGTCGATGCCGAGCACGCCGAGCGGCTGCGCACTTGGTCGCTGGCGCAGATGGGCCGGCAGTACAACACCGTCGGCGTGATGCTGACGGCGCCCTTCGTGCTCGACCGCCGCCTGTGCGAGCTGCCCCTGCTGCCCGACGCGGTGCGCGGCTTCTGCATGAGCGGCCTGCTGCACATGCGCGAGGGCGACGTGCCTTCGGTGTCGGCGATCAAGCCGCTGCGCTATGTGGGCCACCTGAAATACAACCCGCCGCCGCTGCTGGCGGCGGATGGCCCTTGACCGAAGCCGTGCGTTTCGACGTCGTCGTGGTCGGTGCCGGCGCGGCCGGGCTGTTCTGCGCCGGGCTGGCGGGCCAGCGCGGGCTCAAGGTGCTGCTGGTCGACCACAGCGAAAAGGTCGGCGAGAAGATCCGCATCTCGGGCGGCGGGCGGGCCAATTTCACCAACCGCGACCTCGACGTGCGCGCGCCGCAGCGCCATTTCATCGGCGACAACCCGAATTTCTGCCGCTCGGCGCTGTCGCGCTATGCGCCGCAGCAGCTCATCGACCTGGTGCAGAAGCACGGCATCACCTTTCACGAGAAGCACAAGGGGCAGCTGTTCTGCGACGGCTCCTCGCAGCAGATCGTCGACATGCTGCTGGCGGAATGCGCCGCGGGCGGCGTGACGCGCTGGCAGCCGTGCAAGCTTGGGAAGATCAGATTTTCCGGGGTCGGCCCCGATGAAACGGGCGTCAGCAGCTATCAAATTGAGAGCGATCGAGGCGCCATCGAAACGCCCAGGCTGGTGATCGCGACCGGCGGCCTGTCGATCCCCCAGATCGGCGCCAGCGACTTCGGCTACCGCCTCGCCGAGCAGTTCGGCCTGCGCGTCATCACGCCCCGCCCGGCGCTGGTGCCGCTGACTTTCGGCGGGGAGGCCTGGGCGCCGTATGCCGAACTGGCCGGGCTGGCGCTGTCCGTACGGATCGAGACCGGGGCCAAGAAGGAAAAAATGGCTTTCCTCGAAGACCTGCTGTTCACCCACCGCGGCCTCTCGGGCCCGGCCGTGCTGCAGATTTCGAGCTACTGGAAGCCCGGAACCCCGCTGACGCTCGATTTCGCGCCCGGCGTGGACGTGGCCGAATCCCTGGGCGAAGCCAAGCTCCGCTCGAAGAAGCGCATCGCCAACGAGCTGGCCACGCTGGTGCCCTCCCGGCTGGCCGACGCCTGGGTCGGGCAGGATCCGGCCCTGCAGCGCCCCGTCAACGAGGTCGCCGACAAGGCGCTGGCAGCCCTTTCCGAGCGCATCGCCCGCTGGCAGATCACCCCCAGCGGCACCGAGGGCTACAAGAAAGCCGAAGTCACCGCCGGCGGCGTCGACACCCGGAATCTGTCCTCCCAGACCATGGAATCGAAGCAGCCGGGCCTGTATTTCATCGGCGAAGTGGTCGATGTGACCGGCTGGCTGGGCGGATACAACTTCCAATGGGCCTGGGCAAGCGCCCACGCGTGCGCAACCGCGCTATAATCTCAGGCTAACTTCTGGCCTTCCCTCAACGGCCGCAAAAAGATTTCAGTTGAGGAACCCCGGCTTTGGGCCTCGATCTCCCCGAGCCAACTTCAGTTCAACGATTCATCAATGACCACCATCCGCGTTAAAGAAAACGAGCCCTTCGACGTCGCCCTGCGCCGCTTCAAGCGCACCATCGAAAAGCTCGGCCTGCTGACCGACCTGCGTGCCCGCGAGTTCTACGAAAAGCCGACCGCCGAGCGCAAGCGCAAGAAGGCAGCCGCCGTCAAGCGCCACTACAAGCGCGTGCGCAGCATGCAGCTCCCCAAGAAGCTGTACTAAGCAACGCCCCGGGCAGCTGGTCCTCGACGAAAAGTCACCGCCAGCGCCCCGTTGCCTCAGCCGCGCCCGGGAAACCTGCCGCGGCTTTTGTTTTTTCCGAAAAGGCTGACGAATGACACTCAAAGAACAAAT
>CAMATD010000385.1 GCA_945860785.1 Variovorax sp. YR752 | reverse complement strand
TCGAAGATGCGCCGGTCGTGCGCTTCCTTCACAAGATGCTGCTCGACGCGGTCAGCATGCGAGCCTCGGACATTCATTTCGAGCCCTACGAGCATCACTACCGCGTGCGCTTCCGGGTCGACGGCGAACTGCGCGAGATCGCCAGCCCTCCCACGATCATCAAGGACAAGCTGGCGTCCCGCATCAAGGTCATTTCCAGGCTCGATATCTCTGAAAAGCGCGTGCCGCAGGATGGCCGCATGAAGCTCAAGATCGGGCCCGACCGCGTCATCGACTTTCGGGTGAGTACGCTGCCCACGCTCTTCGGCGAAAAGATCGTCGTGCGTATCCTGGACCCGAGCAGCGCCCGCCTGGGCATCGACGCCTGGGCTACGACGCCGTCGAAAAGGAGCGGCTCCTGCATGCCATCGGCCGTCCCTACGGCATGGTGCTGGTCACCGGCCCCACGGGCTCGGGCAAGACCGTGTCGCTCTATACCTGCCTGAATCTGCTCAACCAACCGGGCGTCAACATCGCGACAGCGGAAGACCCGTCTGAAATCAACCTGCCCGGGGTCAACCAGGTCAACGTCAACGAGCGGGCCGGACTGACCTTCGCCACCGCGCTGCGCGCCTTCCTGCGACAGGATCCCGACATCATCATGGTCGGCGAAATCCGCGACCTCGAAACCGCCGACATCTCGATCAAGGCTGCGCAGACCGGCCACCTGGTGCTCTCGACGCTGCACACCAACGACGCACCGACCACGCTCACGCGCATGCGCAACATGGGCATCGCGCCGTTCAATATTGCGTCGAGCGTGATCCTGATCACCGCCCAGCGTCTGGCGCGCCGGCTGTGCACCGTGTGCCGTGTACCCATCGACATTCCTCGCGAAGCGCTGCTCGATGCAGGCTTCAAGGAAGCGGATCTGGACGGCTCCTGGAAGCCTTACCGACCCGTAGGCTGCTCGGCGTGCAGCGGCGGCTACAAGGGACGGGTCGGCATCTACCAGGTAATGCCGATCACCGAAGCCATCCAGGAAATCATCCTGCGCGATGGCAGCGCACTCGATATCGCGCAGCAGTCCGAACGCGAAGGCGTACGCTCGTTGCGCCAATCGGGTCTCGGGAAAGTCAAGCAAGGCCTCACTTCGCTCGAAGAGGTGGTGGCCTGCACCAATGAATAACGAACACTGAATACCGGAGATCGAATGGCAACAGTGGCATCCAACCGCTCCCACGTCACGCACAAGGAATTTGTCTTCGAATGGGAAGGCAAGGACCGTAACGGCAAGCTGGTGCGTGGCGAAATCCGGGCCGCCGGTGAAAACCAGGTGCAGGCGGCGCTGCGTCGCCAGGGCGTGCTCGCATCCAAGATCAAGAAGCGCCGCATGCGCTCGGGCAAGGCCATCAAGCCCAAGGACATCGCGATCTTCACGCGCCAGCTGGCAACCATGATGAAGGCCGGCGTGCCGTTGATGCAGTCATTCGACATCGTGGGTCGTGGCAACGCGAACGCGAGTGTTGCAAAGCTCCTCAACGACATCCGCAGCGACGTGGAGACCGGTACTTCGCTGTCGGCGGCGTTTCGCAAATTTCCAAAGTACTTCGACAGCCTGTACTGCAACCTGGTGGAGGCCGGTGAAGCGGCCGGTATTCTGGAAGATCTGTTGGACCGTCTTGCCACGTACATGGAGAAAACCGAAGCAATCAAATCCAAGATCAAGTCGGCGCTGATGTACCCGACCTCTGTGATCGTTGTCGCCTTCATCGTGGTTGCGATCATCATGATTTTCGTGATCCCCGCCTTCAAAGAGGTTTTCACTTCGTTCGGAGCTGACCTGCCCGCGCCAACGCTCATCGTTATGGGCATGAGCGAATTCTTTGTGAAGTATTGGTGGCTTATCTTTGGAATCATTGGTGGAGGAAGCTACTTCTTCCTTCAGGCTTGGAAGCGCAATGAACGCGTGCAAAAGGTCATGGACCGCCTGCTGCTACGCCTGCCGATCTTTGGCACGTTGATCGAGAAGTCCTGCATCGCGCGTTGGACCCGAACCCTTGCCACGATGTTTGCAGCCGGCGTGCCATTGGTCGAAGCGCTCGACTCGGTGGGTGGGGCCTCGGGCAACTCCGTCTACGGCGACGCCACCACCAAGATCCAACAGGAAGTGTCGACCGGTACCAGCCTCACCACGGCCATGACCAACGCCAACCTGTTCCCCTCGATGGTGATCCAGATGACCGCCATCGGCGAAGAGTCTGGCTCCATCGACCACTTGCTGGGCAAGGCCGCGGACTTCTACGAATCCGAAGTGGACGACATGGTCGCGGGTCTGGCCAGCCTGATGGAACCCATCATCATCGTGTTCCTCGGCGTGATCATCGGCGGCATCGTGGTGTCGATGTACCTGCCCATCTTCAAGCTCGGCCAAGTCGTCTGATGCCGGTTTCGCAAGGGTTCGACGCCGCGCTGGCCGGCGTGCTGGGGCTATTGATCGGCAGCTTCCTGAACGTCGTGATCTACCGCACGCCGGTGATGATGTACCGCGACTGGCTGGCCGATGCCGTTGCCAACCTCATGTCGTCGAAGGATGCGCCTTCGCTGTGGTCACTGGTCTTCGGCCCGAAAGCTGTGCCTCCGGAAGGGCTTGAGGCCGCCGCGGACAAGGCTGCGACGGCCATCGAAGGCCTGCCGCCCTTCGACCTCACCCGACCCGCCTCACGCTGCGGCGCCTGCGGCCACAAGATCCACTGGTGCCAGAACATCCCCGTCCTGAGCTACCTGCTGCTGCGCGGCCGTTGCGCCTCATGCAAGACATCGATCAGCCCCCGCTATCCGCTGGTCGAACTGTTCACCGGCGCCCTCTTCGCCCTCTGCGGCTACCGCTTCGGCCTCACCCCTGCCGGCGCGCTGTGGGCGGCATTCGCAGCGCTGCTGATCTGCCAGTTCCTGATCGACTTCGACACCCAGTTCCTGCCCGATTCGCTCAACTACCCCCTGCTCTGGCTCGGCCTCATCGGCGCCGCCATGGGCTGGACCGCTGTGTCCTTGAGCGCTGTAGTCTGGGGCGCCGTGTTCGGCTACCTGAGCCTCTGGCTTGTGTACCATGGCTACCGCCTGGTCACGGGCAAGGAAGGCATGGGGCATGGAGACTTCAAACTGCTTGCTGCGTTGGGCGCCTGGCTCGGGGCCGACTACCTCATCGCCATCATCCTCGTCTCCTCGCTGGTGGGCGCGGTGATCGGCCTGACCCTGCGCCTTGTCGGCAAGCTGGCCCACAAGGACATCCCCATCGCTTTCGGCCCGTTTCTGGCGGGCGCCGGCCTTGTCTGCCTCGTCATCGGCCCCGAACTCGTGAGGCAATGGATCCCCTTCGCGTTCCCGCTCGGCGCGCTGATCCATTGAGACAAGGCATGGTGCGGCGCATCGGCCTGACGGGCGGCATCGGCAGCGGCAAGAGCACTGTCTCCGCGCTGCTGGTCGCCCAAGGCGCCGTGCTGGTCGACACCGACGCCATCGCACGCAGCATCGCGCAGGCGGGCGGCATTGCGATGCCGGCCCTCGAAGCCGCGTTCGGCCGCGCAGTCGTCGCCCCGGACGGCGGCCTCGACAGGGCTGCCATGCGCCAGTTCGTGTTCGCCGATGCGGGCGCCAAAGTCCGCCTCGAATCCATCCTGCACCCCTTGATCGGCGCCGAAACACAGCGCCAGGCCGCTGCTGCGGGCGAGGACGCCATCGTCGTCTTCGATGTGCCGCTCCTGGTCGAATCCGGGCGCTGGCGTGTCATCGTGGACCGGGTGCTGGTGATCGACGCCACCGAAGCCACCCAGTTGAAGCGCGTCATTGCGCGCTCGGGATGGATGCCCGAGGCCGTCCGCGCAGTGATCGCCCAACAGGCCCCGCGCCGGGCACGCCGGGCTGCCGCCGATGCGGTCATTTTCAACGAGTCGCTGACGCTCGAGGAACTCGGAACCGAAGTGCAGGGTCTCTGGAAGCAGTGGGCTTCGGCTACCACGCGATAATCCGAGACCTGCCGCCGCCGCGGCCGCATAACGATTACGACAAAAAGGCGCTCGCTGCAGTGCCCTTCCCGCGATGCTTTTCAACTCGTATCCCTTCATTTTTGTCTTTTTTCCGCTGGTCCTGATCGGGTTCTTTCTGATCGGCCAGCGCAACGCCAGGGCCGCCGCCGGATTTCTCGCACTCGCCTCGCTCTTCTTCTACGGCTGGTGGAGCGTCAAGGCCCTGCCGCTGCTGGTGGCCTCCATCAGCATCAACTACTGGTTCGGGTTGCGCCTGTCGCCCGCGCCGGGTCGCGACGACCGGAAGCGCAAGTCTCTGTTGCTCGTTGCGCTGGTGGTCAATCTCGGCGTGCTGGCGGTCTTCAAGTACGCCAACTTCTTCGTTTCGAACGTGAACGACGGACTGGCCGAGGCGGGCCTGTCGCAGATTCCGCTCCTGCACATCGTGCTGCCGATCGGCATCTCGTTCTACACGTTCACGCAGATCGCCTTCCTGGTCGACTGCTGGCAGGGCAAGGTGCACGAGCGC
>CAMATD010000384.1 GCA_945860785.1 Variovorax sp. YR752 | reverse complement strand
TGCTCGAAAAGGCCGGCGAGGCCTACCGCAAGGCCTTGCGGCAGGCGCCCGGCGCCATCGAGTACCTCAAGGGCCGGGGTGTCTCCGGCGAGGTAGCCAAGCAATTCGGCATCGGCTATGCGCCTGCCGGGTGGCGCGCCCTTGCCAGTGTGTTCCCCGACTACGACGATCCGCTGCTCGCCGAGAGCGGGCTGGTGATCGTCAACACCGAAGACGGCCAGCTCGAAGAGAGCGAGGCCAAGCGCTACGACCGCTTCCGCGACCGCGTGATGTTCCCCATCCGCAACGTCAAGGGCGCATGCATCGGCTTCGGCGGGCGTGTGCTCGGCGACGAAAAGCCCAAGTACCTGAATTCGCCCGAAACGCCCGTGTTCAGCAAGGGCCGCGAGCTCTACGGCCTCTACGAGGCGCGCGCCGCCTTCCGCGACCGCGGCTACGCCCTGGTGACCGAGGGCTACATGGACGTGGTCGCCCTCGCCCAGCTCGGGTTCCCGAATGCGGTGGCCACGCTCGGCACCGCCTGCACGACGGAGCACGTGCAAAAGCTCTTCCGCTTCACCGAATCGGTGGTGTTCAGCTTCGACGGCGACGCCGCCGGCCGCCGCGCCGCGCGCAAGGTGCTCGATGGCGCCCTGCCCTATGCCACCGATGTGCGCAGCATCAAGTTCCTGTTCCTGCCGACCGAGCACGACCCCGACAGCTTCATCCGCGAACACGGCGCCGAGGCCTTCGCCCGCTTCGTGACCGAGGCGACGCCGCTGTCGCGCTTCATGCTCGAAGCGGCCCGCGAAGGCTGCGACCTGACCACCGTCGAGGGCCGCGCCCACATGACGAGCAACGTGCGCCCGCTCTGGAGCGCCATGCCGGACGGCGCACTGAAACGGCAACTGCTCAGCGAGATCGCCACCCTGGTCCAGCTCGACGGGCCGGCGCTTTCGGACCTCTGGGCCTCCACGCCCGGCCCGCGCAAGGCGGCGGCACCACCCGCGCCGCGGCACAGCGACTCGGGAGGCGACGACGGGGGCTATCCGGACATGCCCCCGCCCATGGAATACGAGGAATACGAGGCTCCGCGCTATGGAAACGATAGCAAGCCACGCAAATTCATCAAGGGCAAGCGCTGGGGCGGCAAGTACGAAGAGCCCATCGAGCCGTTGCGCGGGCGGGGCAAGCCGCCGAGCCGGCCCGATGTGGCGGTGCGGCTTCTGCTCTCGAACATGGGGCAATGGGATGCCCTGTCGCACGAGCTGCATCTCATGCTGTGCGACCTGCCCGGCTCGCACGGAGCCCTGTTCACCTGGCTCGACAGCCAGTTGCACGAGCACGGCATCCAGCCCTGGGCAGCGCTGCGCGAAGGCATGCGCGGGCTGGACTTCGAGGCGCTGGCCGAGCGGCTCATGACCGTTTCCGAGGGCGGCCCGATCCCCGAAGGCGAGGAAGAGCAGCACCTGGTCGACGCCGCCAGGGAGCTCTCCAGCGTGCTCGATTTCATGCTGGACGACCGCCTCAAGGCCCAGCAGAGCGAGGCCATTGCCGCCGTCGGAAAAGACCCAAAGGCGCTGGAACGCTACAAGGCGCTCGAGGCGCGGCGGCTGGAGTTGCGCAGCCGCCTGAATCCGCACAGTGAAGAATCTGCTTGAAATTTACGCAATGTGCTACAATATAGAGTTTCGCAACTGGCGAAATTAGGCAAGAGCGACAGCAGCACCTCCGGGCCGACCCCTAGCGCAACGCGCTCCAACGGTAAATTCCGGCGGAAAGGGTCAATAACCGCAAGGACTGCACACCAAATGTTCGCCCGACATCTTGCCTACTGAGGAACTAGTTCCTCTTTCCCAATTGTTTTATGTCCGTGCCTGTGCGCGGGCTGTGGTGACGCTGCCCGAATGGCAGTGCGCCAGTGATTTCCGCTTGTCCATTCTTGTCGTAACGAGGTCGTATGCCCAGTTCAAAGAAGCCTGCTATTTCACTCGCCAAAAGCGTCGCCCAAAAGCCTGTCGCAGAGAAACCGTTGAAAGCCGGCGTTGTGCCGGCAACTAAGTCGGGTGCCGCCGCGTCCAAATCGGCAGCCGCAACGAAAGTGAAAACCGTGCCCACGAAATCGACCTCTCTCGAAGATCCCAAGAAAGTTGCCGCCCCCGCTGCCAAGAAAGTCGGCCGCCCGCCCAAGGCCGCCGGCGCTGCCGCACCTGCCACCGGCGCCAAGCGCGGCCGCAAGCCCAAGGCCGGCAATGACGCCCCCGAGAGCGACGTCGATCTGTCGGACATCGAAGAAGACCTGACCGGCGAAGAGCCGGTGGTTGCGACGACCACCGAAGAAAAGGTCAAGCCGCTGCGCATGAAGATCAGCAAGGCGAAGGAACGCGCCTTGATGAAGGAGTTCGGCCTCGACGAGACCGTGCTCTCCGAAGAAGACCTGGCCAAGCGCCGCTCGCGCCTGAAGACCCTCATCACGCTGGGCAAGACCCGCGGCTACCTCACGCACGGCGAAATCTCCGACCACTTGCCCGACAAGCTGGTCGACGCCGAGACCATGGAAGTCGTGGTCACCATGCTCAACGACATGGGCGTGGCGGTGTACGAGCAAACGCCCGACGCCGAAACCCTGCTGCTGAACAA
Source organism: Variovorax sp. YR752 (assembly GCA_945860785.1). Taxonomy (GTDB): domain Bacteria; phylum Pseudomonadota; class Gammaproteobacteria; order Burkholderiales; family Burkholderiaceae_C; genus Variovorax. The sequence continues at coordinate 2,008 of CAMATD010000384.1, read as the reverse complement.
CACCGCCCCCACCGCCACCACGGTGGAAGAAGCCGAAGAAGAAGCCGAAGCCGCGCTCTCCACGGTGGACAGCGAATTCGGCCGCACCACCGACCCGGTCCGCATGTACATGCGCGAAATGGGCACGGTCGAGCTGCTGACGCGCGAAGGCGAAATCGAAATCGCCAAGCGCATCGAAGGCGGCCTGATGGCCATGATGGAAGCCATCTCGGCCTCCCCCGCCACCATCGCCGAAATCCTGCGCCTGGCCGCCGAGATCCGCGAAGGCAAGGTCGTCATCTCGACCATCGTCGACGGCTTCTCGAACCCCAACGAGGCCGACGACTACGTGGCCGAAGAAGACTTCGACGAATTCGACGAGGAAGACGACGACGACGGCAAGGGCGGCTCCAAGGCCCTCACCAAGAAGCTCGAAGAACTCAAGCGCGACGCGCTCGAGCGTTTCGACCGCATTGCCTCGATGTTCGAGAAGGTCCACAAGATCTACGACAAGGAAGGCTACGGCACGCCGGCGTATGCCAAGGCCCAGTCGTCGCTGTCCGAAGAGCTGATGACCATCCGCTTCACGGCCAAGACCATCGAGAAGCTGTGCGACTTGGTGCGCACGCAGGTCGACGACGTCCGCAAGAAGGAACGCGAGCTGCGCCGCATCATCGTGGACAAGTGCGGCTTCCCGCAGGACGAGTTCATCCGCGACTTCAGCGGCTACGACAAGAACGGCAACCGCATCGCCTCGAACCTCTTGAACCTCCAGTGGGTCGAGAAGCAGGCCGCTGCCGGCAAGCCCTGGAGCGCCGTGCTCGCGCGCAACATCCCGCCGGTGCAGGAACTGCAGCAACGCCTCACCGACATCCAGTCGCGCGTGGTGGTGCCGCTGACCCAGCTCAAGGACATCAACAAGCGCATGAACGAAGGCGAATCGTCTTCGCGTGACGCCAAGAAGGAAATGATCGAGGCCAACCTGCGCCTCGTGATCTCCATCGCCAAGAAGTACACCAACCGCGGCCTGCAGTTCCTCGACTTGATCCAGGAAGGCAACATCGGCCTGATGAAGGCGGTCGACAAGTTCGAATACCGTCGCGGCTACAAGTTCTCGACCTACGCGACGTGGTGGATCCGCCAGGCCATCACCCGCTCGATCGCCGACCAGGCGCGCACCATCCGCATCCCGGTGCACATGATCGAGACGATCAACAAGATGAACCGCATTTCGCGCCAGCATCTGCAGGAGTTCGGCTTCGAGCCCGACGCCGGCATCCTGGCCGCGAAGATGGAGATTCCGGAAGACAAGATCCGCAAGATCATGAAGATCGCGAAAGAGCCGATCTCGATGGAAACCCCCATCGGCGACGACGACGATTCGCACCTGGGCGACTTCATTGAGGACAGTAGCAACACGGCGCCTATCGAAGCCGCGATGCAGGCGGGCCTGCGCGACGTGGTCAAGGACATCCTCGACTCGCTCACGCCGCGCGAAGCCAAGGTGCTGCGCATGCGCTTCGGCATCGAGATGAGCACGGACCACACGCTGGAAGAAGTCGGCAAGCAGTTCGACGTGACCCGCGAGCGCATCCGCCAGATCGAAGCGAAGGCGTTGCGCAAGCTCAAGCACCCGAGCCGCTCGGACAAGTTGCGCAGCTTTATTGATACGCTCTAAGCCGGTCTCCCGGTATTTCTCTGACGAGGAGGCGCCCGCAAGGGCGCTTTCTTTTTTGGCCTTGACGACAAGAAAAATGGAGCGAACCCCATGAATCCCGATGCAGACAAGCTCTGGCAAGCCCCGCGCTGGGCACTTGCCGTGCTGCTCGCCGTGCTGGGCATGCTCGGGCCGTTTTCCATCGACACCTACATTCCGGCCTTCTCGGGCATTGCGCGCTCCATCGGCGCCACGCCCGCCGAAATGCAGCAGACGCTCTCGGCCTACCTGTTCGGCTTTGCGTTCATGAACCTGTTCCACGGCGCGCTGTCGGACAGCTTCGGTCGCCGGCCCGTGGTGCTGTGGGGTCTC
>CAMATD010000383.1 GCA_945860785.1 Variovorax sp. YR752 | reverse complement strand
TCGGACGACTGCCAGATGCCGCGCGCGCCGAGCGCAGTGATCTTGAAGCCATAGCGGCTGGCCGCCAGCACGATGCCGATCTCGATGACGACGAACGCCACCGCGTCCGGCAGGAAGAAGACCGCCTCGAAGAGCAGGCTGCAGAACGAGAGCAGCAGGCCATACATCAGCGGCCGCAGCTGGAACGGAAAGGCGAAGAAGCTGTTGAGGCGGTGCCAGAACGGCGGTGGCGGCGGCAGCGAGTCCCGGACGATCATGGCGGCGCCTATTTGAAGAAGTCGCTCTGGCTCATGGCGCCGCGGCCGCCCATGCGCATCACCGTGGCCTCGTCGGAATGCACGAGGCGCACTTGGCCGAGTTCGCGCTCCAGGCGCTGGGTGTAGCTGCTCTTGTATTGCAGCAGCGCCTCGCCCATCTTCAGCACGCTGGTGCCCTTGACGATGGCGCTCTTGCGGTCGGTGGCCACCTCGATGGTGTCGATGTGGTACTCGTACTCGATGGTGAGGATGCCGCCCATCCGTTCGCCGACCCTGCTGAAGGTCTCGAAGGTCTCGCGGTTCGCCTTGCAGGCCTCGTCGCGGTCGTGGGTGGTCTCCACCGTGCGGCCCATCATCGTGGTCTTGTTCTCGATCACGGCCTTGCGGCTGAGCAGCTTGCAGAGCTGGTCGGCGTCGCGCGAGTAGATGGCGTGGGCTTCCTTCTGGTAGTGGTCGCGCACCATCGCTTCGTCGAGCTTGCGGCCGCCGATAAAGAAGTACCACGCGCCCACGCAGAGCACGATGACGATCGCAATTTGCTTCATTCCCGCCCCCGCGCGAACGCGGTCCCGCTCCGATTTTGCGAGGGAGTATACGTTGACCTTTGTTTCCGAAGGGTGGCGAACGGGGCTTCTTTTGACCTGTTTCCGACCCGGATTCGACGCTCCGCAGGCGGCAAACGGATTCAAGCCCCGGGCGGTTGAATCCGGCGCCCCCGCGGGCCCGTACCTTGTGCATGTGCATCGATGCCCGACAATTCGTGAATGACAGCACCCAGCCCCGACGCCGAACTGATGGCGCTGATCGACCGGATCGGCCATCGCGATGAAGCCGCCCTGCGACAGCTGTACGACCGCACGGCGCCCAAGCTCATGGGCCTGGCGTGCGGGTCGTGCGCCAGCGCGAATGGGCCGAGGACGTGCTGCAGGAGGCCTTCCTGACGGTCTGGCGCGTGGCCGGCGATACCGGCGCCACGCTGAGCCCGCCGCTCGCCTAGCTGGGCCTGATCGTGCGCAGCCGCGCGCTCGACCTCTTGCGCCGCCGCACCGCCGACCGCGCCCAGCTCACGCAGGAATTCGACGAGCTGCTGGCCGACACGCTCGAATCCGATGCGCCCAACCCGGTCGACACGGCCGATGCGAGCGAACAGGCCTGGGCCTTGCACCAGTGCCTGAGCCAGCTCGAGGGCCGCCAGCGCGAGGTGGTCAGCCTGGCCTACCTGCGCGAGATGAGCCACGGCGAGCTGGCCGAGCAACTCAAGCTGCCGCTCGGCACGGTCAAGACCTGGATCCGGCGCGGCCTCGAGAAACTGCGCCTCTGCATGGGTCGCTTCGCATGACGGTGAAGAAAGCAGCCCTCCGATGAACCTCACCGCCCACCCCGAACTGCTCGAACTGCTGGCCGCGAGCCATGCGCTCGGCACGCTGCGCGGCGGCGCCCGCCGCCGCTTCGAAGCCCTGGCGCGCGAACAGGCGCCGGTGCGCGCCGCGGCGCTGGTCTGGCAAGGCCGGCTCGCGAGCATGACCGAGCTGCAGACCCCGATCGTTCCCGATGCTGCGGTCTGGACCCGCATCCGCAACATGATCGACGCCGAGCAGACGCAGCACGCCATCGAGCGGCAGCGCGACGCGGCCCATGCCGCCGACAAGCCGCAAGGCGGCTGGCTGCGCAGCCTCGCACTCTGGCGCGGCGCCACCGCGGCCGGCGCACTCGCCACCGTGCTGGCGGTGGTGGTCGGCCTGAACCTGCGCGACCAGCTGGTCAACGCGTCGGCGGTGCAGTACGTAGCCGTGCTGTCCGACGACCAGGCCGCGACCTCGATGCTCGTGACCTTCGACCCCAAGAAGAAGAAGCTGGTGCTGCAGCGCGTGGGCAGCTACAGCGAAGGCAGCGACAAGTCGCTGCAGCTCTGGGCGCTACCGCCCGGCGGCGCGCCGCGCTCGCTCGGCGTGCTCGACAACGCGCCGGCGCTGCGGCTTGCTGCGTCAGAATCCGATGTCCACGCCGTGCCGACCCTGGCCGTTACGTTGGAAGCCAAGGGCGGCGTGCCGTCCGGCAGCGGCCCGAAGGGACCCATCGTCTTCAAGGGTGCCTTGATTGAAAAAACGATCTGACTTGCCTTCCGTCTCCCCGATGCCTTCGATGAAATCCGCATTGCTCGCGGTTGCGCTGCTGACGGCAGCGCTCGCCTCGCACGCCCAACCCGCCTTCTTCCCCCAGGAGTCTGAGACCGCCGCGGCCGAGGCCGCGTCCGCCCGCGACTACCTGGCCGCCAAGGATCGCTGGCACAATGAACTCGCGGCCTTCGCCCGGGCCGACCAGGAGCACTTTCCGCCCCCGGGCGGCGTGGTGTTCGTCGGCAGTTCCACCGTGCGCATGTGGACCCGCCTCTCGCAGGACTTCGCCCGGGTGCCCGGCGGCGTCGTCAACCGCGGCTTCGGCGGCTCGACGCTGGCCGACTGCAGCCTGTTCGCACGCGACCTGGTGGTGCGCTACAAGCCCCGGCAAGTGGTGATCTACGCGGGCGACAACGACCTGGCCGAAGGCCGCACGCCGCTGCAGGTGCTCGACAGCTTCGTCCGCTTTGCCAACACGGTGCGCGCCGAGCTGCCGGACGCGCGCATCAGCTTCATCTCGGTCAAGCCCAGCCCCTCGCGCGAGCAGTTGATGCCGCAGATCCGCGAGACCAACCACGTGATCTCGGCGTACCTCAACCTGCTGCCCAACAGCGAATACATCGACATCCACATGCCGATGCTCGGCGCGGATGGCCGGCCGCGGCCCGAGCTGTTCCGCGGCGACAAGCTGCACATGACGGACGAGGGCTACCGGCTGTGGCACTCGGTGATCGCGCTGCATTTGCCGGCCGCACCCGCCCCGGCACCGGGGCAGCCAATGCCCCTGCCGCCCTGAACGGCCTCAGGCTCGCTCGGCACGTCGTCCGCCGGCGGCGGCACATCGGCCGCCCGCGTGAACCGCGCCACGATGTACATGCCCGTGAACACCGCCAGCAGCAGCAGCCCGTCGCCCCACCAGGGCCGCGCGGTCTGGCTGTCGCCGTAGAAGGTCAGCACCAGCAGCACTGCCACGAGGTGCGCGCAGAACACCGGCAGCGAGGCCGCGCCCATCGCCTCAAGCCAATGCATGCGCGGCAGCTTGCGCATGAGCCAGGACCCGAAGCGCACCGCCAGGATGCCCAGCGCCACGAGGTTGACGAGGCGCAGCGGCCCGAGCTGCCACTTGTCGAACAGCAGGTTCAGTTCCACATCGCCGCCGAACGGCGCCTGGCCGTTGATGCCGGTGTGGCGCCAGTAGACCCCGTAGAGCGCAATGCCCGCTGCCAGCACCAGCAGCCACCAAGGAAAGCGCAGCGGCCGCGCGTCCGGCCCGTTGCGGGTGGCACCGATGCACAGTCCCGCGAACCAGAGGAACTGCCAGGCGTAGGTGTTGAAGGCGCCCATCTCGTGGAACGGCACCGGCACGCCCAGGTAGCGCACGGCCAGCGCGTAGATCCATTCGCTGACCCCGAACTGGGCCGCCGCCCACACGGCGACGCTGGCCACCATCACCAGCGTCCAGCCGTGGCGCATGGCAAAGGCCAGCACCCAGGGGCTCATCAGCATGAAGAAGATGTACATCGGCAGGATGTCGAGCAGCGCTGGCTCATAGATCAGCAGCAGCCCGTAGAGGAAGCCGTCGCGGGGCTCTGCCAGGTAGTACGACACCAGGTTCTTCACCGCCGGCTGGTCGATGTGCAGCCCCAGCGCCGCGATCACGGTGAACAGGAACAGCAGGATCGCCGCCTGGCACAGGTAGACCTTGACCACGCGCCGCCAGAACGCGATGCGCATCGCGTTCACCCCGCGGGCATGGCCGATGCGGCTGTAGACCAGCCCGGCCACGAAAGCCGACAGCAGCACGAAGCCTTCGGCGGCCGACACGAAGCCGAAAGGCTGGCCCAGCGGATCGGTCAGCTGGGTGGGAAGGTGGGTGACGGTCATCAGCACGAGCATCAGCCCGCGCAAGGCGTCTATTTCCCAGTAGCGTTTCATCGGTCGGCGGCGAGGTCTTGGTGGCGGTCTGCGCGGCGCACGCACGACGGTACGGATTGTAAGAAGGCGGCGTAAAGCTCTCTGCCGCTTGCTTGATTGAAGCCACTTTCGGGGTGCGTGCACAGGACACCGGGTGCTCCCCTCCGCGAATGTCCCCCGCTTCGCTCCTCCTTTATTTCGCTGCGGGGAGCACCCGGTGCCCTGTGTACGAGGGCAGGCGGCTGGTGTGCGGCCGATCAACAAGTGCTCTGAGCGATCACGCCGGCGGTGTGCTCTGCGCAGCGAAATAAAGGAGGAGGCATGCGGCCCTAGGCCGCGCCGGGGGACATT
>CAMATD010000382.1 GCA_945860785.1 Variovorax sp. YR752 | reverse complement strand
GGGCGGCATGCCCCGCGGCGCACCGTTGTTGTTGGTGTTGTTGTTGGTGTTGTTGTTGTTGTTGGTGTTGTTGTTGTTGGTGTTGTTGTTGTTGTTGTTGTTGTAGACATTCCGCACGTTGTTGACCACCGTGGTCGAGCGCGAGACGTACGTGCTGTTGTTGTAGACCACCGCAGGCCGGGTGAAGGCCGGTTGCACCACGCGGTCGCGATCGCGGCCCCGTCCGCGTGGCGCCCCCCAGTTCATGTTCCATGCGTGCCAGCCCCAGTCGTGCCGTTCCAGCGCGGCGCCCACGACCACGCCGGCACCGAACGCCAGCGCACCGGCCGCGGCGAGCTGGCCGCGGCTGTAGCCGGGTGCCACCTCGACGACGGGCGGCGCGTAGGCATAGCCGGGGTAGACGGGCACGGGCTCGCCGTAGATCACCTGCGGGTCGTAGCTCGGCACGTAACCACGTCGGGCTGCACCGGCTCGATGGTGATCAGCTGCGGCGGCGGCTCGATCACGGCGGGACCCGCATAGACCGGTTGCATGTCCGGTGCGGGCGCGTAGTTCTGCGGCGTCGCGGCGCTGGCAACGCGGATCCTGTTGTTGTTCTTGAGACGGCCCGCGCTCGACGCGCGCTGCCGCATGACCTGGATCGCGTTCATCACGTCGGCCGGATCGTTGTAGTAGGCCTTGCCGAGCGATTCGGTCCACGGGATGTTGCCGGCCAATTGATCGAGCACGGGCCGGAAGGCGGTGAGCGACTTCACGCTCGGGTCCCAGGGCTGCTGGTTGGCCGCATCGGCCAGCGGGCCGGCCTTGAGCGATTGATTCTGCGCGAGCCAGTCGTGCGCTGCGGTGATCTGCTCGGGGTAGGTGGCGCCGGCCAGGACCTGCGCCACCAGCTTGTCGGAGTAGAGCGCGATGGGTGCGACCAGTTGGTAGAGCTGCTCGGCCGATGGCGGTGTGTAGGCGGCCGGGACCGGGGCAGTTGCAGGCGCGGCAGCAGGCGTTTGCGGCACCGTGGGCGGAGGCATGGAGACCGCTTGCTCCGTGGTGGGTGCGGGCGGGGTGGCCTTGTCGCAGCCTGCGATGGCGAGTGCACCGATGCACAGCGAAATCGCGAGCAGCCGCGGGACCGGGAGACGTTGGTTTTTCATTGGGAGTTCCATCAAGGCGCCGACGTCACGCCCGACTCTCTCAACGGTCTCTGACGCCCTGCGATGACTCACCCTGCGCCCGGGATGCAACCGTCTGTGTCGTCCAGCCGCTGCTGGTCGTGTCGGCGCATGGCCGACAAGGGCTGCAGCCGGCCATTCAGCTGAAGATGCGGATGTAGCTCTTGGCGAGGCTCGGCACTCGCTCCTTGACCCAGACGCCGTCGCCCGTGACGCTGTCGCGCTCGCCCTTGCCGTTGGTGTTGCCCTCGATGGTGGCGATCTTGCGGCTGGGCACCGGCTGGTCGGTGGTGACGAGGCCGATGTGCGAGAAGTCGAACACCACGAAGTCGCCGGCGCGGGCCTTCTGCGTTTCGTCGAGCACCTGCAGCTTGCGCTGGCGCGCCCACTTCTCCCAGCCGAAGGCGCTGGCATCGCGGCAGCGCCACTTGTCGGCCAGCGAGAACGAGTCGAGGTGCAGGGCTTCGCGCACGGCCTCGTTCTCCAGCCATTCGCGCAGGACCCAGGCGGTGAAGGCCGCGCACCACGGCCAGGCGCCCGGCGCGAGCCAGGTGGCGCCCTGGTACTCGACGATGCGGGCGCCGGTGTTGTTGACGACCGCTTCGCGCGTGCCGACCTCGGTGCGTGCGATCTCGAGCATCTGGTCGATCAGTTCCTTCATGGCTGTCCCTCCGTGGGTGGTGACGGTGCGCCGGGCGAAGGCTTCTTGGCAGGCGCGGCGTGCGCCTTGCCCGGCAGTGCGCGCCACACCGCGATGGCGACCACGAACAGCGCGGTCGTCAGCAGCATCGACAGAAACATGTACCAGCGCTCGAGCCGTCCGGTCATGGCCTGCTGCGCGCTTTCTTCCCACAGCAGTTCGCGGCCGACGACGAGTTGCGGGCCGCCGAACATCTTCACCGCCTCGGCAATGCTCATGCCCTGGCTGCGCTTCTCGCCCATCGCGTGCAGCTCGCCGCAGATGTAGCGCGTCTGCTGGCTCACGGGCAGTTCGGCGGGGTAGGCGAACACATAGGTGCGCACCACGTCGCGGTAGGTGAAGAAGGCCCAGAACGCCGCCGCCAGCAGGGCCAGCGCAAGCACCGCGAGCCAGCGCTGCCGCGTGGACGACAGGCGCTTGCGGATCAGCAGGCTCAGCGCCAGCAGCACGACCATGGTGCCGAACGACACCATGCCGATGGACAGCTGTGCGCCTTCGATGGGCGGCACCAGTCCCTCGAGAAAGGAGTGAAAGAGCGCGAGCGTGGCGCCGACCGCGGCGGCCGCCGAGGCGACGATGGCCACGAGGCTTTCGAACGGCGAAGCGGGGCGGGATTCTGTGGCCATGACGGGTCAGTCAGCGTGCGGGCGGCACCGTGACGCTGGCGGGCGACATGAACAGCAGGTCGGGGCTGGACGCGTCGAGCAGGTGGCCGTGGACCGGCATGAAGCGCGTCAGGCCGCGGGCCATGACCAGATCGGCCATTTCCCTGTACTTGAAATCGGGCCCGACCCACAGCCGCATCTCGCCGCGCTGCACCTCGCCGGTCGAGGGCGAGGTCGGGCGTTCGAAGCTCAGCAGCGTCAGCAGCTCGAGAATCAGTTCCGGATCGTCGGGCTGGTCCACCAGCCCTGCGGGCAGCACGTAGACGCGCAAGGGCTCGCGCAGGTCCTTGCCGTCCTCGCCGCGCACCTTGACCGTGACCTGCCGGAATTCGAGCGGTTTCTCGCCGTTGACCATGCGCGCCTGCATGGCCTGCACCGGCCTGGAGGCGTCCGCGAGCTTCTGCAGCTCCGGTTCGCCGATGGGGCGCGTGGCGGCCTGTGTGTTGATCTGCTGCGCCACGCCGTTGGCATTGCGCAGGTAGTAGCGCGACAGTGCGAGCTCGCGCGAAGGCAACGCGGGTGCGCGCTGCGCCACCAGCCGCGCGGTGCTGTCGACGCTGGCGAGCAGGTTGCGGTGCTGGTCGATGTCGATCGGACGGCGGTAGGCGCTCGGCGGCAGTTGCAGTGCCTTGGCCTGGATGAGGCTCGTGCGGTCGACCTCGACGGCCGCCGTGTAGCGCGCGGCCTGCGCCATGTCGACGCGTGCGCGGGGCTGCAGTGCGGTCGCGGGGCGACTGCTCGCAGCTTCCGGCACGAAGGCCGAGACGCGCGTCTGCGCGGGGATGCGGTTGGTGGCGGTGACCTGCGGGTTCATCGCACGAAAGGCCTCGACCGTCGGGCGGTCGGCCACCACGCCGCGGCGTTCCAGGTACTGGTTCACCGTCTGCTGGCGCGGCACGACCTCGACCTGCCGGACGATGCCGGTGTCCGACGGCGGGCGCATGGCCGAGGCCATGGGGACGTGGCGCCGAGGGGCGGCCCACTGCGCGGAGGGTGGCGCGCGCTCGGGGCTGCGCTCCAGCGGAATGGCGGTGGCGGCGCGCTCGGGGCGAACCATGTGAGCGGCCTGCGCGCCCGCATCGCCTGCGGTCATGGCAAGCAGGGGCAGGACAAGAAATACCGGCAGGACCCGCATGGCGCCTCCTCCATCTGGACGAGATGCCGCTGGCTGAGAAAGCAGCGACGGTCGCCAATCTAGGCGCCGCGGGCGGGCTGCGCATCCATCGAACGCGGGCGACTAAGCCATCCGGCCTGTGCCCCCGGTGCGGATGAGGTCCTAGGACCTACAGGGCACTTACTTGGCGCCGCCCGAGTACTTGGTGACGCTGGTGGCGCTCACGTGGTAGCCGCTCACGCCCATCATCGAATCGTTGCGCAGCGTCTGCAGCTTGCCGGTGACCCACACGGTGTCCATCGCGCGGAACTTGGCGCCCTTTTGCGGGACGACGTGCAGGATCTGGTTGGCCGGCGGCGGCGGCGTGTGGATGCAGGCGCCGAAGTAGGGCACGAGCAGGAACTCGGTGACCTCGCCCTTGGCCTCTTCGAGCGGCACGATGAAGCCGGGGATCTTGACTTCGGTGCCGTTCATCGCAGGGTTGGTCGGTGCGTTGTTCGACACCTCCTGCATCTTCATCAGCATTGCATTGGCGCGCGGATCGCCGTCGTCGAGCGCGCTCAGGTCCATGCCCTGGAATTCCTTGGACGGGTCCCAGTCCTTGGGCACGAGTTCTTCCCAGGTGATCTGGCGCGGCTGGCCCGGCGTGCCCTTGGCTACTGCGGCCGCCGCGGCGGCGGTCTTGCCGCCGAGCGGGTTCGATGCCGTGGTGTCCTTGGGCGCCGGGTCGGCGGCCCATGCCGCTGCTGCGAGGCCGGCGCCGGCCAGCAGCATTGAAAGGCGAGTGAAAGCCGTGATCGTGGGAGTCTTCTTTGCGATGCGCATGTTTCAAATCCTCGGTGAGAGGCCGTCCGCCAATGAGAGTCGGTAGGCACGGATGCCAAGCAAGAGGCTTGCCAGCCAGCCTGCGATCAGCAGGCTCGCCATCAGCAGCCATTCGTTCAGTGTAGGTTCGGAAAGGCTCTGTGTCAGCCCGAACTGTGACTGCAGCCATGGCGAGAGCAGGGCGAT
>CAMATD010000381.1 GCA_945860785.1 Variovorax sp. YR752 | reverse complement strand
CGCGTTACTTCAGGTCGTCAGCGATGACTTTGACGATGCGCTGTGCGTTGGCCGAGTTCTCGGGCGCACCGGCTTCGTTCAACACCGAGACCGTGCTGGTTTCACCCTGGCTCTTGACCAGGATGCGGAACTTGATCGGCGCCTCGTTCTTGCTCGAGCTGCTGCTGAACAGCTTGCTGAAGAAGCCGGGCTCCTTCTTGTCGGGGTTCGGGGTCACGTAGCGAACGTAGTACACGCCGGCGCTGCGATCACGGTCTTCCACGGTGAAGCCGGTGCGGTCGAGCGCGAGGCCGACGCGGCGCCATGCACGGTCGAAGCCTTCGCTGATCTGGACCACCTGCTGGCTACCCACGGTGGCGGTCTTTGCCGGTGCGGTGGTGGCTGCCAGCACCTTCGACTGCTCTTGCGAGACGCCGAGCTTGACCATCAGGCGGCGCAGGAATTCGGTTTCGAGTTCAGGGTCGCTGGGACGCGGCTGCCAGACCGTCTGGTCCTGGCGCGAGTTGTTGTAGACCTCCTGCATGCCGCGATGGCTGATGAAGATCTCGGTGCCGGTGGTCGTGCGTTCCAGGCGGGTGCGGAAGCGGTCGAGTTCGCCGGTCGAGTAGACCGAGTCCATCAGCTTGCCCAGCGTGCCGCGGATGATGTCCTGCGGCAGCTTGGCGCGGTTCTCGGCCCAGTCGGTTTCCAGGATGCCGAGGTTGCGCTGTTCGGTGGTCAGCAGAAAGCCGCTTTCCTGCCAGAAGTCCTTCACCGGGTCCCAGAGCTGATCGGGCGAGCAGTTGACGACGATCCAGCGCTGCGTGCCCGAGCGCTCCATGCGGACGTCGCCGATGTTGGCCACGGCGGTGGGAATGCCCGGGGCGTTCGCAATGCCGGCCTGGTAGGAGTTGGCGGTGACCGCACCGCCCGGCACCGCATAGCGGTTGTCGCGCGTGAGTTGCGAAAGATCGGGCGGTACTTCGAGCGTCGGGGCCTTGCCCGCGCTCTTGTAGTCGATCTTGTCGCTCTCGAGGATGGAGCAGGCGGCGAGGCTGGCAATGAGGGTGGCCAGCAGTGCAAATCGCGAAAGGTGCGAAAGGTTCTTCAACGTCGTCTTCCTTGTTGGAATGGTTCGGTCAATCGATGGGCCGCAGTGCCCGCCATCTCTGAGCACAGTTCGGGCAAAAGGTTGCTTAACCTTGTTGCGGCTAGGGAAAAGGCGGATCGGAGGAGGTGTGTAGGGAGGCTCAGTTCTTGAGCAGGCCGGTGGCGCGCAGGGCGCCTTCGACCGCCGGGCGGCTCGCTTCGCCGAGCTCGGTGAGCGGCAGCCGCAGGGCGCCGCCGCAGAGACCGAGCCTGGCCATGGCCCACTTGAGCGGGATCGGGTTGGGCTCGACGAACAGGTTCCGGTGCAGCGGCATGAGCTCGAACTGGATCTGCATCGCGCGCTTCACGTCGCCGGCCAGTGCGGCCACGCAGAGCTCGTGCATCTTGCGTGGCGCGATGTTGGCCGTGACGCTGATGTTGCCCTGGCCGCCGCAGAGCATGAGCGCGACCGCGGTCGGGTCGTCGCCGGAGTACACGGCAAAGTTCTTGGGCAGATCGCGGATGAGCCACTGGGCGCGTTCGATGTTGCCGGTGGCTTCCTTGATGCCGATGATGCCCGGCACCTGCGCCAGGCGCAGCACGGTGTCGTGCGCCATATCGGCGACGGTGCGGCCGGGCACGTTGTAAAGCACGACGGGCAGGTCGCCCACGGCTTCGGCAATGGCCTTGAAATGCTGGTACTGGCCTTCTTGCGTCGGCTTGTTGTAGTAGGGCACGACCTGCAGTTGCGAATCGGCGCCCACGCCCTTGGCGAACTTGGCGAGCTCGATGGCTTCCTTGGTCGAATTGGCGCCGCAGCCGGCCATCACGGGCACGCGGCCCCTGGCTTGCTCGCCCGAGACGCGGATGATTTCGCAGTGCTCTTCCACATCGACCGTCGGCGACTCGCCGGTGGTGCCGACCACGCCAAGGCAGTCGGTGCCTTCTTCGATATGCCAGTCGATGAGCCGCCGCAGGGCGGGGTAGTCGACACTGCCGTCGTCGTGCATCGGCGTGACGAGCGCGACGATGCTGCCTGTCAGTTGCTCCAAGGGGGAATCTCTTTGTCGGTGGACGAAAGCGCCGATTCTACTTACTCCGGCGCCCGCCAAGGCAGCCGCCCCGGCCCCCTCAGTTTCCCTTAAGGAGGGAGCGCTCGGGCTCGCCGGATGCGGGCTCGCTCGGGCGGATTGCAGCAATGCGCTGCACGAAGCGCGCCGGCTCGGCCAGGAACCCGTCCTCGTAGGCCACCACGCGCAGATCCGAACAGGCCGCCAGCAGCTCGCCGGGTTGCAGCAGGAAGTCGGCGCGCGAGGGTTTGCCGACGGTCTCGTTGCCGGCGGCGAAGGTTTCGTACAGCAGCACGCCACCCGGCGCCACGGCCGCCACGATGTCGGCCATGCGCGGGCGCCACAGGTAGTTGGTGACGACCACCGCGCCGAAGGCCTGGCCCGCGAAAGGCCAGGGGCCGGACTCGATGTCGGCCGTGACAGTGCGGCCGAAGGCGTTGGCGGCCGCGGTGGCTTCCGGCGCCCGGTCGACGCCGGTGACTGTGTGCCCACGCCCGGCCAACCATTGCATGTGCCGGCCGGCCCCGCAGGCCACGTCGAGCACCGTGGCGTCGGGGGCGAGCAGATGCGACCAGCGGACGATCCCTTCGGAGGGGGCGCTGGTCCCGTGCAATGGCGCTATATCTTTCATAGCGGATTCAAAAACAGGACCACACCTGATCGACCAGCATCACGAGAAATTCCGGATGGGTGTAAAGCGCGAACACGCCGCCCAGCACCACCAGCGCGGCGGCAAGCCAGCCGGCGTGGGCGAGGTGTTGGCGCGTTTGCGGGGTCATGGCGTCATCATCCCGGCACCGCGGCCGGCCCGGTCGGTCGCGCGATGGCGTGTTCCTTGACCGGCAGGTTGATCAGCGCCGCGAACACGCCCAACGCAATCGCGATGTACCAGACCACGTCGTAGCTCCCGGTCGTGTCGTACAGATAGAGATAGCCGCCGCACCACACGCCCAGGAACGACCCGACCTGGTGGCTCAGGAACACGAAGCCGCTGAGCATCGACAGATGCGCCACGCCGAAGATGCCCGCCACGATCGCATTGGTCGCGGGCACGGTCGAGAGCCAGAGAAAGCCCATGGCCGCCGAGAAGACGTAGACGCTGAGGGGCGAGAGCGGCACGATCAGGAACAGTGCAATAGCCACCGCCCGTGCGAAGTAGATCGCCGCGAGGATCTTGCGCTTGGCGAGCGTCTGCCCGAGCAGACCGACCGTGTAGGTGCCGAACACGTTGAAAAGCCCGATCAGCGCCAGCGCGTAGCCGGCCACGTCGGCCGACAGGCTCTTGTCCCGCAGGTAGGTCGGCATGTGGATGCCGATGAACGCCAACTGGAAGCCGCAGACGAAGTACCCGGCCATCAGCAGGCCGAAGCTCGGGTAGCAGACGGCCTCGCCGACGGCCTGCAGCACGGACTGGTCCCGGTGCCCCGCGAGTGCTTCGCGCTGCGGCTCGCGCAGGCCGAAGGCCAGCGGCACGATCACCAGCACCAGCACCGCGAGGACCGCCAACGCGGTCTGCCAGCCCAGGTGCCCGATCAATCGCCCCTCGATGGGCGCCATCAGGAACTGGCCGAACGGAACCGGCCGCCGCCGCCACGCCCATCGCCCACGAGCGCCGCTCGGCCGGAATTTGTCGCCCGATCACGCCGTAGATCACGGCGTAGGTCGTGCCCGCCTGCGCCGCGCCGATCAGCACGCCCGCGCTCAGCGTAAAGAGCAGCGGCGTCGGCGAATGCGCCATGCCCGCCAGACCCAGCGCATAGAACACCGCACCGCCGATCAGCACCCGGAAGGCGCCGAAGCGGTCGGCCAGCATGCCTGCGAACACGCCGAAGATGCCCCACGAGAGATTCTGGATCGCGAGCGCGAACGAAAAGGTCTGCCGGCTCCAGTCCTGCGCCTGCGTGATCGGCTGCAGCCAGAGGCCGAAACCGTGACGAATGCCCATCGAGAGCGTGACGATCATGGCGCCGCAGAACAGTACCTGCTTGATCGAGAGAGTGGGGGCGGGAGCTTGCATGGCGTCGAATGTAGCCACTTGCGTGCTGTGGCAGGCGGGCGGGCGGCCAAAGCCATTGATGATTTATCGGGGCCGTTTCAATGCGCATCCGGCATCAAAGCGCCTGCTGTATGGGTATCCAGTTGTTTGGCGGCGACTGACTACAATCCGCCCCCATGGCGACTCCCCCCAAGACCTCCTCAGATTCCGCTTCCGGCTACTCGGAAGGCTCCATCCGCGTGCTCAAGGGCCTCGAGCCCGTGAAGCAGCGCCCGGGCATGTACACCCGGACCGACAACCCCCTGCACATCATCCAGGAAGTGCTCGACAACGCCGCCGACGAGGCGCTGGCCGGCTACGGCAAGAAGATCAAGGTCACGCTGCACACCGACGGCTCGGTCAGCATCGAAGACGACGGCCGCGGCATTCCGTTCGGCCTCCACCCCGAAGAAAAGGCCCCCGTGGTCGAGCTGGTGTACACCCGCCTGCACGCCGGCGGCAAGTTCGACAAGGGCTCGGGCGGC
>CAMATD010000380.1 GCA_945860785.1 Variovorax sp. YR752 | reverse complement strand
CATGCTGCGACCATCGCCGTCAAGGCGAACCGCGACGCGGTTGGTGACGCGGCCTGCTGCCTGCGCGTCCGCACCGAGATCGGAGGGATTGCCGATGTTCCCTGCCGGGTCGAACGCAAACGTCTCGCGCCCCAACCGGCTGTTGGCCTCCAGCAAACGCCCCACCGGGTCGTACCGGTAGCTCAGGCTCCCACGTCGGCTGTCGCCGATGGCAACCAATTGCCCCGCCTTGTCGTAAGCATAGCTGCGGCGAATGCCAGCAGCGGCCTCGACCGCGCTGGGTTTCGTCTGCGAAATCTGCTGCTCCAGCAACCTGCCGGGTCGTAGCGCAATTTCTGAGTCAACCCGTTGCCCTGCTCGCGCGCAATCTCGCGGTGCAGGTCGTCTCGCTCGAAACCCAGGATGTCCTGTCCGTCGACGAGCAATCCGTGCACGTGGCCTGAGCCATAGGTCAGCCATTGGGTCGTGTGGCCATCGGGGCGGATGGTGGTCACGCGTTGGTTGAGCTCGTCGTACCCATGCCGCCAGACCGCCGTGCGCCCGCTATCCAGGTAGTGGTGATGCTCACGCGCCAGGTTGCCCGCGCGGGCATAGAACCATTGCAGCCGCGCATCGCCGTTGGTGGCGTCCACCAGGCGCCCGTTGCCGTCATACGCGAAGCGCTCCGACTGCTCCCCGGCCCGGCGTTCGGCGAGACGGCCCAGCGGATCGAACTCGAGTGCGGTACTGTGGCCTGCGTCGACGACCTCGGCCAGCACGCCGGTGGTTTCTTCGTAGCGGTATCGGGTGGCCTTGCGATCGAAGCCGACTTCTTCGAGCAGCTTTCCTACCGGGTCATAGCTGAAGTTGTAGCGGCTGCCGTTCTCGTTGTGCAGTTCGGTCAGCCGGCCCAGCAGGTCCCACTGGTAGCGCAGCGTATGGCCGGCCGCATCGACCCGTCCGGCGACCAGCCCGGCACGCGTGTAGTTGTAGCGCGTGCGGCGGCCCAGCGCGTCGGTGTGTGCGAGCAGGCGGCCTTCGGCGTCGTGCGCGAAGTGCTCGCTGGTGTCGTCGGGCAGCGTGATCTCTTCGAGCTGCCCGGCGTGGTTGCTGTTGCCCTCGCCGCGCGAAGCGGCACGGCCCACCGGGGTATAGCGGTAGCGCATGGCCTGGCCGGCCGCGTCGATGGCTTTGACGAGGCGCCCGCGGCCGTCGTACACCCAACTGCTGACCTTGCCCGAGCAGTCGGTATAGCTCGCCAGTTGGCCCGCGGGTGTGTAAGCGAGCATCTTCACGCCACCCTTGGCGTCGGTGATGCGCACCGGCTGGCCGGCCTCGTCGTAGGCGTATTCGGTCTTGTGACCGAGCGGGTCGATCTCTTCGGTGAGATTGCCCTTTGCGTCGTGCTCGCGCTTCCAGACGCCGCCCTCGGCGTCGAGGATGCCGGCCACCCGGTGGCGCGCGTCGTATTCGTAGTGAACGCTGCTGCCGTCGGGGGGGATATGGCGCGTGATGTTCTGGGCGTCGTCGCGCAGGAACCATTCCTCGCGCTGGTCCGGGTGAATGATCCGGTAGGTGTAGCCCAGCACGTCGTAGTAGTACCAGGTCTCGCCGCCGATGGCATCGGTCAGGTAGGTGAGGCGGATGTTGCGGTCCCACTCCAGCGTGAGCGCGAAGCTGCCGTCGTCGGACCATTCGCGCACGGCCTTGGCGTCGACGCCGGTGCCGTCGTACTGCAGGTTCATGCCCCGGCCGGTGCGGTCGGTGTAGCGGGTCACAAGGTGGCTGTAGCCGTATTGCCAGCCGGCGCCGTTCTCGTCCTGCGCGGTGACGAGGTCGCCTTCGGCGTCGTGGGTGTAGGCCGCCAGCTGGCGAACGACCTGGCCGTCCTTCAGCTCCCACAGCGACTTGATCAGGCCGGTCCGGGCGTCGGGCTGGGTGCCGACGTGAGCGATGACGGCATCGCCCTGCTTGCTGACGATGTCGCTCAGCACCTGCTCGCCGGTCGCGGCAATCACATGGTCGTAGCGCAGCCCGACGGCGGCCCCGCCGCTCGTGTGCTGCGCCACCAACCGGCAGTGCTGCTTGCCCAGCGAGCCGACCTTGGCGGACACGGTGTCCACGAGCTCGTAGGTCTCGCGCCAGTCGGCGGTCTCGCCGGCCGGCACGGGCTTGCCGAAGTCCACCACCAGCAGGCGGTCGCTCAGGCGCGTGAGCGTCATCTCCTCGATCGGGTTGCGATGGCTCTTGCCCACGGCCAGCAGCGGGAAGGCGTGGCTGCGGCCATCGGCACCGTGATAGATCAGGCTCATCTCGCCCTGACGGCGGCCCTTGAGGTCCTTCGCAACGTCCACGCGCGTGCTGTAGGGCGTGATCCAGCGGGCGCCAAGGCTGCCCTGGTCGAAGGCGTCGAGATCGCTGCGATACGTGCGCGTCCAGGCGATCGGCAAGGGCGCGCCCAGCACGAAGTCGGTGTGGTTGAAGCTCTCGCAGCCGGTGGCCAGGCTGATGGCGCCGCCAGCGCCGGCCGTCGCGCAGTTCTTGCAGCCCGGGTCGCCGCTGGCCGGAACCTGCGCGGACGTGGCCCCCTGCTCGCCGCCGGGTTTCTTGTCTTCGACCTTTGCCCCGTTGCTCGCGGAAATGCTCGCGCCGTGCATTCCCTTGCGCTTGCGCAGCGCATCCTTGAGGATCTTGATCATCCACTTGATGCCGTACTGCAGGCTCTCGTCGCCCAGCCGCATGATCTGCTGGCGAGCCATGCCCTTGACGTCGGTCAGGCTGGAGACGGTGCCCCGGATCAGGAGCTTGGCGCTGTCGGGCAACCCGTAGTGGCTCGCGGTCGCAGCGACGTAGTTGGCAGACTTCTTCGCGGCCTCGGAGGCGGCGGCCATCATGCGGCTCCAGGTGCTCTGCGTATTCGGGTCGTAGGTGTTCCTCTCGGCACCGGCGCCGGTCGTGAACACGGGCTTCTCGCCCAGCGCCACTTGCAGCGCACCGATCAGCGCATCGGCGACGCCGTCGACCTTCTCCGCACACGACTTCAGGCAGCCGTCGAGATAGCCGAGCGCCTCGTCCACGAACTTGTCGAGCGTGCCGGCGATGGTGTCGTTCAGATGGGTGATGACCACGGCCATGAACGCTTCGCCGAGGTTGGGCACCACGTTCTTGGCCGACTTGGCGATTTCCTGCTTGAGCAGGTGCAGCATGGGCCGCAGGCTCATGCGCGCCGCGCCCGTGGCGGGCGGAAACGGAATCACGCCGAGCAGGTTGATCGCCAGGCTCACCCACTGCAGCACGTCGGAGTAGGCCTTCTTGGTGACCATCTCGACGATGTCCCACACCGCGTCGATGAGCGCCATGATGTTGCCGATGATCGGCAGGCTGCCCGCGAAGGTCATCAACACGTTCAGCGTGACGTAGTCGTCGGTGAGCTTGCGCAGCCACTTGTCGATCTTGGCGGCGCCGGCGCCGATGTCTTCCTCGCCGATGGTGTTGAGCGGCGCCACTGCGGTCTGGCGCTCGCGCTCCTTGGCTTGCGCACCCGGTGCGTCGTTCTGTGGGGCCTGGTCAGCCATTCGCGAATCTCTCCCTTGATCTCTTGTTGTCGATGCGGTGCCGACGGTCAGCCCACGAATCCCGGTGTCTGGCCCGGCAGCAGCGCAGGCAGCGACGCGGGCAGCTTGGGCACCATGGCGCCCATGGTCTGCGTGGCCATGCCGGTGGCCGTCTGGCCGACCTGCCCGAGCACCACCTTGGCGCCGCCCTGCTGGATGGCCTGCACGGCACCGACGGCCTGCTGCGCCGTGCTCGCCGCCTGGCTGACCTGGCTCACGAGGCCACCCGTCTTGCCCAGCGCGCCGCCTGCCTGGCCCGGCAGGCCGAGGCCGCCGCTGGCGGCGCTGCCAAGTCCGCCGAGGAAGCTCGTTCCACCGCCTTCCGAGCCGGCGGCCTTGTCGCTCGCGGGCTTGGCCGGCCAACGGTTCGGCTCGCCGAAATAGCTGCCCTTTTCCCACGGATCGCTGGGATCGCCGCCGAAGCTGACCTTGGCCTGCCCGAGCGGAAGCCCCGCCACCGAGGCAAAGCCGTTGGTGTCGAGCTTGCCTGTGTGCGTCGCGCCTTCGGAATCGACCACCGTGTAGTCGCCTTGCCTGACACCCTGCCGCTTGGCACCGTCCGCCTTGACGTACTGGTGGTACAGGTCGAGCTGCCCCCGCGGAAGCTGCGATGGCTGCGGCAGCCGCGGCTGCCCATCGCTCTTCGGCCCCACCATCGAATGCGACGCGGCATGCGCCCGCCACAACCCGCCGGTTCCGCTCTCGATCCCACCCGCATTCCAGCGCGTATAGCTGGAGCCGCCGTTGATGAGGATCTCTTCCTTCGCCGTGATGGTGATCCGGTTGGCCTCCATCTTGATGTTGAGCTTGGCCAGCACGTTGATGCTGTCCTTGAGCGCCGTGATGTCGATGTCCGCGGCCGCGGCGGCCATGCGGATGCCCTTGTTGAAGGCGACCATGCGCACGGCGTCCTTGGCGCTGACCAGGAAGCTCTTGCCCGTGGCAAAGCTGGCGTGCGCGCCGCTGGTGATGGCGGTGTGCTCGACGCTCACGATGTGGGTGGACTGCTGCGCGGTGGTCTGGATGCCCGCGGGGCTGGCCAGCGTGAGGTGAGGCGCCTAGAATTCGGGGAACTGCCCCTGCCCC
>CAMATD010000379.1 GCA_945860785.1 Variovorax sp. YR752 | reverse complement strand
ATCGACGGCTCGCCCCGCACCCACGATGCCACCGCGCTCGAGGCGCTCGACCTGCTGGTGGTGCCGCCCGATGCCTTTGCGCGGCAGATGCGCGACGTGGTGTTTTCCAACGCGATCGCCGCGATGCTGGCGGCGCGCGTGCGCATGCTCTATGGCCTGACGGAAGACGCCACCCTGCGCAGCCTGCGCGCGCGGGTGGCGCACCGGCTGCTGGTGCTGGCGCGTGGCGACGCCACGCAGTCGGTGCACCTTCGCCACGTCGTCATGCTGTCGCAGGAGGCACTCGCGATGATGCTCGGCGTGACGCGGCAGACGCTGTCGAAGGAGCTCAATGCGCTGGCGGGCGAGGGCGTGGTTGCGCTGGGTTACGGGCGCATCGAGCTGCTGTCGCTCGATGCGTTGCAGCGGCTGATCAGCACGGGCTGAGGCTTTTCAACGGAGCACGCGCCCGTCGGCCAAAATGCTGATCAGGTCGATGCTGCGCACGTTGTCCCGCAGGCCCGGCCGCAGGTTGATGCGGAAGCCGCCCACGTCGTAGTCGGTCATGGCGGTCATCGTGCGTTGCAGCGTCGCGGTGTTGAAGCCGCGGCCCGCGCGGCGCACCGCTTCGCCCACGGCCTTGGCCGCGATGAACCCTTCGAGCCCTTCGTACGACGCGGTCTGGTCGGAATTGTCGACTGCCGCGAGGTATTCCTTGACGATCGGGATGGCCGAGGGCCGCGGCGAGGGCACCACCTGCGAGATCACGATGCCGCCGATGTCCTTGCCGAGCTCGGCATAGAGCGGGTCGATGCCGACGATCGAGAAGGCCATGAAGTTGCCCGTGTAGCCGCTCTTGCGCAGCTTGCGGATGGCGCTGGCGGTGGTGCCCGAGAGCGACACGAGCACGATGGCCTGCGGTGATTTCTGCTGCACGTCCCTCAGCGCGGCGTCGAGCTTGTCGCCGCCCGCGGGCACGAGGGCCGTGGCGACCAGCGGCGTGAGCTTGAGTTCGGTGATCGCCTGCTGCACGGCCGCGAGGCCGGCACGGCCCATGGCGTCGTCGTCACTGACCAGCGCCACGCGCGTCTGCCCCACGGTGGCGCACTGGCGCACGATCTTGAGGGCCTCGTCGATCATGCCAGGCCGCACATGGAACACGTTGGGATGGTCGGCGCCGCGCAGGTTGTCGGAGGCCGCGCAAGGCGCGAAGAGCAGGCTGCCCTGCTGGGTGGCGACGTTTGCGCCGGCCTCGCTGCTGGCGGTGCCGACGAAGCCGAACAGCATGTCGACCTTCTGGGTGGTGAGCAGGGTGCGCGCGTTGGCGGTGGCGCGGGCGGCGTCGTAGCCGTCGTCGAGCTGGAGCAGCTTCAACTGCAGGCCGGTGCTTGTGTTGCGTGCGTTGAAGTCGGTCACCGCGAGCCGGCTGCCAGCCGCGAAGGCGTTGCGGATTTCGTTCGCGCTTCCCGTCAAGGGCACCGATTGCCCGAGGAGAACGACGCGCGCCGCGCCTGCGGCACCCGTGCGGGCGGTCTGCGCCAGCACGGGGTGGGTGATGCCGATGCCGCCGCCTCCCAGCAGCAGCGCTCCGTATGCCTTGCCCAGCCATTCCCTGCGTGACTTGTTCATCGGATACCCTTTGCAGCACTAGTAAAAAAAAGTGTAGCAATTTCAGGGCCAGCAGGGAATGCGGGGCACCCCTTAGGCACCCGGCTGTCGCAGGGGGTCAGGCGCGTTCGAACACCAGGTCCCAGACGCCGTGGCCCAGCTTGATGCCGCGGTTCTCGAACTTGGTCAGCGGGCGGTAGGCCGGCTTGGGCGCATAGCCTTCGGCCGTGTTGCGCAACAGGGGCTCGGCCGCCAGCACTTCGAGCATCTGCTCGGCGTAGGGCTGCCAGTCGGTGGCGCAATGGATGTAGCCGCCCGGACGCAGGTGCTTCGCGAGCTTGGTCACGAACTCGGGCTGGATCAGCCGGCGCTTGTTGTGGCGCTTCTTGTGCCACGGGTCGGGGAAGAATACATGCACGCCGGCCAGCGTATCGGGCTGCAGCATGTGGTCGAGCACGTCGACGGCGTCGTGCGCGCAGATGCGGATGTTCGGGATCGACTGCTCGCCGATGCGCTTTAGCAGCGCGCCCACGCCGGGCTCGTGCACCTCGCAGCACAGGAAATTGATCTCGGGCAGCACGGTGGCGATGTGCGCGGTGGCCTCGCCCATGCCGAAGCCGATCTCGAGCACGGTCGGGCCGGCGCGGCCGCCGAAGGCTGCCGTCAGGTCGAGCGGCTCGGGCTTGTAGGGCAGCAGGAACAGCGGGCCCAGTTCGGCAAAGGCGCGCGCCTGGCCGTCGGTGGTGCGGCCGGCGCGCTTCACGAAGCTCTTGAGGCGGCGGTGCAGCGGGTGCGGCTTGGCGGCGTCGCCTTCTTCGGAAGAACCGGAAGGGGGGGCGTCGTCGCTGCGCGGGGGATCGTTGGGCACGGTGTCGGGAAAGGTCATTACGGCCGCGAATTGTAGAGAGCGCGCCATTCGGGCACCCAGCCGGCCAGCGCCGCGGCGCAGGATGGGGCCGTGGCGGGGCCAAGGCCGAGCGCGCGCTGCAGCAGGATCTGGCGCGCGGTGTTGTCGGTCAGGTCTTCGCCGCGCACCACGTCGGTCACGCCTTGCTCGGCGTCGTCGACCACCACGGCGAGCTGGTAGGCCCAGGGGCCATCGGCGCGGCGCAGCACGAAGTCGCCGACCTCGCGGCTGACGTCCTGGCACTGGCGGCCGAGGCGCCGGTCGGTCCAGCAGAGTTCGCCCGCCCGGTCCGATTCGAACTTCTCGGTGGCAAAGCGCCAGGCGCGCGCGGGCTTGCCATGCAGGCCGTCGCGGCAGGTGCCGGGGTAGACGCGCTCGCCGTGGCGCTCGTGCCGCTGGCCGAGCCGTGCCAGTGCCGTGTCGATGTCCTTGCGGGAACAGCCGCAGGGGTAGGCGAGGCCGCGGGTCTGCAGCTTGGCCAGCGCCGCCTCGTAGCGCGCCGTGCGCTGCGTTTGCCACACCGGCGCTTCGTCGGGCAGCAGGCTGCAGTCGGCCAGTTGCCGGAGGATGTGCTCGCCCATGCCGGGCAGGCAGCGTTCGGTGTCGACGTCTTCGATGCGGATCAGCCAGCGCGCCTCTGGGCCGCGGGCGCGCACGTCGAGCCAGCTCGCGAGCGCGGCCACCAGCGAGCCGGCGTGCAGCGAGCCGGCGTGCAGCGAGCCGGCGTGCAGCGAGCCGGTGGGCGAGGGAGCGAAGCGGCCGGTCTCACCCATCCCCGGATCAGATCGCTGCGAGCGCCAGCGAGAGGCCTGAGAGGAACGCGTCTTCGACCCGGTGGCCGGTGCACCAGTCGCCGGCCGCACCGATGCGGGCCTTGGCGTCCCAGAGGTGGCTCTTGCCCACGGGCACCTGGGTCTGGGCTTCGGTCCAGCAGCGCGTCTGCGCATGCGTGGGGGCGGCATGGATGCCGGTGATCTCGGCGAAGGCGCGCAGCAGCTTGGCCTCGACGCGCGCGGCGTCGTCGCGCAGATGTTCCTGCGACCAGGCAGCGCTGGCCTGCAGGGTCCAGCGTTCGATGCGTTCGCGGCCGGGCTTGGACGACTCGCGCGCCAGCCATGCCATGCGATGGTGGGTGCTGCGCGCCGCGTTCCATTGCGGGCCGAGGTGCGACATGATGGCCTGGTTGGCCTGGGGGAAGGCGATCATCAGCGTCCAGCAGGGCGCGATGCGCACCGGCTCGATCTTCTGGCTGATGGACGCGGAGAGCTTGCCGTCGCCCAGCAGCACGCGGGTGCGCGAGGGCGGCACGGCGAGCAGCACGGCATCGAAACCCGAATACACATGCTGCGAATCGTCTTCGCCCGCGGTGCGCAGCTGCCAGCGCTTGGGGTCGAGCGCATCGGGCTCGATCTGGGTCACCTGCGTGTTGGTGACGAGGCTGTCGCCCAGCGGCGCAGCCCAGTGGGTCACGAGGGCGTCCATGCCGGATTGTGCGACCCAATGCGACTCGCGCCCGGGCAAGGCCGCTTCGGCCACACGGCCGTGGGCGTCGAGCACGCGCACGAGGTTGGCGCTCCAGGGGCGGCAGAGGTTGGGCGTGGCTTCGAGCGCCAGTGCAAAGCGCGGATCGCGCACGGTGAAGTACTGCGCGCCGCTGTCGAAGCGGCCAAAGGCCGTGTCGATGCTGGCCATGCGCCCGCCGGGAGCGGCCTCGCGTTCGAACAGCGTGACCTTGTGGCTGGCCTGCACCAGCGTTCGTGCGCAGGCCACCCCGGCAATGCCGGCGCCGACGACGGCGTAGTGGCGGGGAGCGGCGGAGGTTCGGTGGCGGTCGGCCTTCTTGGCAGTTGCGCGAGTGGTCATGACGGACTCTTTTCTTTTGGAGGGGATACAGATGGATGTGACCGGACTCTACATCGGTCTGCGAGCGGGGCTGGAGGACTGACCCTTAGAGCCTGTTCGCGATCTGTTCAGGAGCATGCAGATGCCTGTTGGCGTGGGCTGTGCGGCGTGGTGCGCGTGCTGATTCGGGGCGCTTTTGCTTTTGTTCAGGGTGCGTGCACAGGACACCGGGTGCTCCCCTCCGCGAATGTCCCCCGCTTCGCTCCTCCTTTATTTCGCTGCGGGGAGCACCCGGTGCCCTGCGCACGAGGCAGGCGGCTGGTGTGCGGCCGATCAACAAGTGCTCTGAGCGATCACG
>CAMATD010000378.1 GCA_945860785.1 Variovorax sp. YR752 | reverse complement strand
CATCAGCAGCGGCGCCGGGAGGCCGGTCAAGCGAGCCAGTGCGTCGGTGAATGCCACCTGCAGCGCACCGGTGGCGGCGCAGGAGGCGGCGTCGGCCCACATCACGTTGGGCAGGAAGTGGGGGGAGGCAAAGACGGACATGAGAATCTCCTTCGGTGGATACGCCGCAAGCCAGTCCTGCCGCGTTGGAGCCAATGATTCCGCCGGACGTGCATCGCGTCGATGACCTGGGAGGTCATGGCGCCGTTCCGGGGCCGCGCCAGAATGCGGGCCATGAACACCACCCGCCCCCATTCGTCCAAGGCCAGCCAGCCCGGCGCGCGCGATCCGTTCGGCGCCCACCTGCGACACTGGCGCACCCACCGGCGCCTGAGCCAGCTCGACCTGGCGCAGGAGGCCGAGGTCTCGACCCGCCACCTGAGCTATGTGGAAACCGGCCGCGCCGCACCCAGCCGCGAGATGGTGCTGCGGCTGGCCGAACGGCTGGAGGTGCCGCTGCGTGAGCGCAATGCGCTGCTGGTGGCCGCCGGCTTCGCGCCCATGTACCGGCAGCGCTCGCTGGACGACCTAGCCCTGGCTTCCGCCCGGCGCGCGGTGGACCTGGTGCTGAAGGGCCACGAACCCTTTCCGGCGCTCGCTGTCGATCGCCACTGGAACCTGGTCGCGTACAACGCGCTGGTGCCGCTGCTGATGGCCGGCGCAGAGGCCGAACTGGTGGCCCCGCCCGTCAACGTGCTGCGCCTGAGCCTGCACCCCGGCGGCCTGGCCTCGCGCATTGCCAACTTTGCGCAATGGCGCGCCCACCTGCTCGAACGGCTGCAGCAGCAGATTGCCGCGACGGGCGATGTGGTGCTCTAGGCGCTGCACGACGAACTCGAGGCCTTCCCCACCCCCAACGTGAGCCACGACGCGCCCGCCACCGACACGGACCTGTCGGGCGTGGTCGTGCCCTTTCAGCTGGTCACGCCGAACGGCGTGCTGAGCTTCATCAGCACCACGACGATCTTCGGCACGCCGGTCGACGTCACGTTGCAGGAACTGGCGGTGGAGTCGTTCTTTCCGGCCGATGCACAGACGGCGGCGGCACTGACGGAGATGGCGAAGCAGGCGGCGGGTTGAAAGCCCGCCCCTTCTGCGCCGACGGACCTTCGAAGTCGTCCACCTAGATGACCTTGTCGGCCGCCCGCAGGTAGGTCAGGGCCAGCCCGGGGTCCGGCGCCGAGCATGCTGCTTCCTCGAACGAGTTCGTGCGGCGCAGCACCTTGTTGAGCGCGGCGGTGGTCTCGCCGAGTTGCACGCCCAGTTCCATCGCATGCATCAGGTCACGCAGGCCACCGGCCGCAGGCTCGCTGAGGTCGGGCGCCAGGCGCTCGACGATGCGCGGGTTGGTGCGCAGCAGGTCGGCCAGTGCCATCAGCTGCACATCGCGCAACGGCGCCAGATGCGCGGTGCGGCGCAGCACCAGCGCGCCGATCACGCGCCGGCCGGCGGTCGGCAGGTTGGCGTAGAGGTCGCGCAGGATCTTGCCGGCCTCGTCAAGCTGCAGCCGGATCGCGGCCTGCGCAAAGGGAAGCAACTCGGGCGCCGCATCGACGGGGTAGCGCCAGACGCAGGCGCTCGCGAGGTACAGATGCGCAAGCACATCGCCCAGGCGCGCCGACAGCAGCTCCATGCGCTTGAGCTTGCCGCCGAGCATGCCCATCGCCAGGTCGGCGGTGAGCGCGTACTTGGCGCTCATGCGCGCGATGAGCCGTGCCTCGTGCGCCAGCGCTTCGGGTGGATTGCCGAGCACCGGCGCGCCGAACAGGCTGTGCCACAGGTTGAGTGCCACATGCTTGCCGTGTGCGATCAGCGCCTTGCCCAATGCCGCTTCGTCGTTCGCCTGCACGGCCGCCATCTCGTCGAGCACATGCGGATGACAGCGCACCGCCCCCTGGCCGAACACGATGAGCGCGCGGGTGAGGATGTTGGCGCCCTCCACGGTGATCGCGATCGGCGCCTGCCGGTAAGACACCCCGAGCAGGTTCGACGGGCCCGAGATGATGCCCTTGCCGCCGAGGATGTCCATGCCGTGGTTGACCGCGCGGCGCCCTGCCTCGGTCAGTTGCACCTTGAGGATCGCGCTCGCCACGCTGGGCCTCTCGCCCTTGTCGAGCGCCGCGGCCGTGAAGCGGCGCGCCGCATCGCTGGCGTAGAGCTCCGCCGACATCTGCGCGATCAGCCCTGCAATCGCGTGGAACTTGCCGACCGGTAGGCCGAACTGCTCGCGGATCTGCCCGTAGCCGTTGCTCACGTAGAGGGCTGTCTGCTGCATCGCCGAGTCGAGCGCGGGCAGCGAAATCGCGCGGCCCGCGGCCAGGCATTCCATCAGCATACGCCAGCCCTGGCCGACCTGCTTCTCGCCACCGATGATCCAGTCCATCGGCACGAAGACCTGGCGGCCTCGGATCGGGCCGTTCATGAAGGCGCTGTCCATCGGGCGATGGCGCCGGCCGATCTCCATGCCCTCGTGCGGCACGGGAATCAGCGCGCAGGTGATGCCGAGTTCGCGCTGCCCTTCGGGACGGCGCTCGTCGACGGCATGGAAGGCCAGGCCCACCACCGTGGCGACAGGCGCGAGCGTGATGTAGCGCTTGTCGAAGTCGACCAGGAAGCCGCGCGTCGGCTTGCCCTCGAACTCGCGCTCGACCACCACGCCGCGATCGGGAATGGATGCGGCGTCGGAGCCGGCGTAAGGCGAAGTCAGCCCGAAGCACGGGAGCTCGCGGCCATCGGCGAGGCGCGGCAGGTAGTGGTCCTTCTGTGCATCGGTGCCGTAGCGCAGCAGCTCGGCCGGGCCCAGCGAGTTGGGCACCATCACCGTGACAGCCGTGGCCACATTGACGGTGGCAATGCGCGCCACCACCGTGGCGTGCGCGTAGTGGCCGAAGCCGAGGCCGCCGAATTCCTCGGGAATGATCATCCCGAAGAAGCGCTTCTCGCGCAGGTCGCGCCACACCTCGGGCGGCAGGTCGTGGGCCTGGTCGATGGCGTGGTCGTCCAGCATGTGGCAGAGCTCACGCACCTCGCGGTCGAGAAAGGATTGCTCGCGTTCGGTGAGCTGGTTCGGCCCCATGGCCGAGAGCGCGTCGAAGTCCGGGCGGCCCGCGAAGAGCTGGCCCTCGAAACCGACGGTGCCGGCCTCGAGCGCGGCGCGCTCGGTATCACCCAGCGGTGGCAGTGCCTTCGAGAAGGGCTGCATGGCCCATCGGCCGATCAGGGAAGCCAAAGGCATGGCGTGTCTCCTTACCGCGACGAGTGCGTGCGGATCGACACCATTCTTGGGGCGGATTGCCGCCTGCGCGGGCCGGCCAAGGGCGTTCCCGCGTGTCGGAGGCGGGCGCGCCTCCTCGGCGATCAGCGCCGCTTGGGCGCCTGCCCCGCCGGCGCTGCCGGTGCAGCGGGCGTTGTTGCGGCAGCGGCCGGCGCCGAGGGGTCCCGCCAGCCGTATTCGACATAGCGGCGGATCACGAGGCAGCCCGGCGGCGAGTCGATCAGCGAGACCGACGAGGTGGGCTCCTTGTCGTCGGGGTAGACGGCGTAGATGGGCAGCAGCCGCGTCACCCGGTAGTTCTTCAGCTCCTGCTCGGCAACGCTCGCGCAGGTGAATGAAGGGTGCGACCGAGATGCGCTCGGCCGACACGGTGCAGCCACCGCTGTCGTCGGGCATGGCCGTGATCGACGCGGCCACGCCGGCGTTCGGGTACTGGATGCCGATCAGCGAGAACATCGGCCCGCTGTCGGGGCGCTTGCGGTCCCAGTCGAGCAGCACGTCATGGCCGCGGCTGCCCTGCACGGTGAGCGTCGCGAGCCGCGTGATGGCGGGCAGGCAGCGCTTGATGCCCACACTGGTGGCGGCGCGCGTGAGCGTGTCCTGCGGCGGCGCGGCCGGTGCCTGGGGCACCAGCACGCCCTGCGCAAGCGCTGCGCCGGCCGTGGCCCAGGCTGCCACGACAAGCAACAGCCGTCCGAATCGTTGTGTCGTTGTTTTCATCTGGGTTCCGAGGCGTAGAGGTTCTCGATGGCGGCGGTGTAGATGCGCACGTTCTCTGTGCTTTCCGGATCGAGCGTGGCGATGAAACTGCGGGCGCGCTCGCGGTAGGCCGGCAGATTGGCATCGTGCTCGGCAAAGGCCTGCTGCAATGCGCGGCCGCCCTCTTCGCAGTCGAAGCCGTGATAGCGGTAGCCGCAGTCGCCGATCAGGTGCGAGTTGTGGATCAGCGGATAACCGCCGTACAGGGCTTCGTAGTAGAGGTAGTTCTGGCCGTTTTCCCCAGTGATGGCTGATGACCGCATCGACGTTGAGCGCCATCACATGCCAGGTCGGCAAGCGCCCCTCGAAACTGCTCAGCCCGTGGCGCACGATGTCGAGGCTGTTCGCAAAGCCGTTGAAGACCGCGTGGTCCTTCATGTGGAAGGTGTTGTACGCGTACACGTGCTCGAGCAGGTCGGGATCGGCGCGGTGCGCGGCCTCGCAGCACAGCATTGGAATGTGGCTGGTCTTCACCATGCAGATGTTGGGCTCGAACATCGCCACGCGCCAGCGCTTGCGGCCGGGCTGGTAGTCGAAGCGCTGTCCTTCAGGCAAGCGTGCGGCGGCACGGTCCAGCACCAGCGGGCACCACAGGTGCGGCATCATGCGCACCGGCGCGCGAAAGCC
>CAMATD010000377.1 GCA_945860785.1 Variovorax sp. YR752 | reverse complement strand
CCCCAGAGGCGAGGCTATCAGACAAATAATTGCCGACGGCGAAGATAACCCGCCTCCTCCATTGACGATCAATTGATAGGCATACATGCACGCGCCAAGTCCTATCAGCGGAATTGCAGTTTTTCCAAAAGCTGGCGTCGAGAGATTTGCGCCCCAGAGAATACATGCAGGTACGCCGGCAAATGCGCCGATAAAATAGAGGATATCTATTAAATTTAAACCCGGAATGAATCCAAAGGAAGTGGGTCGACCGTTTAGGGCTGTTTGCAAGAGCTCCGCGACCAAGGCCATTGCCACAACGACATACAGCCAAGTTTTGACATCGGCTAAACGCGCCACCTTGTTACTGCTCACTGTAGTCATTTCCAGAACTATTACGCAAATAAAATAAAGGCGCCCTAGGCGCCTTTATTTGAGATTATTTACCGACTTAGGTGCGGCAATTAGCGGGCACAAACTTAGGTGCGATGGTGCCGGCGACAGCGCTCGCGTTCGCATTGGTGCTGTCTGCCGACTTGCAGATCCAGGTAATCGAATCGGTGCTGGGGGTGGTGGAAGCCGTCGAGGTGCCCGCCAGAGCGACGCCGGAGGCCGTCGTACCGTCGACTGGAGAGAGAATCAGCGTGCCGCCGCTGCCAACAGTGCTTGCGTACGTGATGGTGATAGCGCCGGTGGACGGGGCGATAACGACGCTATCCACGTTTTTGGTGGCGCCAGGAGCAGTGAAACCCGAATTGAACGGAGCGGCATTGGCGGCATTTTCGGCCACTGCGGTTTTTGCAGCACCAGCAAGCGACAAGCCTTCGGTGACCTTAGCGCGGACCGTGTAGTCTTGGTAAGCCGGCAGAGCCACAGCAGCCAAGATACCGATGATCGCCACAACGATCATCAATTCGATAAGGGTAAAGCCGGCCTGAGCGCGGCGAGCGATGATACGACGGTTCATTTACTAGCTCCAGGTTGGTTGTTAAGCCCGGGAACCAGCCCGGTGCGCAAGACCTTCCGCAGCATCTGTGCCACCCGGTCTCGCCACCCCTTAGCGACCAAAAGCGTCACCTTTGTTCACATTGGCGTTACACCATGCGACACAATTTGCTTCAAGATGCTACAAGCGGTGACAAATTTGTCATGCCACGCAGGCGTCAGAAAGTCAGGATCCCATCCGCCTTCAGCCAGCGAATATCCCGCTGCGCCAACCCGGCCACCTGGTGCCCCGCCAGCGTCTCGATCTGGCTCATGATTTCTTCGGTTTCGGCCGGCTTGGTGTGGGTGATGTAGATCGGGTATTGCTTCCCCGGATCGATGAGCGCCAGCTCGTCGGCCAGCACCCCGGGAGAGAGATGCAAGCTGCGCTCGGCCAGGGCCTGCTCACGGCTGCTGAAGGCCGTCTCGATGACCAGCATCGCCACGTCCAGCTCGTTGATCCGGTCCCAGAAAGGCGCGTTGCGCTCGGTATCCCCGCTGAAAACCCAATGCGCCCCACCCGTAGCGCGACGCACGGCAAAACCGCAGGCCGGCACGGTGTGAACAGCAGGCAGCACCTCAATCAGCTTCGGCGCACTGCTACCCAACTGCAGCATCTGCCCCACCGCAATGTCGTGAAAGCTCACAAAAGGCGCTTCAGGACTCGGAATACTCTCAAAGTCAGGCCAGATCACGTTGTTGAAGATGTGCGCGCGCAGCGCCTCGATCGTGGCGCGCAATGCATGCACGCGCAGCGGCCTCGTACGACGGCTGCCCACGGCGTCGAGCATCAAGGGCAGCGCTGCGATGTGATCAAGATGGCAATGCGTGAGCACCACATCGTCAATCCCAGCCATCTCATCGAGCGTGAGGTCTCCAACACCGGTCCCCGCATCGACAAGCAGGTCCGTGTCGACCAGGAACGAGGTCGTGCGGCAGTCTTTGGCAATGGCGCCTGAGCAACCCAGCACACGAACCTGCATTGTGAGAGACCTCTTGTATGTGTCTGTCGTCATTTGGTTTCGAACCGGGTTGCGCCGTCCCAGTTCGGGTCTTGCGGTCGCAACGCCATCGAGGCTAATCGTTGGGCGTAGAGCTGGTAAAGGACTTTTTTGGCATCCGCGGCGAGCAGGGGGCCAGCAAGTTTCGGTCCATGGCCCAGTCCTGGCGGCGGTAAGCCGCGAGCACTTCGGCCCAGCGTTCGAGTTGCTGCGCCGCAGGGGCGGCATCCCCGGCCAAGGGGGTGAAAACTGCGACCGCTTGCGCCTTCCCCTTGACAAGCACGCTGTCGAGCTCCTGCCAAGTGTAGCCAGGGGCCAGCTCACGGGTCGCGCCGCTGGCCACGATCTCGACGCCGTAGTGTCCGCTCAGGCCTTCGAGTCGCGATGCGAGATTGACCGCATCGCCAACCACGGTATAGCTGCGGCGCGCGGTCGAGCCCATGTCGCCCACGCTCATGACGCCGCTGTTGAGGCCGATGCCCACGCTGATCTCGGGGCGGCCGCTCGCGCGATGCACCCTGTTGATGTCGCGCACGCCTCGGCCATGTCGAGCGCCGCGTGGTCGGGCGTGTCGATCGGCGCGCCCCAGAAGGCCATGACGCAATCGCCCATGTACTTGTCGACCGTGCCGCGGTGCGTGCTGATGACGTTGGTGAGCCGGCTGAAGACGGTGTTCAGGAAGGCCTGCAGTTCTGCCGGAGCCATCTGCTCCGACAGCCGCGTGAAATCGCGCATGTCGCAGAACATCACGGTCATCTGCTTGCTCTCGGCGCGCATGCTGTAGCGGTCCGGATGCCGGAGCATTTCGTTGACCAGCTGCGGCGGCACATAGGTGCCGAAGAGCCGCACCAGCCCGCGGCGCGCGCGCGATTCGACGAAGTAACCCCAGCTCATGTTGAGCACAAAGGCCAGCGCCGCCATGACGAGCGCCGACGCGAGCGGCAACACTAGGCTGTGACTCACGTAGAGCCACGCGTTGAGGCCGACCAGCATGGCAACGGTCCCGGCGCCCAGCAAGACGGCGCGCGGCGCCGACAGCAGCGACAGCCCGAACGCCAGCACGAGCCCCGCTGCCAGCACCGTCAGCACCTCGTAGCCGGGCGCGTAATCCGGCACGGCGAGCAGGCGATGGTCGAGCAGGCCCGAGACGATATTGGCGTGCACTTCGACCCCCGGAAACGCGGCGCCGACAGGCGTTGCGCGCAAGTCCTGCAGGCCCGGTGCCGTGGCACCCAGGAGCACGATCCTGTCCTTCAACTCGCCCGGCGCCAGCCGGCCATCGAGCACGTCGGCGGCCGCCACGTAGCGGAACGAACCGGCGTTCGCGCCGCCCGGCCCGCGAAACGGCACCTGCATGCTGGCGGTCTGATCGACGGGCACGCGCAAGCGCCCGAGCATCAGCGATTCGATCCGCGGCGCGGTGCCGCCGGGCGCAAAGGCCGGCCGCACGGTCGGCGAGCCGTTCGCGAGCCTGTAGACCGCAAGCCCCAGCGATTCGTAGTAGCCGGGCCGGGCCTGGTCGCCTTCGTAGCGGGCGATGAGCGGCACGCTGCGAATGACGCCGTCGCCATTCGCACCGACCAGCGTATTCAGCAAGCCCGCGACCGGCGCGGCGTGCGCCAACGCCGGCAGGCTGGCGCCGAAGCCGTTCCAGCTCGTGGCGTAGACAGCCCCCGCGGGAAAGGCTTCGGGCGGCAGCAGCGGTGCCGCCGGCAGTTGCCCCTTCGCGCTCGGCGTTTGCGTTCGCGTGAAGTAGTAGCCCAGTGCAATCCGCCGGCCGTTCAGCGCTTCGGCAAAGGTGGTGTCGTGGTCGAGCGTGGGCGCGAGCCGTTCGACTTCGGCAGCGAAGCCCGGCATGCCGTGCAGCGGCCCACTTGCAATCTGCCGCAGCCTCTCGAGTCCGGAGCTCCGGTCGGACTCGAGGAACATGACGTCGAAACCGAGCACGGCCACCTGCTGGCGTACCAGTAGCTCGGTGGTGAGGCGGGCGATCGTGTCGCGCGCCCAGGGCCACTGCCCCTGTCGTGCCAGGCTGACATCGTCGACGTCGACGATCACGACGCGCGAATCCAGCGTGCGCGGCATGGTGGCGCGCGGGCGGATGTCGTAGATCAGGTTGTCGAGCCGATCGAGCACCGTCAGCTGCCAGGCGCCGGTGGCATGCGCCAGCGCCAGCAGAACCGGCAGCAGCGTGATGGCAATGCGCGGCCAATGCCGCCGCAGCGCGTTCATGACGCCTCGCTCAGGCGGGCAATGCCGCGGCAGAAGAAAGGGAAGAAGGCCTCAGATCCGAATGAACTGCATGCGCGTGGCGCCGCCGAGTTCCAGCACGTCGCGCTCCTGCAATGCAACGGCGTCGGTGCCGAGCTGCACGCCGTTGAGCGTGACGCCGCCCACGACGCTGGCCGCCACGTAACCTTGCCGGCGACGCGTGACGACCGCGACGGCAACGCCGGGCTTGCCGATGGTGGTGACCACCTTCTGCAGCGAGACGTCCTGCCCTTCGTTGCTGCCGGACAGCACGCGCAGCACGGGAATGCCGAGTTCAATGAGCGCACCGGATTCGGTGGACGCCGACGAGAGGGGAATGGATGTCGAGAACTCGCCCGGCGCGGCACGTGCCGAGCCGGGGCCGATGGCCAGGTTGCTGCGGGCGCGGAAATGGATGCGGCAGCTGCCGACCTCGATGACGTCGTTGTCCTTGAGCGTCTGCTTCTGTGGATGGCCAGCGCATTGACGTAGGTGCCGTTGGTGCTG
>CAMATD010000376.1 GCA_945860785.1 Variovorax sp. YR752 | reverse complement strand
GCATCCGCGAATTCCTGCTGGTGCCGTACTTCGGCGCCTGCATCCACACACCGCCGCCGCTGGCCAACCAGATCGTGCATGTGATCGCGGCCGAGGCCTTCAAGGGCCTGCATGCGATGGACACGGTCAAGGTCAGCGGCATCCTGAAGGCGGCGCGCTATGCCTCGACGGACATGGGCGTGAGCGGTTACGAGATCAAGGCCGCCTCGGTGGAGCGCTTCGTCGCGGCCCAGCCGAACTGAGCTTGCGCGCTCCTCAGGTCATGCGCTGCGACAAAAAGTCCAGGAAGGACATGATGCGCGCCGACAGCTGCGTGTTGCGGTAGTACACCGCGTTGACCGGCTGGCGCACGTCCACCGTGTCCTTCGCCAGCACCTGCACCAGCGCGCCGCCTGC
The DNA here is from genome assembly GCA_945860785.1 of Variovorax sp. YR752. Taxonomy (GTDB): domain Bacteria; phylum Pseudomonadota; class Gammaproteobacteria; order Burkholderiales; family Burkholderiaceae_C; genus Variovorax. The sequence continues at coordinate 4,331 of CAMATD010000376.1, read as the reverse complement.
ACGGTCGGCGCCGGTCATGAAATCCGCAAGACAGACGATGCCCGCGCCGGCGAGTGCGAGCTGGCGCAGCGTTTCGCCGCTCGATGCGGCGAGTGTGGGCGCGATGGTCCATTCGTCGCCATGCACGCCGCGCAGCGGCCAGCGGTTGAGCGACTGGGGCTGGGTGAAGCCCAGCAGCGCGTGTTCGGCCAGCTCGGCCACCTTGCGCGGCTTGCCGTGCGCTTCGAGATAAGCCGGGCTTGCCAGCACGCGCAGGCGATGCGTGCCGAGCGGACGCGCGTGCAATGTGGAGTCGCGCAGCGGCCCGATGCGGATCGCGATGTCGGTGCGGCGCTCCAGCAGGTCGATGGGCAGGTCGTCGGTGTCGAGCTCCAGGGCGATCTGCGGAAAGAGCCGCCGGAACTCCGGCACCAGCGGCACGATGGCATGCAGCATGAAGGGCGAGGCCGCGTTCACGCGCAGGCGGCCGGCCGGCAGCTGGCGGCGTGCGGCCATCTGCTCTTCGGCGTCGTCGATCGCATCGAGGATGGCGCGCGTGCGCAGCAAGAAGGCGGCGCCTTCCTCGGTGAGTTCCAGGCGCCGCGTGGTGCGGCGCATCAGCGTGGTGTCGAGCTTCTGTTCGAGCCGGCTCAGCGCGCGGCTGATGCCCGAGACGGTTTGCCCGAGCTGCTCGGCCGCGGCCGTGATCGAGCCGGTGTCCACCACGGTGCGGAACGCGACCAGTTCTTCGATGGTGGTCTTCATGGCGCGGGTGTCAGTTCGCGGCTTCGGTCCCGGCGGTGGGGATGTCGATGCGCGGCATCAGCGCCGCGAGCGCTTCGCCGTCGGTGCGGTAGCTGAAGAGCATCGGCCCCGGCGCCAGCAGGCCGGCGCGCTCGAGCACCTGCATCGCGGGCAGCTTGAGGCCGCTCAGGTGCAGGCGCACACCCTTGGATTCCATCATCCGCCGGATCGACCCGAATACCTCGGCGCCCGTGATGTCGATGCGGTTGATGGGCTGGGCGAACAGGCACACGTCGGTCAGGTCGGGGCGCTCGGCCAGCGCGACGGTGAGCGCGCGTTCCAGCGTGGAGGCCGAGGCGAAGTCGAGTTCGGCATCCATTCGCAGCGCATAGAGCTGCGGCGCGAGCGGCGGCAGCTTCCAGAGGTTGCGGTCGCGCAGGCTGCCGTCCGGATGCAGGCCCACCTCGATGATGCGCGGATGCAGGTGGCGGTACATGTAGTGCGCCATGCTCGCGAGCAGCCCGCCGAGCACGCCCCAGTAGATGCTGGGCGCGGTGGCGATGGTCAGCACGAAGGTGCCGAAGGCAATGCCCGCCTCGATGCGCGACACGCGCCACAGCGCCGCAAAGCTCGCGGGCTTCACCAGCCCGAGGATGGCCGTGACCACCACCGCCGCCAGCACCGCCTGCGGCACGTGGTACAGCAGCGGCATCAGCCACAGCAGCGCACCGGCCACCACCACCACGCTGAAGAGCGTCGCCCAGCCGGTCTGTGCGCCCGCATAGAGCGTGATGGCCGAGCGCGAGAACGACGAGCTGGTCGGGAACGCGCCCGAGAAGCCCGAGGCCAGCTTGGCCAGGCCCTGGCCGATCAGGTCCTGGTTTTCGTTCCACAGCGTGCCGGCGCGTGCGTTGTCGACCTTGGCGCTCGAGGCAGTTTCCAGGAAGCTCACCAGCGTGATCATCAGCGCGGGGAGCACCAGCACGCCGAACGTGCCCAGCGGCAACAGGCCGGGCCAATAGAAAGCCGGCAGGCCCGAAGGCAGGCTGCCCACCACGGCCCCGCCACGCAGTGCGTAGTCGATGACCCAGCTGATGGCGGCCGCACCGGCCACCAACGCCATCGTGGTCGGAAAGCGCGGCAGCAGCCGCTTGCCGAGCCACAGCACCGCGATGCTGCCGAGCCCGAAGGCGATGGCCGTCAGGTCGGGCAGCGGCCCGCCCTGCAGCACCTGCGGAATGGTGCGCCCGGTGAAGCCCAGCAGCGAAGGCAATTGCGAGATCGCGATCAGCACCGCCGCGCCCTGCGTGAAGCCGATCAGCACCGGCGAATTGACCAGCCGCAGCAGCCAGCCGAAGCGCCCCGCGCCCAGCACGATCTGGATGGTGCCGGACATCAGCGTGAGCCACACCGCCATCGCCACCCACTCGGCGCTGCCCGCCACGGCCAGCGGCGCGAGCGATGCGCCGACCAGCAGGCTGGTGAGCGCCGTGGGCCCGACCGAGAGCCGCTGCGAGGAACTGAACATCACCGCGATCAACGCCGGGAACAGCGCCGCGTACACGCCCGTCACCAGCGGCATGCCGGCCAGCGCCGCATACGCCACGCCCTGCGGAATGACCATCAGCGCCACCGTGATGCCGGCCATCGCCTCGCTGCGCAGCAGCGCCGCGGAAGGGCGGGGCCAGGCCAGGCAAGGCAGGGAACCCAGCGTGAGAGACGCTGGCGCAGGGAAGAAGAGGGGGCTGCCGGGTTCATGAATCGTTCTGGCGCACTGGGAGAAACAGGAAAGCGCATGCGCGGTGCGCCGCGCGGGAGCAATGCAGAGGCGCCGTCAGACCAGCGAGGTTGCGTTCTTGAGCACGTAGTCGCAGGCCTTCTCTTTCACCTTCGAGGACAGGCCCTTGAGGTTGAGCGACTTGCCGTCACCGCCCTTGAGTAGGCCCTTGGCGCCGTTCGCGAAGCCGGTTTCCTGCTGCTTCTGGCCGGTGATCTTGGCCAGGAGCTTGTCCTTGACCGATGCGGCGTCGCCGCCGAGGTAGTTGTTCTTGACGCAGTACTGCAGCACGCTGGCCGCGTTGCCCATGGTGCTGGAGCCGATGGCGGGCATCTTGAGGCCGAGGTTGCCGAGGGCGGAGTTGCCGCCTTGCGAGGTCGCGGCCGCATCGGCCTTGTCCTTCAGCTGGTCGAGCAGGTTGTTGGCCTGCGGCGAGCAGGGCCCGCCTGCGGCGAGCAGGGCCCGCCTGCGGCGAGCAGGGCCAGGGCAATGAATGTGGAGCGAGCGTGCATGGTGGCCTCCTTGGCGAGCATGAGTGGAGAAGCGCCCACCAGCATACCGGAGAGTGCAGGGCCTCTGCGCGGCCGGCGGCCCCCGGCAGCGCCCGCCTACTTCGCGCGCGGTGCTCGTTTCTCGAGCAGCGGCGCGCTCGTTCCTTGCACACCTACCAGGCCCAGCACGGTGACGAGCGAGTTCTGCGCGCCCTTCCAGCCATCGGTCACGTCGATCGACTCACTCAAGGCATGGAAACCGGCTGACTTGCCGCCGCCCCCGATGATGATGGCCGGGATGCCCAGCGAGATCGGCACGTTGGCGTCCGTGCTGCCGCCGCGCAGCAGCGTCTTGTGGCCGAAGGCGGTGTTCGAGCGGATGGCGGCCTCGACGATCACCGAGTCGGGCGCGGTGCGTCCGCCCGGCCGGTCGCCGATCAGCTTGTTGCTCGCGCTCAGGGTGGTGACGTTCCAGCGCTTGTTCTCCTCGACCACGGCCTCGTCGATGGCCGCGAGGATCTTCTTCTCGGTCTCGAGCAGCGAAGCCATGTCGTCCGAACGGATGTCGACGGCCATGCGGGCATCCGGCGCGATGGTGTTGACGGAGGTGCCGCCGCCCACGGTGCCGACCGTGAACGTGGTCTTGGGGAAGCTGGGCGTGCGGACTTCGGCGATCTTGGCGATCGCGCGGCCCATGCCATGGATCGCGCTGGGCACCTGGCCGAAAGCGCCGAAGCTGTGGCCGCCCGGGTCCTTGAAGTTCACCTCATAGCGGTGGCTCGCGGTGCCGAGAACCAGCACGTGGCCCTCCGGCGAGGGCTCCAGCCCCACCATGCCGTCGATGTCGAGGTTGTCGCGGAAGACCGCCTTCATGCCGCGCAGGTTGCCGAGTTCTTCCTCGCCGACGTTGCCGACGATCAGCAGGTCGCCCACCGTCTGGATCTTGTTGTCGTTGAGCACCTTGAGCCACGACAGCAGCACCGAGAGGCCGCGCGTGTCGTCCGAGATGCCGGGTGCGTAGAGCTTGCCGTCGCGCTCCTTCACCTTGACGTCGGTGCCGGCGGGAAACACGGTGTCGAGGTGCGCCGAGATCAGCAGCTTCGGGCCGTTGCCCGTGCCCTTGCGCAGGCCGACCACATTGCCTTCGGCGTCGATCTTCGCGTCGGCGAGGCCCAGCGCCTTCATGCGCGCGAGAAACGTTTCGGCGCGCTTTTGCTCCTTGAACGGGGGCGCCTCGATCTCGGTCAGCATCTTCAGGTCTTCGACCGCGCGCTCATGGTCGGCCTTGACCGCGTCCAGCAGCTTCTGGATCGCGGGCGAGGCCATCAGCTGGGTGTAGG
>CAMATD010000375.1 GCA_945860785.1 Variovorax sp. YR752 | reverse complement strand
CCAAGGTCGGCCGCGCGGAAAGCGGCCGAGTAGCCGCCGGGGCCGGCGCCGAGCACGATCACGTCGCACTCGACATCGACCTTGCCGCCGTAGGTGGAGGCCACGGGCGCTGCGGCCGGGGCCGGTGCGGGGGCCGCAGCCTTGGGCGCAGGAGCAGCGGCGGCCGGTGCAGGCGCCGCGGCACCGTCCACCTCCAGCGTCAGCACGACCGAGCTTTCCTTGAGCTTGTCGCCCACCTTGACCGCCAGCGCCTTCACCACACCGGCGGCTGACGACGGAATCTCCATCGAGGCCTTGTCCGATTCGACCGTGATCAGCGACTGCTCGGCCTTGACCGTGTCTCCGACGTTGACCAGCACCTCGATCACCGCGACTTCGTCGAAGTCGCCGATGTCGGGCACCTTGATTTGTTGTTCGCTCATTTGGACACTTTCAGTTTGAGTGTGAGAACGTCGACCGGTGGGGCCGAATTGCGATCGAATTCGCAGGCGGCGGCGATCCCCGCCTCCGCCACGTCGCGCGACGAGCGCGACTTGATGCCATAGGCCGCGTGCATGGCGCCGAGCGCAAAGCTGCGTCCCGAGCCGATGGCCCAGAACTCCTTGAACTCGAACACCTCGCGTTAGCTGTAGATGCCGTAGATGCCGCTGGGGTTGGCCATCAGCATCGTGAACTGGCTCGACTCGTAGGGCTCGTGCTCGTCTTCCTTGGTCTGCATGAAGAACGATTCCTTGAGCACCGGGTGCAGCAGCGTGAAGGTGCGGAAGATCTCGTGCTTGCTACCGAACAGCAATTGCTCGCGCGGCTGCGCAGCCAGCGCGTGCTGCAGCACCAGGAAGTGCGCAGCAGCGCCCGCCACGGCGAAGAGACTCTGCCCCGCCGCATCCTCGATGGTGAAGATCTTCTGGTTCGCTTCGGCGCGGTGCGAGAGCCGCGTGTCGCCGAAGGTCACCAGAGAATCGGCTGCCATCGTGACCTGGCCGCCTTTGCGGACGGCCACTACGGTGGTCATAGCGCCTCCCGACGGGCCGCCCCAAGGGGTGCTCCCCCCTCAGGGGGAGCACCGCAGGTGCTCGGGGGGTCATAGAAGAATGCGACGGTAGTCCGCGAGCACTTGCCCAAGGTAGGCGTTGAAGCGCGCAGCCAGGGCCCCGTCGATCACGCGGTGGTCGTACGACAGCGAGAGCGGCAGCGTCAGGCGCGGCACGAACTGCTTGCCGTCCCACACCGGCTTCATCTGGCCCTTCGAGAGGCCGAGGATGGCCACTTCGGGGGCGTTGATGATGGGTGTGAAGTGCGTGCCGCCAATGCCGCCGAGCGAGCTGATCGAGAAGCAGCCGCCCTGCATGTCGGCCGAGCCGAGCTTGCCGTCGCGCGCCTTCTTGGCGAGTTCGCCCATCTCGGCGCTGATCTGAAGGATGCCCTTCTTGTCGGCATCCTTGAGCACCGGCACCACGAGCCCGTTGGGCGTGTCGGCCGCGAAGCCGATGTTGTAGTAATGCTTGTAGACCAACTGGTCGCCGTCGAGGCTGGCGTTGAAATCCGGGAATTTCTTCAGCGCCGCGACCACCGCCTTGATCACGAAGGCCAGCATCGTGACCTTGATGCCCGACTTCTCGTTCTCCTTGTTGGTGGAGACGCGGAAGGCCTCGAGCTCGGTGATGTCGGCTTCGTCGTTGTTGGTGACGTGCGGAATCATCACCCAGTTGCGGTGCAGGTTCGCGCCGCTGAGCTTCTTGATGCGCGACAGGTCCTTGCGCTCGACCGCGCCGAACTTCGTGAAGTCGACCTTGGGCCACGGGATGAGGCCCAGTGCGGCGCCGTCTGCGCTGCCACCACCGGCCGGTGCCTTGGCCGCCGAGGCCTTGGTGCTGACCTGGCCGCTCATCACGGCCTTGGTGAAGCCCTGGACGTCTGCCTGCGTGATGCGGCCCTTGGGGCCGGAGCCCTTGACCTCTTCGAGCGGCACGCCGAGTTCGCGCGCGAACTTGCGCACCGAGGGCGAAGCATGCGGCAAGCTGGCGCTGGGCGCCGTGGTGGGATCGTGCGGTGCTGCGGCAGCGGCCGCCGGGCTTGCGGCGGGCGCCGGCGAAGCAGCAGCCGGAGCGCTGGCAGTCGCGGCGGCCGGTGCAGCTGCAGCAGCTTGCGCAGGGGCCGCAGCACTTGCAGCGCCTTCGAGCACAGCGATCAGGTCGCCGATGTTGACCGTGTCGCCGACCTTGACCTTGAGCTCCTTGAGCACGCCCGCGGCCGACGACGGAATTTCCATCGAGGCCTTGTCCGACTCCACCGTGATCAGCGACTGCTCGGCCGCGACCGTGTCGCCGACCTTCACGAGCAGTTCGATGACCGCGACGTCCTTGAAGTCGCCGATGTCCGGCACCTTGATCTCGATCGGACCCGAAGCTGCGGGTGCGGCAGCCGGCGCGGACGCCGCAGCGGCTGGCGCAGGCGCGGCAGCGGCAGGGGCCGCAGCAGGCGCCGGGGCCGGTGCTGCGGCAGCAGCACCTTCGGCCTCGAGCACGAGCACCACGGAGCCCTCTTTCACCTTGCCGCCGACCTCGACCTTGATTTCCTTGACCACACCGGCGGTCGACGACGGAATCTCCATCGACGCCTTGTCCGATTCCACCGTGATGAGCGACTGCTCGGCCTTGACCGTGTCGCCCACCTTCACTAGCACCTCGATCACTGCGACTTCATCGAAATCGCCGATGTCCGGCACCTTCACTTCCACTGCTGCCATATCGTTGTCTCCCGCCGCGAGGCGCCGTTCGTTCGTTGGTTGTTGATGTTCAAGCGTAAAGCGGGTTGACCTTGTCGACATTGATGCCGTACTTCTTGATTGCCTCGACCACCTTGGCCACAGGCACGGCGCCATCTTCGCTCAGCGCCTTGAGCGCGGCCACCACGATGTAGTGACGATTGATTTCGAAGTGTTCGCGCAGCTTGTTGCGGAAGTCGCTGCGGCCGAAGCCGTCGGTGCCCAGCACCTTGTAGGTGCGGCCCTTAGGGATGAAGGGACGGATCTGTTCCGAATAGGCCTTCATGTAGTCGGTCGATGCCACCACCGGGCCGGTCGTGGGTGCCAGCTGCTCGGCCACGAAGGGCACGCGCGGGGTCTGGTCCGGGTGCAGCAGGTTCCAGCGGTCGGCGTCCTGGCCGTCGCGCGTCAGCTCGTTGAAGCTCGGGCAGCTCCACACCGAGGCCGACACGCCCCAGTCCTTCTCGAGCAGTTCTTGCGCAGCGAAGCTCTCGCGCAGGATGGTGCCGCTGCCGAGCAGTTGCACGGCCGGCGCTTCCTTGCCCTTGGCGGCCTTGATCGCCGGACCCTGCTTCGACAGGTACATGCCCTTGATGATCTGCTCTTCGGTGCCGGGCTGGAGGCCGGGCATCGCGTAGTTCTCGTTGAGCAGCGTCAGGTAGTAGTAGACGTTGTCCTGCTTCTCGACCATGCGCTTCAAGCCATGGTGCAGGATCACGCCGACTTCGTGCGCGAAGGTCGGGTCGTAGCTCACGCAGTTCGGGATGGTGTTGGCCAGGATGTGGCTGTGACCATCTTCGTGCTGCAGGCCTTCGCCATTGAGCGTGGTGCGTCCCGAGGTGCCACCGAGCAGGAAGCCGCGCGCCTGCATGTCGCCGGCCGCCCAGGCCAGGTCGCCGATGCGCTGGAAGCCGAACATCGAGTAGTACACGTAGAACGGCACCATGATGCGGTTGTTCGTGCTGTACGACGTGGCCGCCGCGATCCAGCTCGACATGCCGCCGGCTTCGTTGATGCCTTCCTGCAGGATCTGGCCGGCCTTGTCTTCCTTGTAGTACATGACCTGGTCCTTGTCGACCGGGGTGTACTGCTGGCCTGCGGGGTTGTAGATGCCGATCTGGCGGAACAACCCTTCCATGCCGAAGGTGCGGGCCTCGTCCACCAGGATGGGAACGATGCGCGGGCCGAGCGCCTTGTCGCGCAGCAGCTGCGTGAGGAAGCGGACGTAGGCCTGCGTGGTGGAGATCTCGCGGCCTTCGGCCGTGGGTTCCATCACCGACTTGAAGATGTCGAGCGAGGGCACCGTGAAGCTCTCGTCGGCCTTGGTGCGGCGGTGCGGCAGGTAGCCGCCGAGGGCCTTGCGGCGCTCGTGCAGGTACTTCATTTCAGGCGTGTCGTCGGCCGGCTTGTAGAACGGCAGGTCGGCGATCTTGCTGTCCGGAATCGGAATGTTGAAGCGGTCGCGGAAGGCCATGATGTCCTCGTCGCTGAGCTTCTTGGTCTGGTGGACGTTGTTCTTGCCCTCGCCGATCTTGCCCATGCCGAAGCCCTTGACCGTCTTGATCAGGAGCACGGTCGGCTGGCCCTTGTGCTTCACGGCCGCGTCGAAGGCCGCGTAGACCTTCTGCGAGTCGTGGCCGCCGCGGCACAGCTGCCAGATGTCGTCGTCGCTCATCTTGGCGACCATCTCGAGCGTGCGCGGGTCGCGGCCGAAGAAGTGCTTGCGGACGTAGGCGCCGTCGTTGGCCTTGAACGACTGGTAATCGCCGTCGTTCGTGTCCATCATGATCTTGCGCAGAGCCCCGTCCTTGTCGCGTGCAATCAGCTGGTCCCAACCGCTGCCCCAGATCAGCTTGATGACGTTCCAGCCCGAGCCGCGGAATTCGCCCTCGAGTTCCTGGATGATCTTGCCGTTGCCGCGCACCGGGCCATCGAGACGCTGCAGGTTGCAGTTGATGACGAAGACGAGGTTGTC
>CAMATD010000374.1 GCA_945860785.1 Variovorax sp. YR752 | reverse complement strand
TCGGTGGCTCGCTGCGGCTGCCCGCGAGCTGGTGCGGCATCTTCACGCTCAAGCCCAGCTTCGGCCGCATTCCGCTGAGCACGCCCTACATGGGCCGCTGCGCCGGGCCGATGACGCGCACGGTGGAAGACGCCGCGCTGATGATGCAGTCCGTCGCGCAGCCCGACAGCCGCGACTATTCCGAGCTGCCGCCGCCTGTCATCGACTGGCTGGCCGTCGCGTGGACGCTTCCTTTCTCGCGGGCAAGCGCGTGGGCCTGCTGCTCGACGCCGGCTGCGGCCTGCCGCTCGATCCGCAGATCCGCGAGGCCATCGGCCGCGCAGCGCGCACGATCGAAGCGGCCGGCGCACACGTCGAAGAGATGCAGCCCTTCATGACGCCGAAGATGCTGCAAGGCATGGACCATTTCTGGCGCATGCGCTCGCTGACCGACCTGCGCGCCATGCCCGCAGACCGCCGCGCGAAGATGCTGCCCTACATCGACGCCTGGGCAGAAAGCGCGGCCGACTTTTCGGGCGAGCAGATCTTCGACGCTGGTGCGCGCGCACGGCGGCGATGAGTTCCCTGAAGCCCGGCGTGTTCCATTGCGCCGCGTACTTCCCGGCCATGACCTGCTGAAACTGGTCGACGCCCCAGTCCTTCGGCTCCTCCAGGTGCGGGAAGAAGTCCATGTAGATCTGGTCACCGAGCAGGAAGAGGTAGTCCGGCTGATGGGCTGCAATCTTGTCCCAGACCACCTGCGCGTGGCCGGGACGGAGGTTCATGCACGAAGCGAACGCGATTTTCATGGGGCCCTTCTTTGGCCCCGGCGTGGGTGCCGGGTGGGCCGCATCTTCAGCTAGGCGACGGCGCCTGTCCTCCTCCATCCATGGGATGGCGGCCGCCGCCAAGGCGCGCTGTCAGAGCCAGTTGCCGCTCTGCGGCATCTGAACCTTCTCGGCCGGGTCGTCGCTGGTGACGAACGAGCCGATGACGATGCTCAGCAGCGAGATGAAGATGCTCGCGAAGAGGGCGGTCCAGAAGCCCGAGACCTTGAAGCCCTTCACCAGCGCCGCCACCAGCAGGATCATCAGCGCATTGATCACCAGCAGGAAGAGCCCGAAGGTCACGAGCGTCAGCGGCAGCGTGAGCACGATGAGCAGCGGCTTGACCACCGCGTTGGCCAGGCCGAGCAGCAGCGCCGACACCACCAGTGCCCCGGTGCTGTCGAACTTGAGTCCGCGAAACAGGTGGCTGGCCACCCAGAGGGAAATGGCCGTGATGGCCCAGTGGATGAGGAAGGGGGTCAGGTTGTTCAGCATGTCGGTGGTGGTGTGTGGCAGCAGACGCAGAGTTTGTTTCCGTCGGGATCGCGGAAATAGGCGCCATAGTAGTCCGGGTGGTAGTGCGGCCTGAGCCCCGGAAGGCCTTCGCAGGTACCGCCGTGGGTCAGTGCGATGGCATGGGCGCGGTCCACGGTGGCGCGGTCGGCGGCCATCAGCGCGACCATCTGGCCGTTGCCGGGCGCGGCCCCGTGGCCGTCGAACGGGCTTCCGACCAGAAAGAGCGGACGCGGTGCGTCAGGGCTCTGCCAGCCGGCCCATGGCTTCGTGTCGTCGCGAAACCTCAGCTTGAGGCGCAATTCGCTCATGAGCGCCGAATAAAAACCGAAGGCGCGCTCGAAGTCGGTCACGCCGACGAAAACATGAGACAACATGCAGGTGGGTCCTTCTTCGGTCGATGCCGAATTATCGCGGCCGGTTTTCTGTTGTTACCCCGTGAAGCAATGGCCGGCGGCCCGTTAATATCGCCACCGCATCCAACAAAACAAGGGGCCTGTGCCATATGGCCAATGCGTCGATCGCGAGCTTGACACCTGCCCCGGCTTCGGCCGACGAGGCCGAATCGTGGGTGCGCGGCGAGCTCATCCGCAGCCTGATGCGCTCCGCGCGCGGCTCCTACTTCGTTTCCGCGGCGTTCATGCCGGCCATGGTCGGCATGAACTGGGCCTACGTGCCCCGCTGGGAGCTGCTGACCTGGCTGCTGGCCGGCATCATCGCCACCGCCTGCCGTGCCTGGGGCGCGCGGGTCTACGCGGTGCGCTACGCCGGCCGCAGCGCTGCGGCGCAGCAGCAGTTCACCGAACGCTACGGCTTTGTCTGGAGCACCAGCGCGGTGGTGTGGGGGCTGTCGATCCTGCTGTTCTTCGAACGCACGCCGCAGGTCAACCAGTTCATGAGCTGGCTGATCGTGGCGGGGGTGGGTACCTTCCCGCTGAACGGGCTGGCGTTACATCCGCCGCTGCTCAAGCGCTACGTCAACACGCTGTTCATCACGATGCTGGGGGCGGTGCTGATTCGCCTCGTGACCATCAATATCCAGCAGCCGCAGTTCCAGTACGGCTACCTGATGCCGGTGCTGCCGATCCTGCACTGGTACCTGCTGCTGCGCGCGGGGCGCCACATCCACGAGACGGCGCGCAACAGCCTGGAGCTGCTGTTCCACAACCACATCCTGATCAAGTCGCTCACGCAGCAGCGGCAGGCCGCGGTGTCGGCGGTGGCGATGAAGAACCGCTTCCTGGCCAGCGCCGCCCACGACATGCGCCGGCCGGTGCTGGCGCTTTCGCTGTACGCCGACTGGCTGCGCAACGAGCCGGAGCTGGTGCTGGAGCTCGCCCCGAAGATCGTGCGCGCCACGCATGCGGTGAATGCGCTGTTCGACTCGATGTTCGACCTGGCGCGCATCGATTCGGGCCAGGTGCGCCTGCACATCGAGCGCGTGGACGTCTCCGAGCTGCTTTGAACTGCAGTACCGCCCGGTGGCCGAGAGCCGGGGGCTGGGTTTCCGCGTGCACGTGACCGAGGGCTCGTTCCTGACCGACCCGATCCGGGTGCGCCGCATGATCGGCAACCTGCTGGCGAACGCGATCAAGTACACGACCGAAGGCGGTGTGCTGCTGGCCGCACGACAGACGCGCGACGGCATGCGCGTGGAGGTGTGGGATACCGGTATCGGCATCGCGCCCGAGCACCTGCGCGACGTGTTCCTGGAGTTCTACAAGGTGGCCGACCATGCCGGCACCTCCGACGGCTTCGGCCTCGGTCTGGCCATCGTCGCGCGGCTTTCGCACGTGCTGGGCCATCCGGTCAGCGTGCGTTCGCGGCTGGGCAGCGGCAGCGTGTTCCGCGTGGCGCTGTACGATGCCGACGAGGCGGTAGCGCAGGCCCGCGTGAGCGCGCCGGAGGCTGAAGAGCACCGCCCAAAGAAAACCGCGCACGGGGCGCGGTTCCAGGGGCAGTCTCTCTCCGGGGATCAGCCCGAGAGCCAGCCGTTGGTGCGTGCGTAGTGCAGCGCTTGCGTGCGGCTCTTCACACCGAGCCGGCGGAACAGGCGCCACAGGTGCACCTTCACCGTGTGCTCACTGATTTCCAGGTCGGTCGCGATGTCGCGATTGCTCATGCCCTTGTCGAGCATGGCGATCAGCTGCGTCTGGCGCTTCGACAGCTTGCTGTTGTTGGCGAGCGGTGGCTCGTCGACTTCAGAACCGGCCATCAGCAGGCCGCGCAGGGCGGCTGCCAGTTCGTTGGAACTGGCCGACTTCTCGATGTAGGTATCGGCGCCCGCTTCGATGCAGGCGTCTTCCATGTCCGCCGCCGGTGCCGCCGAATAGACGGCAATCGGCACATTGGGGTAGACCTGCTTGACCGCAATCACGCCCGAAACGCCATTCGTGTCTGGCAACTTCAGGTCCAGGCAGAAAAGAGTGGGGGCACCACGCTGCTGGACCGAGCTCGCGAGCTTGTCGAGCCGTTCGAGCTCGACAATGTTCTCGGCCGGGCGCAAGCGCCGCAAGACCATCACGATCGCGTCGCGCATCAGGGGGTGGTCGTCGATGACATAAATGCTCATGTTTTCTTCCTTTGTGATCGCACCGTCTTCTCTCGTATCGCTCACCGGCGGATAAGCCGGTGGGCTCTTGCCGGATCAACTTCCGTTGGTAGTAGTGGTCGTTGCCTCCGCCAGTGCCTCCAGCGCCTCGGTCACGGCGCGTGTTCCTTCTGCATCGATCGGCTCGAGTTGCGCGGCCAATGCGGCCAGCGCCGCACCGCCTTGCTCCTGCAAGACCGCGATGGTACGGCCGGCTTCCTGCGGCGACGCAAATCCACGGCTTTGCAGCAGGGTTTCACCGCGCGCATCGAGCAGCTTGAAATAGAAAAGTCCGTCGCCGCGTTCGCAGTACTGCTTGAAACTGGGTCTGGCGACCTTGGCCGCCTTGGCGTTGCCCTTGTCGCGGCCCGTCGCGAGGTTGCGCAGGCCAACCGCATGGCGCAGGCGGGTCATGAAGGGCTTGGACAACGCGCTGGCCTTCTCGGCGCCGATGCGCAGGATGCGCTCGATCTCCGCCGGGTCGCTCATCAGTGCCTCGTAGCGCTTTCGCAGCGGTGCCACTTCGACTTCGATGCGCTCGAACAGCAACTGCTTGGCGTCGCCCCAACCGATGCCGTCGGCGTAGGCCTTGCGAAGCATCTCTGTCTCGTCGGCATCGGCAAAGGCCTGGTAGATCTGGAAGAGCGCGGAGCCCTCGGTCTCCTTGGGCTCGCCGGGCGCGCGCGAGTCGGTCACGATGCTGGCGATCTGCTTTTGCAGGTACGCGCGCGGCGCGAACAGCGGGATCGTGTTGCCGTAGCTCTTGCTCATCTTGCGGCCGTCGAGGCCGGGCAGGGTGGCGACGGCATCGTCGATCTCGGCTTCGGGCAGCGTGAAGTGCTCGCCGTACTGGTGGTTGAAGCGCTGCGCCATGTCGCGCGCCATCTCGAT
>CAMATD010000373.1 GCA_945860785.1 Variovorax sp. YR752 | reverse complement strand
GCCTCGGTGGACGGACAGATGAATGAGTCTCTTGCATGGCGGGAGAAAAGATCGTTTGTGAATGGCCGACGGCATCCCTAGATTCAGGGGCCTGTGCGGTCATTCCGGCGGCGCATCACAGAGTACATCAACTCACCCATTCATTGAGAAAATTCATGACCCTCAACCTGCTTCACATCGATGCCAGCGCCCGCCCGGGCCGCTCCGACACCCACCTCCACGGCTCGCACACGCGCCGTCTCTCCGCGCGCTTCGTCGAGCGCTGGCGCAAGGCGCGGCCGAACGACCGCGTCGACCATCTCGACGTCGGCCAGCAGCCGCCCGCGCACGTCAGTGGCCGCTGGATCCATGCCGCCTTCACCGCACCCGCCGAGCGCGAACCCTGGATGGCCGACGTGCTGGCCGAGAGCGACCGCCTGGTCGACCAGCTCATTGCCGCCGACGTGATCGTGGTGGGCCTGCCGATGTACAACTTCAGCGTGCCCGCGCAGTTCAAGGCGTACATCGACAACGTCGTGCGCGTGGGCCGCACCTTCGGCTTCGACCGCGCGCGCGGTGCCGTGCCGTACTGGCCGATGCTGGCCGACGCCGGCACGCGCATGGTGCTGCTCGGCGCGCGCGGCGACCATGGCTACGAGCCCGGCGGGCGCATCGCGCACCTGAACCACACCGAGAACTCCGTGCGCTCGGTCTTCGGCTACATCGGCATCACCGATGTGTTCGAGGCGGCGGTGGAGTGCGACGAGTTCGGCGGCGAGCAGTTGGCCCAGTCGATGCGGCTGGCGGAGCAGCGCGTCGACAGACTGGTCGACACGCTCCTCGCACCGCTCGCCGACAAGGCGCCTGCTGACACCACGCTGTCAGGAGCGCCCGCCTAAGATTTTTCGATCCGCTTTGCGGCGCAAAGGATCGTGATGACGCCGGACCCGTTGATGCAGCGCTTTCCCCAATCCGCGACCGCCCGGCTGTTCGGCCAGCGCGTTCTGGAGTTCGACCAGGCGAAGGGTGGGTTCGCATGAGCTTCGTTGCGACCGATGCCTTTCTGAACCCTGCCGGTGCCGTGCAGGGCGGCATTCTGGGCGCGATGCTCGACGACACGATGGGGCCAGCGCTGTGGCTCATGAACGGCGCCGGTGCGTTCTCGGCCACGATCGATCTCAACGTGTCCTTTCTTGCAGCGGCTGCACCCGGGCTTTTGTTCGGGGAGGGGAAGGTCGTGCAGCTCGGCAAGACCATCTCTTTTCTGGAGGCGCAATTGAGCGATCCGGAGGGACGGGTGATTGCCCGTTCCACGGCCAGCGCGAGGATGATCCGGGCGGCAGGGTGAGCCGGCAGTCACGGCCCCAGCACGTAGTTTTCGTACCGGTCTTCCCCAAGAACAAACCAGGTTGCGACCCTTCACGACGAATCCGTGCTTCTCGTAGAAGCGGCATGCGCGCAGGTTCTTCACATTGACCGACAGCCACAGTCCATCGCTGCCCGTGCGGTCCCGCACCACCGTGCTTGCCTTTCGAAGCAACGCCGAGCCGACACCGGACCGGGTGAAGGGCTCCTGGACATACAGCGTGCAAAGCTCTGAATCGGATGCCGGCACAAGAGGCTGCGGCACGCCGAAGCGCACGAGCGAATAGCCGACAAGGTGGGCGTCGACCTCGGCAACCAGCAGTGAAACATCGGGCGCTTCCACCAGCGCGAGGAAGTTCGAAGGGGTGAACTCCGTGAGCACGTAACGCGCGAACAGGTCGTTCACGCCTTCGGTGTAGGTGCTGAGCCAGACCTGGATGGACAGCGCCGCCAGGATGTGCGCGTCGGCTGCGACGGCGGGTCGAACGGAAATCTCAGGCGGGGTGATTGCTGTCACTTCGATTTCTGTCCGCGCCGCTTCAACCATTCATCCGCCACATCGCCCATGCGCTTGGGAACGCCATCGCGAATCCACGCCATGAAGGCCCGGTCGAATTTGAATTCGTCGCCGCACTCCGTGACCATGAAGCGCCGCACGTTCTGCGTGTTCCTGTAGCCCTTGTCGACCTCGGTGGTCCGCGTGACGGGGTCGCTGTGCCAGTCGAATTCCATGCTGCCTTCCTTGGTTTCTGCCGGCTCGATTCTGTCAGAAACGTAATTTTTCAAGCCCGAAAAGTCAGCTGCCGGTCAGTGTGTTTTCAACGAAAAAAATAACGGCAAAAACGGGGCTCTACAGAGGGGAAAGAGGTCATTTTCATGACATAACACCGTCCTAGATTCGCTTGCCTTTCCGGTGCGGCTTGGCTTCCAAAAACCGCGCCGCCGTCTTGCCTCTCCACGTTTGAAAGTACACATGAAAGCCATTCAAAAAATCAGATCCGGCTTGTGCCCCACCTTGACGATCCTGGCCGCCTCCCTTCTCGCCGCATGCGGCGGCGGTGATGGTGGCTCCGGGTTCCTGCCGATCGTCACTCCGCCTGCTGGCTCCGGCAACGTCACCGTGAGCGGCGTGCTCGCCGCCAGCGCCTTCAAGCCCGGCAGTGCGACCGACCCGGTCGTCCTGGCCGGCTACTACCCGGGCGCCACGGTCTGCGTCGATGCCAACAACAACGGCCGCTGCGACAGCGGCGAGACCGGTGCAGTCACCGATGCCAAGGGCAAGTTCAGCCTCTCGCTGTCGAGCGCCTCGGCGCTGATCGCCGACATCGGTACCAACGCCAAGAACACCGCGACCGGCGCCAACGTGCCCACGCGCGAAGTGCTGCGCGTCACGCTGGACCAGGTGCGCGAGCAGGGCACAGCCGTGGTAGTGAGTCCGCTGTCGTCCGAAGTGGCGCGCCTGATCGAAGCCAACAACACCAACTACGCGGTCGAAAAGCAGAACCTGGCAACCCGCCTCGGCGTACCGGTCGATGCGGTGCTGGCCGATGCGAACGCCGCCGCCGCGAAGGTGCAGGCCGCCTTGCTCAACGAAGCCAATGCGCTGAACAGCCGCTTCGCCTACGCCACCACCAAGCTCGACCGCGGCGACAAGTTTCCCGACGCGCTGGCCAACCCCGGCGGCGATCCGAGCCTGACCGGCAAGGTCGGCGTGACGGCCGCCACCGCCAACGTGGCGGACAACCGCAAGGCCATCACCTTCCTGCAGTCGCAGCAGGCCGCCTTCAACGTCGAAGGCATTCCGCGCTACGACAACGATCTTCATCGTGATGCTGGAGAACAAGGCGACGCTGTCGATCCTGCACTCGGCCTACGCGCCCAAGATCAACGGCTACCTGAAGACTGGCAATCAGCTCGTGAGCTACTACGCCACCGGCAACCCGAGCGAGCCCAACTACACGGCCCTGGGCGGTGCGGACGACTGGGGCATCACCGACGACAACCAATGGAACTGCGGCGCGACCGGTGCCAACGTTGTCCAGGACCTGCCCACGCCCGATGCCTCTCAGCCGGGCTTGGCCAAGTCGCCGTTCACGGCCACGTGCGCGCAGGCCACGAACCACAACATCGTCGGCAGGCCCAATCTCTTCAATGCCATCACGAGCGTCGGCCTCACGTGGCGCACGTACAGCGAGTCGATGAACCCGGGGCAGGACTTCCGTACCGACAGCGTCGCCGATGCCGCGGTCACCGCACAGGACAACGTCTATGCGCCGGGCACCCTGGCCGGCAACGCGACGGCCATCGGCAATGCGGCGCTCACGCTGCCGATGCCCGCAGGCCTGTACAAGACCAAGCATCACCCAGGCATGGCCTACCAGAACGTGCGCAGCGCGCCCGAATGGAAGTACAGCAACCGCACGATGGGCGACGGCCAATGGGACGCCAACCTGAAGAACAGTACCGACTACGTCATTCCCGCGAACTACGACTACGACCAGCTCGGCACCGACCTGGCCAGCGGCAATGTCGGCAACCTGAACTTCCTGGTGCCCGACCAGTGCGACGACATGCACAGCATCAGCGTGACGGGCACCGTGCCGGGTGGCGCCGCGGGCACCGCGAGCGACTGCACCGGCGTGGCCAACAACGTGCCGACCGCCACGGGCGGCGCGATCATCACGCGCGGCGACAACTATGTCGACTTCACCGTGAAGCGCATCCAGGCTTCGCCGCTGTGGCAGAACCCGCAGAAGCGCGTGGCTATCGTGCTGATGTTCGACGAAGGCAATGCCACCTTCAACGCCAAAAGTCCCAGTGTCATGAATTCCTGCTGCGGCTGGAGCCCAGCCAACAACACGGATTGCCAATCCGATCAAGCAGAACGCGGACGGCTCCTGGACGGTCGATACCACCATCACCAACTACACCAGCGGCAATCACGGCCACGGCGAAAGTATCTTCGGCATCCTGACCAACCAGGCCAACGCGCCCAAGGGCGTGTCGGACAGCGACGCCTACAGCCACTTCTCGTTCGTGCGCACGCTGCAAGACATGTTCCAACTGGCCGACCCCGCTGTCGATGCCTCTTACATGAACCGCTCGAAGTACACGGAGGCCTTCGTCGCTACCAACATCCTGAACCTGCCGGAATATGCAGGTAGCGCGGACACCCACTTCGACAGTGTGCGGCCCATCAATCACGCTTTCGTGATTCCGGCGGGCTACACGCAGAAGCAGTCGGGTGACGTCGCGACGGCGCCGCAAGTAGGGGCGGATGGCAACCAAGTCAACGTTTGGTCACTGAAGCAATGATGAGTCGCCGTTCGGGCCCGCAAGGGCCGGCGGCGATGCGCACGGCCTGCCTCGCGATCGCCGCCCTGTGCGTGGCGGGCGTGGCCGCCGTGATGTATGCCTGTGGAGGAGGGAGCGGCGGTGGTGGCCAGACGGTCGCCTTGCCGGCC
>CAMATD010000372.1 GCA_945860785.1 Variovorax sp. YR752 | reverse complement strand
GGCGCACGCTGTGCCAGAAGGCGGTGACGGTCTGGCCGCTCAGGATGCGGCCCGAGGCGTCGGTCACGGTGCCGCTGATGATCAATGGCAGGCGGTGGCCGCTGTTGTCGAAATACTCGTCGACCGCGAACAGCGCGGCCTTGGCGTTGAGCGTGTCGAAGATGGTCTCGACCAGGATCACGTCGGCGCCGCCCTCGACCAGCGCCTCGGTCTGCTCGTAGTAGGCCGCGCGCAGCGATTCGAAATCGACATTGCGCGCGCCCGGGTCGTTCACGTCGGGGCTGATGCTCGCCGTCTTGGGCGTCGGGCCGAGGGCGCCGGCCACGAAGCGCGGCTTGTCGGGCGTGCTGAACTTGTCGCAGGCCGCGCGCGCGAGCTTGGCGGATTCGACGTTCATCTCGCGCGCCAGGTGCGCCATCTTGTAGTCCTCCTGCGCGATGGTGGTCGCGCCGAAGGTGTTGGTCTCGATCAGGTCGGCGCCCGCCGCGAGGTAGGCCTCGTGGATGTCGGAGATGACGTCGGGCCGCGTGAGCGACAGCAGTTCGTTGTTGCCCTTGATGTCGCGCTCGAAGTCCTTGAAGCGCTCGCCGCGGTACTGCTCCTCGGTGAGCTTGAAGCGCTGGATCAGCGTGCCCATGGCGCCATCGAGGATGGCGATGCGCTTTTCGAGGATGCCGGCGAGTGCCTGGCCGCGGGTGTAGGTGACGGGCTTCATAACCCCCCGATTGTAGAAAAGGGGGCTGTCCCTGCCGGCCGTCAGTGCTTTGCCGGGCTTCCGACGAAGGCCAGCACCGCTTCGGTCATGCGCCGCACGTGCGGCTGCACCCCGGCCGCGACATCGGGCAGATAGTCGAAGGGCAACTGCTCCTGCATGTAGCTCGACTGCGTCATTTCCAGCTGCACCGCGTGCACGCCGCCAGCCGGATTGCCGTACTGCCGCGTGATGTGGCCGCCCTTGAAGCGGCCGTTGAGCACGCCGGTGTAGCCCGTGGCCGATTCGGCGATGCCGAGCAGCGTGGCGGCCAGTGCCGGGTCGCAGCTCGTGCCGTTGCCGGTGCCCAGGTTCAGGTCGGGCAGCTTGCCTTCGAAGAAGCGCGGCAGCACCGAGCGGATCGAGTGGGCATCCCACAAGGCGATGGTGCCGTGCATCGCCTTCAGGCGGGCGAGTTCGGCCTGCAGCTGGCGGTGGTAGGGGTGCCAAATGGCGTCGCGGCGTTCGGCGACCTCTGCGTCATTCGGCAGGTCGTCGCTCGATGCATAGACCGGCGTGTCGTCGAAGGTGTCGACCGGGCAGAGGCCCGTGACGCTTTGGCCCGGGTAGAGGCTGGCGCCGTCCGGTGGACGGTTCAGGTCGATCACGTAGCGCGAATGCGTGGCGACGAGCACCGAGGCGCCGAGCGCGTCGGCAAAGTCGTAGAGCCGTTCGAGGTGCCAGTCGGTGTCGGGCACGTGGCGCGCTTCGTCGGTGAGGCGGGCGGCCAGCGCGGGCGGCACGTGGGTGCCGACGTGCGGTATCGAGATCAGCAACGGGCGCGTGCCCTGGCGGAAGCGGAACGCCGGTTCGGCGGTGGTGAAGGCCATGGGATTCAGTCCTTGAGGAGTTGGGTGCGCGCCGCCACGAAGGCGGACGCGGCTTCGTCATGCAGCGTATGGCGTCCGGCCGCGACGCGCGTGCGGCCGGCCACCCAGACGGTGTCGATGGCCGAGGTGCGGTGGCTGGCGAAGACGTGGGCCGAGAGCGTGTCGGGTGCCGACAGGCCCTGCAGCGCGAGATGATTGGCATCGAGCACGACGAAGTCGGCCTGCTGCCCCACGGCGAGCCCGTCGACCGCGCGGCCTGACGCCTGCGCCCCACCCTGCACCGCTTCGAGCGTGAGCGCGGTGGCGACATGCGGTTGTGCCGCGCTCGCGCCGACGTTGCGCTGGCGTTTGGCGAAGCGCTGGCTGTACTCGAGCATCAACAGTTCTTCCGCCGCGTTGACGCTGGCGTGGCTGTCGGAGCCCACGCCCCAGGCGCCGCCGTGCTTGCGCCACTTGGCGAAATCGAAGATGCCGTCGCCGAGGTTCGCCTCGGTCGTCGGGCACAGGCCGGCCACCGCGCCGCTCTTGGCGGCGTATTCGTACTCGGCGTCGTTCATGTGCGTGGCGTGGACGAGGCACCAGCGCGCATCGACTGGCGCGTGGTCGAGCAACCACTCGACCGGGCGCAGCCCGCTCCATTCGACGCAATCGTCGACCTCCTTGGTCTGCTCGGCGATGTGGATGTGGATCGGTGCCGTGCGGTCGATGGCTTCGAGGCCGGCGACGGCATCGCGCAGTGCCTCAGGTGGCACGGCGCGCAGCGAATGCGGCGCCATACCCAGCCGCGCGCCCTGTGCGTCGCACACGGGCTTCAGCGCCTCGAGCAGACGCAGCATCGAATCGGTCGAGCGAATAAAGCGGCGCTGCCCCTCGTTGGGCGGCTGGTCGCCGAAGCCGCTGGTCTGGTAGAGCACGGGCAGCAACGTGAAGCCGATGCCGACCTTCTGCGCGGCGCGCAGCAACGCGAGGCTCAGCGTTGCATCGTCGGCATAGGGACGGCCATCGGCGTCGTGGTGCACGTACTGGAACTCGCACACGCTGGTGTAGCCGGCTTCGAGCATCTCGGC
Source organism: Variovorax sp. YR752 (assembly GCA_945860785.1). Lineage (GTDB taxonomy): Bacteria > Pseudomonadota > Gammaproteobacteria > Burkholderiales > Burkholderiaceae_C > Variovorax. The sequence continues at coordinate 2,168 of CAMATD010000372.1, read as the reverse complement.
GTAGAGCCAGGTCGCGATGGCTTCCATGTGCTGCGGGCCGAGGCGCGCGGCGAAGCGGTACATCAGCGTGCGCCAGCTCCAGAAGCTGTCCTGCTGCTCGGCGCGGTGTTCGGTGAGGCCCGCGAAGGCGCGCTGGAAGGCGTGCGAATGCAGGTTGAGCATGCCGGGGATCACGGGGCCGTTCGCCACTTGCGCGTCTGCGGAGGGTTGCGCGGCAGGCTGCACCTGCGTGAGCTGGCCGGCGTCGTTCCACGTCAGCAGGACGTTCTTCATCCAACCGGCCGGCAGCAGCGCATCGGCTGCGAAGAGCGTGCGCGTCATGCTGCGTTCTCCACGGCGATGCGGCCTTGTCGCACCACGGCATGCACCGGGCGTTGGCCGAACCAGTAGGCCAGCTCGGCGGCATCGCGCACGCTCCACAGCACGAAGTTGGCGGGCATGCCTAGCGCGATGGCGCCATGCGTGTCCTGCAAACCGAGCGCCCGAGCCGCATGGCGCGTGACACCAGCCAGTGCCTCGGGCACGGTCAGGCGGAACAGCGTGCACGCCATGTTGACCATCAGCAGCAGGCTCAGCGTCGGCGAGGTGCCGGGGTTGTGATCGGTGGACACGGCCATCGGCACGCCCGCCGCGCGCAGCGCCTCGATGGGCGGCAGGTGCGTGTCGCGCAGCGTGTAGTAGGCGCCGGGCAGCAGCACAGCCACGGTGCCCGACCGGCGCATCGCCTCGATGCCGTCGGCCGACAGATGTTCGATGTGGTCGCACGACAGCGCACCGTAGCGTGCGGCCAGCGCGGCGCCGCCCATGTCCGAGAGTTGCTCGGCATGCAGCTTGACCGGCCGGCCCAGCGCCTTCGCGGCCTTGAAGACCTGCTCGGTTTCCTCGAGCGAGAAGGCGATGCGTTCGCAGAACACGTCCACCGCATCGACCAGCCCTTCGGCCGCGAGCGCGGGCAGCATCTCGCGGCACACGAGGTCGATGTAGTCGCCGCTGCGGCCTGCGTATTCGGGTGGCAGTGCGTGCGCGCCGAGGAAGGTGGTGCGCACGGTGACGCCATAGGCTTCGCCGAGTCGCCGCGCCACGCGCAATTGCTTGCGCTCATGTTCGAGCGAAAGGCCGTAGCCCGACTTGATCTCGATGGCGCAGACGCCGTCGGCGAGCAATTGTTCGAGGCGCGGTGCGGCCTGCGCGAAGAGCGTGTCTTCGTCGGCTTCGCGCGTGGCGCGCACCGACGAGACGATGCCGCCGCCGGCCTTCGCCACTTCTTCATACGTGGCGCCCGCGAGCCGCATCGCGAACTCGTTGGCACGCTGGCCACCGTAGACCAGGTGCGTGTGGCAATCGACGAGGCCGGGCGTGACCAGCGCGCCACCGCCGTCGTGCTGCGCGAGCCCCGCGAACTCGACCGGTAGCGCGCTGCCCGCGCCAACCCAGCGGATCTCGCCTTGCATCACCACGATGGCCGCCTCGACGCCAGCGTCCAGCGTCACACCAAGCGCGGCATCGGGCGCAAGGCGCAGGCCGGTCCAGAGGCCGTCGGCCGATGGGTATTCGCTTGCAGGTTTCATCATCATCTTGTGTCTTTCTGCAGGTTACGCCGGCACGACGCGGACCGCCAACAAGCGCGCGTCTTCGCGCTCTGGCGTTACTTGCCACGCCTGCGCCGCATCGGCCCAGCACAGGCCTTCGCCCTCGCGGCAGGCCTCGTCATTCAACCGCCACGCGCCGCGCAAGGCCAGCAGCACGCCGTGCGGCGCCGCTTCGACGGCCGATGCGCGGTCCAGTACCTGCACATCGGCACGCCACTGTCCGCGCCGCGTCATCACATTGAAGTCGTTCGACGCGCCGCCGAGCAGCGTGCAGTCGATCTCATCGTCGCCGCTGAAGGCAAACGGCCGGTGCGGCACGTCGAGCCGATGCGCCACGCGCCCGTCGTGCGTGAACAGCCGGACGCCGTCGCCTTCCAGCAGCATGATGCTGCGGTCGACGCCCGCGAACACCGAGAACGGCCCCGCCGCCGCGATGGTTGCGATGCTCACGCGCCAGCCGAAGCTGTCGAGCCCCACGCCCTGCGGCCAGCTGACGATTTCCTGCGTGGTGCCGCCGCCGTTCTTCCAGGGCATTGCCGGCAGCGTGGCGTGAGAGAAACGCTGCACGCGGGTCATTGC